>JANNRF010000089.1:0-1745 GCA_031401135.1 Deltaproteobacteria bacterium | reverse complement strand
CGCGCAGCTCCGAAATCGCGGCCGCGTGCAATCCCGGTTCGCGGCAGAGCCCGCGGAACTTGCGCTGCGTGACGCTGCGAATCTTGAGGCGCGGGTCCGGCAGCGCGTACTCAGGATCGACCACACCGGTTTGATCGAAGTCGAACGGCACCGGAATCAGCGCCGCGCCCGCGGGCCGTAACATGCGCGCGTTGTGACAACACGGCCCGTCCGGGCGCGCGACCATCGAGAAGTCCGTCATTCCGATCAGGTAGAAGAACATCTCGACCCGGCTTGCCAGAGCGGCGTCGACTTGACTCGGATCGATCACGTTCTCGCGGACGCTCTCGGCGCCGAGTCGCTTGGCGAGATCCGAAGCGTCCTCGATCACGAAGCCCGCGCGCTCCCAAAGCGGCTTCTTTCCGCCCGGCGCGAAGTAGCGAACTTGCATCAGGCGCACGCGATAACTCTGGTCCGTCAGCACGGCGTAGCTTCGATACAGCAGGTACTCGAGCAGCACGTTCTGCTCATAGCTCGCGCTGCGCTGGCAATGCGTCACGAGCTTGAGTTCGCCGATGCCGCGGAAGGGCGTTCCCTTGCGGCCTTCTTTCGGGAGTTCGAGCCGCAGCGGCGGAAACTCGCAGACCGTCTCGCGCAAGCGCGATCGCCCGCGCGTCTCGACTTGAATCGGGATCGACACCGTTCCGCTCGGCCCTGCATAAGCGAGCGTCGCGGAATGCTTGGTCGGGACACCCTTGCGATCGCGTCGCACTGCGCCCCAGTCTGCTTCGAGGTCGAGCGCGAGCGTCTCGTGCGTCTCGAAGAGACGCGGCGCCTTTGGCGCCGAACTCGCCGCTCCCGCTTCTGGCTCGGCCCGCGCGCTGTCGAGGGCCAAGATCGACACGACCAACAGCAACGCACTGCAGCGAACTCGCATGACGGTCTCCCGGTTGCGGCCGCACAGGCGGCGCTTGTTGGGAAGATTCCGTCAGCGCGCGCCGCTTCGCCATTGTTGCGTGAGCGTCGCCCGGTATACGCTGCGCGCCGCTCTGGACCTGGCCGCGCAAGGAGGCGCAGATGGACGACGTGGGACGCGCACGCGAACTCTCGCGCGAGTATCGGATCGAGCGCGCGCGCGGCTTTCGCCTCGGGGACTTCGACCCGAGCGACACGGGGCCCCTGAGTTCAGCGGATGAGCCGCTCGCCCTGGCGCTCACCCGGCAGGCCACCGCGCTGCTCGCCGAGTTGCAGGACAAGCTCTACGCGCAGGATCGCTGGGCGCTACTGGTGCTGATCCAGGGCATGGACGCAGCGGGCAAGGACACCACGATTCGCGAAGTCATGTCGGGCGTGAATCCGCAGGGTTGTCAGGTCTTCTCGTTCAAGAAGCCCTCCGAGGAAGAGCTCGACCACGATTTCTTGTGGCGCTGCATGCGCTGCCTGCCCGAGCGCGGGCGCATCGGCGTCTTCAACCGCTCTTATTACGAGGAAGTGCTCGTGGCGCGGGTGCACCCGGAGGTGCTGGCGCGTCAGAAGTTGCCGCCGCAGCTCGTGACCAAGCGCATCTGGGAGGAGCGCCACGAGGACCTGCGCGCCTTCGAACGCTACGCGACGCGGCAAGGCATCGTGATCCGCAAGTTCTTCCTGAACGTCTCGAAGGCGGAACAGAAGCGCCGCCTGATCGCGCGCATCGACGTCCCGGGCAAGAACTGGAAGTTTCGCGTCGGCGACATCGGCCTGCGCCGCCACTGGGGCAAGTACCAGCA
>JANNRF010000088.1:0-15519 GCA_031401135.1 Deltaproteobacteria bacterium | reverse complement strand
CTCTCTAAATGCATCGAGGTTCGCTTCTCTTCTTGTTTACTTCGCTCGCCTCCGAGGACTACGGCTCGCTGCGCGCTTCGTCCCCGCGCGAAGCGCGCGAGGACGAATCTTCCTTGTTGACTCCGCTCGGCTCCGAAGACTTCGCCTCGCTGCGCGCTTCGCTTGCAGCCTCGGCCGACGTGCACGGGCGATGTTCGTAGCTGCTGCGAGGGTCGAGCTTCACATCGAGAGCGCGCAGTCGCTCAAGGCGAAGCGGGGAGTGGTTCAGTCGATCAAGCGGCGCGTTCGCAACGAATTCAACGTCTCGATCGCCGAGGTCGGCGGCCAGGACACATGGCAGGTGGCGGTGCTCGGGCTCGCGGCGGTCTCGGGCGAGGCTCAGGAAGCGCGCGCGCGGCTCGAGAAGGCGATCGATTTCATCGAAGGCCTGCATCTCGCGGTCGTGACAGATCAGGAAGTGGAGATTTTGTGACGCGGCGGACCGAGAGGCTGGGCGAGCAGATTCGCGGCGAGCTCGCGCGCTTGTTGCGCCAGGAGGTGACGGACCCGCGCGTTGGGCTCGTCACGCTGACGCGCATCGATGTCGCGCCGGATCTCTCGCACGCGAAAGTGTTCTGGAGCGCGCTCGACGCGGTGCCGCACGGGAAGACTCCGCGGCCGACGCACGCCGACGCCGACACCGCGAAGGGGCTCGCCAGCGCCGCAGGCTTCTTGCGCACGCAGCTGGCGCGGGCGCTGGCCACCAAGCGCGTGCCCGAGCTGCGCTTCGTCAAGGACGATTCGCTCGAAGTGGGAGCTGAGACCCTGCGGGTCCTGAAGGAGATCGAGCGTGGCAAACCCTGATAAGCGCGAGCGGCCGGGACCGATCGGCTTCCTCGCGATCGACAAGCCCGTGGGCTGGTCGTCCCACGACGTGGTCGACGCCGCGCGCCGTTGGCTCGGCACACGGCGCGTTGGGCACCTCGGCACGCTCGACCCGCTCGCGACCGGCGTGCTGCCGCTCGCGATCCGCGACGCCACCAAGCTGATTCCGTTCGTCGATCAGCAGACGAAGATTTACGTCGGCACGATTCGGCTGGGGATCACGACCGAAACGCTCGACGCCGAGGGCAAAGCCGTGCGCACGCACACCGGCGCGCTGCCGGAGGCGGCCGCGGTGCAGGCGGCCCTCGCGAGCTTCGCGGGCGAGATCGAGCAGATCCCGCCGATGTACAGCTCGGTCAAAAAAGATGGCGTGCCGCTCTATCGGCTCGCGCGCAAAGGCGAGGAGGTGGAGCGCGAGCCGCGAAAAGTGCGCATTCACCGCATCGCGATGACGAGCTTCGAGGCGCCCGACGTGGGCGTCGAGGTGGCCTGCTCGCCGGGCACGTACGTGCGGGTGCTCGCCGCCGACCTCGGCGAGATGCTGGGGTGCGGCGCGCACTTGGCGGGGCTCCGGCGCACCGCGAACGGGCCCTTCCTGATCGAGGACTGCCTGACGCCCGGGCAATGCGACGAACTCGCCGCCGCGGGCCAGCTCGAAGCGCGCATCCTGTCACCAGTGCAGATTCTGCCGCTGCCGCAGATCGCACTCAGCGGCATTCAGGCCCGCCGCGTCACGAACGGCGGGGCGATTGCAGCCGCCGAGGCCCGTGGCCCCTACGAACGCGGCCCGCAGCCGACGCCCGGCGCGAAGTTCGCGGCGCTGGCGCCGAGCGGAGAGCTGCTCGCCGTGATGGAGCTACGCCCCGACCGGCGTTTTCACCCGCTCCGCGTGTTCCCCCCGGCATGACGTGGGGGAGCAGACGCGGGTGGAGCCTCGCTGACGAAGCGCCTCCCATGCAGGTCGGCCGAGGCCGCAAGCGAAGCGCGCAGCGAGCCGGAGTCCCCGGAGGCGAGCGAAGTAAACAAGGAGAACGGTCGCCAACTCAGTGCAACGACCTGGCAGCCCACGCTGCACACTGATAAAACCCGCGACTTCGAGGAGTACGACGTGGCGACCGCACAGGTGATCGAGCAGTTCCGCACGCACGAGTCGGACACGGGCTCGCCCGAAGTTCAAGTTGCGCTGCTCTCAGCGCGCATCGACCAGCTGGGTTCGCACTTTGGAACGCACGTGAAGGACCACCACTCACGGCGCGGGCTCCTGAAGATGGTGAGCCAGCGCCGCCGCCTGCTCGATTACCTCGAGCGAATTGATGCAGATCGATACCAGGCCCTCGTCACGAAGTTGGGCCTGCGCCGCTAACCAAGAAAGGGCGGCACGCTGCTCGAGGGTCGAGCGGCACCAAAACAGAGAGGCGGTCCGGTCGCGGACACACGAAATGTGGGAGTCATAGATCTGCGAAGCGCCACGCGAGGGCCTTCGCCGATCCCTGATCCCGCATTTCGTCTCCCCCGGATCCTCGGTCCTTGCCGCCTCTCATTAGGCGCCGGCAGTCGCGTGACGCGATGCTCGGTGGAGACGTGTATTTCTATGTCACTCAGCTCTAGTTCATCGGAATGGTTCAAAGCAGAAACAGTGTCCGTCGAGGTCGGCGGACGCACCATCGTGATCGAAACCGGCAGGCTCGCGAAGCAAAGCGCGGGCGCCGCGGTCGTAACAATCGGCAACACGGTGGTGCTCACCACCGTGAACACCGCGAAGCCGCGCGAGGGCATCGACTTCTTCCCGCTCTCGGTCGACTTCGTCGAGAAGACTTCCGCGGCGGGCAAGATCCCCGGCGGCTTCTTCAAACGCGAGGCGCGGCTCTCGGATCGCGAGATCCTGATCTGCCGCTTCATCGATCGCTCGATTCGCCCGCTGTTCCCCGACGGCTATCGCGATGAAGTGCAGGTCACCGCGACCGTACTCGCGGCCGACGGCGTGAATCCGCCGGACATGTGCGCGTTCATCGGCGCCTCGACGGCGCTCGCGATCTCGCAGATTCCGTTCCTCGGCCCGATCGGCGCGCTGCGGCTCGCCAAGGTCGACGGTCAGCTCGTGCTGAACCCGACCTACGAGCAGCAGAAGTCGAGCGTGATGGACCTCGTCGCCGCCGGCTCGCGCAAAGCGCTGGTGATGGTCGAAGGCGGCGCGAAGGAAGCCAGCGAGAAGGACGTGCTCGAGGCGCTGCAGTTCGCGCACCGCGAGATCCTGCCGCTCATCGCGGCGCAGGAAGAGCTCGTGAAGCGCGTCGGCAAGGCCAAGATCAAGGTGCCCGGCCCGTCGCCTGACAAGGCGGCGGTGATGACGCAGGTGAAGGCGCTCGCGGAAGCGCGCCTGCGCGAAGCCTGCGCGATCAGGGTGAAGCACGAGCGCTACGACGCGATCGCGGCGGTCGAGAAGGACGTGCTCGCGCAGCTCACGACGCCGTATCGCCAAGAGCGCGTGGAACTCGCGACGCTCGACCAGGTCGAGACGCGCCAGAACGGCCTGCGCAAGCTGACCGCGAACGCGAAGGACGCGCTGCACGATCTGCGCTCGACCCTAATCCGTGACCGCATCCTCGATCAGGGCGAGCGCATCGATGGCCGCAAGACCACCGACATCCGCCCGATCGCGTGCGTGATCCGCGCGTTGCCCCGCGCCCACGGCGTCGCGCTCTTCACGCGCGGCGAGACCCAGGCGCTCTGCTACGCGACGCTCGGCAGCGACGGCGATTCGCAGACGATCGACGCGCTGCACGAGCGCACCGAGAAGCACTTCCTGCTGCACTACAACTTCCCGCCGTTCTCGGTCGGTGAAGTGAAGCCGCTGCGCGGGCCTTCGCGCCGCGACGTCGGTCACGGCAACCTCGCCGAGCGCGCGCTGGCGGTCGTGATGCCCAGCGTCGACACGTTCCCGTACACGGTGCGCGTGGTCTCGGAAGTGCTCGAGTCGAACGGCTCGTCGTCGATGGCGACGATCTGCGGCGGCACGCTCGCCCTAATGGATGCTGGCGTTCCGCTGCGCGCGCCGGTCGCGGGCATCGCGATGGGCCTGATCGAGAGCGGCACGCGCCGCGCGATCCTGTCCGACATTCTTGGCGACGAGGACCACCTCGGCGACATGGACTTCAAAGTCGCGGGCACCAGGGCCGGCATTACGGCGCTGCAAATGGACATCAAGATCGAAGCAGTCGATTGGAACGTGATGGAGGCCGCGCTCGCTCAGGCGCGCGACGGCCGCCTGCACATCCTCGCGGCAATGGAGCGCGATTCGGAAGCGCTGCTGCCGGGCTTCGTACCGCGCTCGACTCCGTCGGAGTGGGCGCCGCGCATGGAAGTGATCAAGATCAAGACCGATCGCATCCGCGACGTCATCGGGCCAGGCGGCCGCGTGATTCGCGGCATTCAGGAGATGAGCGGCGCGAAGATCGAGGTCGACGACTCGGGCCGCGTCAGCATCTTCGCGCCCGACGGCAATGCGCTGCGCCGCGCCCAGGCGATGGTGCAGGAGCTCACGCAGGAAGCGGAACTCGGGAAGCTCTACACCGGCAAGGTGAAGCGCATCACTGATTTCGGCGCGTTCGTCGAGATCTTCCCGGGCACCGATGGCCTCGTACACATCAGCCACCTCGCCGAGGCGCGCGTGAATCGCGTCGAGGACGTGGTGGCCGAGGGCGACGAGATCCTGGTGAAGTGCATCGACATCGACCCGACGGGGCGCATTCGCCTCTCGCGCCGCGAAGCGCTCGCGGAAGCGCTCGGCGCTCCGCAGTCGTAACAAGGTGGCCGGCGGCGCCGAGCAGGTCCTCGTGCCAGTGACGCGAGTCGCGGGAAACGAGGACCTGCCGCTGCCCAGCTATGCAAGCGAAGGCTCCGCAGGGCTCGACCTGCGCGCCGCGCTGCGCGAGGAGCTTGCGCTCGCGGCGGGCGAACGCGCGCTCGTGCCGACGGGGCTGCGCGTTGCGATCCCGCGCGGCTTCGAAGGGCAAGTGCGCGCGCGCAGCGGGCTCGCGCTCAAATTTGGGATCGTGCTCCCGAACGCGCCGGGTACCATCGACGCCGATTTTCGCGGGGAGCTGTCGGTGATTTTGTGGAACACGGGCCGCGAGCCGTTTGCGATCAAGCGCGGCGATCGCATCGCGCAGCTCGTGGTGGCGCCGGTCGCGCGCATCGCGTGGGATGAGCGGGCAGCGCTCGAAGACAGCGCGCGCGGCGCCGGCGGCTTCGGCTCGACGGGCGCGCAATGAGCGAGGCCGCGCAAACCGCCGCGCCGGAACCGACGCTGCTGGCGCCGCCCCCCGAAGCGCCGCCGCCGCGCTCGAACCTGCAGCAGCGACTGATTACGGCCGCGTTCCTGATCCCCGCGATCTGCGGCGTCGTGGCCCTCGGCGGCTGGTGGCTTCTGCTGGCGATCATGGTCATCACCGCGATCGCGATCAACGAGTTCTACCACCTGATCGAGGCCAAGGGCGCCGTGCCGGTGCGCGGCGTCGGGACGGTCGCCGCGCTCGCGCTGCCGCTCGTCGCGTTCATCGGCAGCGAGTATCTCGCGACGCTGCTGCTCTCGGCGGTGCTGCTCGGCCTAATGATCGCGCAGCTGCGCAAGAAGCAGATCTCGGAATCGCTCGCGAGCATCTCCGAGACATTCTTCGGCGTGTTCTACGTCGGCTGGTTGCTCTCCCACGCGATCGTGCTGCGCGAGTTCAAAGATTCGGTCGCGGGCCGCTGGGGCGGCGCGGTTGCGCGCGGCATGGATTCCGACGTCGGGGCCTTCTACTTGTTTTTCGTGATCGCCGTCGTGATCGCGGGTGACGCGGGCGCCTATTTCGCGGGCCGCCGCTACGGGCACCGCCCGCTCGCGCCAGCGGTCTCGCCCAAGAAGACGATCGAGGGCGCCTACGGCGCGATCGTCGGCGGCATCGCGATGGCGCTGCTCACCAAAGGCGCGTTCGACCTATTCGCGAGCGACCTCTCGGAGGAGCTCCCCTGGCTCGCGGTGATCGTGCTGGCCCCGGTACTCGCCGGCGTTGGCATCGTCGGCGATCTGGTCGAATCGCTGCTGAAGCGCGATGCGCAGATCAAGGACACCGGCACGCTCTTGCCCGGCACTGGCGGCGTGCTCGACCGCATCGATTCGAACCTGCTCGGCATTCCGGTCATGTACTACTTCTTGCTCGCCTACACTTGGTGGACCAGCGTGCCGGCGCGGAACTTCTCGAGTCCATAACAACGCTCACGCAGTGGAGACCGCATGTTCCCGGCCAAGCAACTCGCCGAACTCGCTGCGCTCAAAGAGGGCGAACGCTTCAAGGACGAGTGCGGAATCGTGGGCGTCCACGGCCACGCCGAAGCTTCGAACATCGCGTACCTCTCGCTGTACGCGATGCAGCATCGCGGGCAGGAGAGCGGCGGCATCGTCTCGAGCCAGGGCGGCGAGCAGTTCGTGCACCGCGGCATGGGCTACGTCGCCGACGTGTTCACCGAGAAAGTGCTCGCGCGCTTGCCGGGCCGGCACGCGGTGGGGCACGTGCGTTACTCGACGACCGGCGAGAGTTCGCTGCGCAACGCACAGCCGTTCTGCGCCAACACCGACGGCGGGCCGGTCTCGATCGCGCATAACGGCAACCTGGTGAACGCGCCGGCCGTTCGCCGCGAACTCGAGGGCCGCGGCGCGATCTTCAGCACGACTTCGGACAGCGAGGTGATCGTGCACCTGCTCGCGCGCTCGCGCGAGGCCTCGCTCGAGGATCGACTGATCGATGCGCTCTCGCGGGTGAAGGGCGCCTTCAGCCTGGTGATGCTCACCCACGACGCGCTGGTGGCAGTGCGCGACCCGAACGGATTCCGGCCCTTGGTGTTAGGGCAACTCGACGGCGCCTGGGTGGCGGCCAGCGAAACCTGCGCGCTCGACCTGATCGGCGCCACGGTCGTGCGCCACGTCGATCCCGGCGAAATGGTCGTGGTGCGGCGCGGCCGACTGCGCTCGCTGCGCCCGTTCCCGAAGCCCGCGCGCGAGTCGTTCTGCATCTTCGAGTACATGTATTTCGCGCGCCCAGATTCGATGTTCCCGGGCGGCAACGTCTACCTGTTCCGCAAATCGCTTGGCCGCTTGCTTGCGCGCGAGCACCCCGCGGAAGCCGACTTGGTCGTCCCGCTGCTCGACTCCGGCAACGCCGCCGCGCTCGGCTACTCCGAGGAATCCGGCATCCCCTATGAGACTGCGATCATCCGTAATCACTTCGTTGGCAGGACGTTCATCGAGCCCGCGCAGTCGATCCGGAACTTCGGCGTGAAGGTGAAGCACAACGCGATCCGCCAGGTGCTCGAAGGCAAGAACGTGGTGCTGCTCGACGATTCGATCGTGCGCGGTACGAGCATGCTCAAGATTTCGAACATGATGCGCGCGGCGGGCGCCAAGAAGGTCCACGTGCGTATTGCGGCGCCGCCGACGATCCGGCCGTGTCATTACGGAATCGACATGCCGACGCGCTCGGAGCTGATCGCGTCGAACAAGACCGTCGACGAAGTTCGCGCCGCGATCGGCGCCGATTCGCTCGGCTACCTCTCGCTCGACGGCCTGCGCGGCCTCGGCAAGAAGCTCGAGCACGGCCACTGCGATGCGTGCTTCTCCGAGGAATATCCGGTGCCCATCACCGGGCCGGATGTGGTCCCGCAGCTGATGCTGTTCCGCACCGTCGAAGCCGAAGCGGACGAGATCGCGGCCGACGAGGACGCATGAGCCCGCGCGCGAGTGAGTTCGGCGCGTGACGCGGCGCTGGATCGGCGTCACCACCTACCGGCGCGAACGCGAAGGCCGCGAGCGCTTCACGCTGCCCGCGGCGTATGTCGACGCGGTGCGCGCAGCCGGCGGAGTGCCGGTGCTGCTCGCGCCCGGCGAGGGCGAACCCGCCGAGTTGCTCGCACGGCTCGACGGCCTCGTGCTCTCGGGCGGCGGCGACCTCCACCCGACTCACTCCGGCGCGGCCGGGCAGAGCGCCGTCTACGGCACATGCCAAGAGCGAGACGCCTTCGAGATTGCGCTCGTGCGCGCAGCTGTTGCGGAGAACTTGCCCACGCTTGCGATCTGCCGCGGGCTTCAGCTGCTGAACGTCGCGCGCGGCGGGACGCTGCACGGCCACTTGCCGGACGTGGTCGGCGAGCAAACCCCGCACCGCGCGAGCCAACTCGAGGCCACGTCTCACCCGGTGCGGCTCGCGGCTGATTCGTCGCTCGCTCGCGTCCTCGAGCACGCGCAGCTCGCGAGCGTCCAGTCCTGGCACCATCAAGCGATCGATCGCCTCGGCGAGGGGATTACGCCCATCGCTTGGGCTGCGGACGGGGTGATCGAGGCCGTCGAACTTGCGAACGCTCCAGTCCTGGTCGCGGTGCAGTGGCACCCGGAGCTGGACATCGCGCCACAGAGGCCCGGGCGGCGGCTCTTCGAAAACCTGCTCCGCTCGTAGCTCCATTTAGGCCCTCCCTCGGCCCGCCGATGAACTCGCTCAGAGCCTTCGGAGCCGATCCGAGGCGGGGAGCGTGGCATGCGCCGCTTGAGAATTGCGTTCGAAACGGCGGCGGCACTTGCCACCGAGTTCGATCGCAATATCTCGAATGGCGGCGCGCAGATACGCACGAGCGAGAAGCCGGAGCTCCGGGAGCAGGTCGAGGTTGAGCTCACGTTCGCCTGGCGCGCTGACTCGCTCGTGTTCGAAGCCGAGGTGGTGTTCTGCTCGCCGAGCGGCAGCGTGGCCGTCCAGTTCGCGAAGGCCGCGTCCGAGTTGCGAGCAGATCTCGAGCCATTTCTCGCGCGCGAAGCGCAGCCTCGGCCCGCGACCAGCACCGCCGCACCGGCGTTGTTCGGCGATCTCGATCTCGAGCCGGATCCCGGACGCGGTGACTCGCTCGAGCTGGGCGAGAGCATCGATTTCGGGGCTGTCCCGCGGCTCCCGCGCGCGCCGGACCCACACGCGAAGACCGTGCTGCGAGTCGCGAAGGTGCCCCCGGCGCCCGCGCGCGATCCGCTCCGCGAGGTCGACGATCGGCGCAAATCCCCGCGCGCAGCCGCCCGGGTCCCCGCGCGCCTGCAGACCACGCAGGTGAACCTCGAAGGCCGCACGCGCGATTTGTCCGAGACCGGCGTGTTGATCTCCGCCGACGGCAGCGACCTCCCGCTCGGAAAATCCATCGAACTCGAGCTCCAGCATCCGGTCAGCGGCGAGCGCATCGCGGTGCGCGGGAGAGTTGCGCGGCACATCCAGACCGAAGGCACGGTCGCAGCGGTCGGTGTCACGTTCGACACGCCGCCGGAGCGCTCGAGCGAGCTGCGCGAGTTCGTGAAGGATGTGAAACGCGCGGAAGCCGAGCGCGCCGCCGCAGGGATTACGGGGCGCATCGAGGAACTCGGCATGGCGAGCCTGGTTCAGATGCTCGGCCAGTCTTCTCCGCACGGCACACTGACGGCGAATCTCGGCTCGGAGGAGGCGACGATCGCGTTCGAGAACGGCGCCATCCGCTACGCGATGCTCGGTTCGCTGCGCGGCGTCAAGGCGCTCGCGCGCATGCTCCAGTGGAACGCCGGGACGTTCTCGTTCCACGCGCAAGTCGATGCGATGACGGATGAGCCCTCACCGCTGCCGCTGCAGAACGCGCTGCTCGAAGCTGCGCGCCAGGTAGATGAGGCGGCGCATCACGCGCCGCTCGATCTGCGCGCGCGCTTCAGCCTCGAGCGCGACGCGCTCGCGAGCGCTGGCGAACTCTCGAAGCTCGAGGAGGCCGTGCTCGATCTCGCGGGCGCCGGGCTCACGGTGCGGCGCATGATCGACGTGATTCCCGATGCGGACGCCGATGTGCAGAGCGCGATTCGCTCGCTGCTCGAGAGCGGCGTGCTGGTGCAGCGGGAGTAGCTACTCGAGCTTTCGGATCAGCGTGTCGCGGCCCGGACGCGAATCGTCGCGCTTCGGGTAGTCGAGCGTGTAGTGGAGCCCGCGGCTCTCTTTGCGCCGCACCGCGCACTCGATCACCAATTCTGCGACCACGGCGAGGTTGCGCAGTTCGATCAGCGGCGGAGTCAACTTCGCGTTCCAGTAATACTCGTTGATCTCTTCGCGCAAGAGCGCGATGCGGCGCTGCGCGCGTTCGAGGCGCTTGTCGCTGCGCACGATGCCGACGTAGTTCCACATGAAGCGCCGGATCTCGTCCCAGTTCTGCGTAATCACCACCGCCTCGGCGCTCTCGGTGGCCGAGCCGTCGCTCCACGGCTCGACCTGCGGCATCTCGCGCGGCAACTGCGCGAGCCGCGCGATCGATTCGCGCGCAGCCGCCTCGGCGAACACCACGCCCTCGAGCAGCGAGTTCGAGGCCAAGCGGTTCGCGCCGTGCAGCCCGGTGCAGGTCACTTCGCCCGCCGCGAACAGGTTCGAGATGTCGCTCTCACCGCTCAGGTTGGTGACGACGCCGCCGCAGCAATAATGAGCCGCCGGCACCACCGGGATCGCCTGGCGCGTAATGTCGATACCGAAGGTGAGGCAGCGCTCGTAGATATTCGGGAAGCGCTCGCGCACGAATGCGGCATCGCGCTGCGTGATGTCGAGCAGCACGGAATCGTCGCCGGAACGCTTGAGCTCGGTGTCGATCGCGCGCGCCACCACGTCGCGCGGCGCGAGGTCCTTCATCTCGTGATAACGCGGCATGAAGGCGTCGCCGCCAAGCGTGCGCAGCACACCGCCTTCGCCGCGCACCGCCTCCGTAATGAGAAATGACTTCGCTTGCGGATGGAACAAGCAGGTCGGGTGGAACTGGATGAACTCCATGTTCGCGAGCGTGGCGCCCGCGCGATACGCCATCGCCATGCCGTCGCCCGACGCGATGTCGGGGTTGCTCGTGTAGAGGTAGACCTTGCCCGCGCCGCCGGTCGCGAGAAACGTGATCGGCGCGAGGTAGCGCTCGACCACGCCGCGCTCCGCGTCGAGCACGTAGGCGCCGAGCGCGCGGTTCGGGCCCGCGAGGCCCGCGCGTCGCGTCGTGAGCAAATCGACGGCGCAGTGGTTCTCGAGCAGCAAAATATTCGGGTGCGCGCGGGCGCGCGCGAGCAGGGCGCGCTCGATCTCGCGGCCTGTGGCGTCGCGGTGATGCAGCACGCGCCGCCGCGTGTGCCCGCCCTCGCGCCCCACCGCGAAAGCTCCGCCGCTGCTGCGATCGAACTCGACGCCGAGCGCGAGCAGCGCGTCGATCGTCGCGCGCCCGCGTTCGATCACGAAGCGCACCACGTCCTCGCGGCAGAGCCCCGCGCCGGCTTCGAGCGTGTCGCGGACGTGCGCCTCGGTCGAGTCGTCCGGCGCCACGACCGCGGCAATCCCGCCCTGGGCGTAGTTCGTGGCCGATTCCGCGGCGTGCTTCTTGGTGACGATCGCCACGCGGCCATGCTCGGCGGCCTGCAGGGCGTAGAACAGGCCCGCGATCCCGCTTCCCAGCACAAGAAAATCGTGTTGCCGGAGGTCGCCGCCGCTCGTCAAGTTGCCGCCTGGTGAGGGGGCACCGCAGTGAGGCGGTCCCCAGTCGCCCCGCTCAGGCTGGCGCGCGTTTGCGCCGATACGCCCTGACGAGATGGACGCAGCATATCTCGCGAGGCGAGCTCGGGTCAGCGGCGGAATGCGCCGCAGCCTGCTTTGCGCGCTCGCCGCGCTGCTGGTGCTCGCACCCGCGGCCGCTTTCGCGGGGGGCAACCTCTACCGCTACGTCGACGCGCGCGGCGTCGTGCACTTCACCAACGTCCAGTGGGACAAGCGTTACGCGAAGGTCCGCGGTCTGCAGACCTTCGGCGCGAAACTGAGCCCGCTTGCCGCGACGTCGACGAAGCGCGCGCGCGCCTACGACCCGATGGTCGAGCGCCTCGGCCGTGAAGCGGGTGTTCCGCCCGCGCTCGTGAAAGCCGTGATTCGCGCGGAGAGCGCGTTCAACCCCGGCGCCGTTTCGCACAAGGGCGCGATGGGCCTGATGCAGCTGATGCCCGCCACCGCGCGCTCGCTCGGTGTGAAGGACGCCTTCGCGGCCGAGCAGAACATTGCCGGCGGCGCCCGCTACCTGCGCACACTGCGCGAGCGCTTCGGCACATGGACGATGGCGCTGGCCGCGTACAACGCGGGGCCAGAAGCCGTCACCAAGTTCGGCGGCGTCCCGCCGTATCGCGAGACGGAGACATACGTCCGCCGCGTAATGACTTACTATCGCGAGTATCATCCGCAATTCGCCGCTCGTTGACGCGTGCCTGTCGGCTCGCCCAGCCTGCGAGCCAGCTAGACGGGGACCCGCGTGGCAGAGCAGCACGAGCGCGAGCAGCTCTGGAACATCCCGAACACCATCACGATCGCGCGCCTCGCGGTGCTGCCCGTGCTCGTCGCGTTCCCCTGGTTCCCTGAGCGGGCGGCCTCGCAAACGGTCGGCTGCCTGTTCGTGCTCTCCGCGCTCGGCGATCTCGTCGATGGCTGGATCGCGCGCCGCGAGGGGCTGATCACCAGCATCGGGAAGCATCTCGACCCGCTCGCGGACAAGCTCACGACCGCCACCGCGCTGATCGTGCTGCTGGCCATGGACCGCATCCCGGCGCCGTGGGGCGCTCTGCCCGTGGCGGTCATCATCGGCCGCGAACTCGCGGTCACCGGCCTGCGCAGCTTCGCGTCGGAACGCGGCGGCGTGATGGCGGCAGAGTGGCCCGGCAAGCTGAAGACCGTCTTCCAGAATGTCGCGGTTGGGTTCCTGCTCTTCCCCGAAGGCACCTTGGGCCTTCAGAATCACTTCATTGGACTGTCACTTCTTGTGGTCGCGACGGCCCTCACCCTTTGGTCCGGCTGGGGATACTTCGCGTCCTTCTTTGGCGGCGCGGCGGATCTGCCGAAAGGGCCGGGGCACGACACGGAGGCGTCATGACGCGTTTGGAAGATCTGAAGGGCAAGATCGAGGCGCGCGAGGCACAGATCGGCGTGATCGGCCTCGGTTACGTGGGCCTGCCGCTCACGCTGGAGTTCGCGAAGGCCGGCTTTCGAGTAACGGGCTTCGACGTCGACGCCGAGAAGATTCGCGTGCTCTCTGGCGGCGGCTCATACATCGAGGACGTGGCGGCAGCCGATGTCGCAGCGGCTGTGAAGCAGGGTCGCTTCACGCCCTCGACCGAGTTCAACGCGCTCGGCTCGATGGACGTGATCAACGTGTGCGTACCGACGCCGCTCACGAAGACCAAGGACCCTGACTTCTCGTTCATGGTGGCGGCGGTCGAAGCGATCCAGAAGCGGCTGCGCCCGGGCCAGCTCGTGATCCTCGGCTCGACCACCTATCCCGGCACTACACACGAACTCTTCCTGCCGATCCTCGAACGGGACGGATTGAAGGTCGGCGAAGACTTCGCGCTGGCGTTCGCGCCCGAGCGCATCGATCCGGCGAACAGACAGTTCAAGGTGCGCAACGTGCCGAAAGTGGTTGGCGGCGAGACGCCGCTCTGCACCCAGCTCGCTGTGAAATCCTTCGAGCCGGTCTTCGACACCGTGATTTCGATGTCGTCGACGCAGGCCGCCGAGATGGTGAAGCTGCTAGAGAACACCTTCCGTGCAATCAATATCGGCCTCGCCAATGAAGTGGCGCTGATGTGCGACCGCCTCGGCCTCGACGTCTGGGAAGTGATCGAGGCGGCCGCGACCAAGCCATACGGCTACATGAAGTTCCTGCCGGGCCCGGGCCTCGGCGGGCACTGCATCCCGATCGACCCGACCTATCTCTCGTGGAAGATGAAGTCGCTGAACTTCCCGGCGCGCTTCATCGAGCTGGCCACCGAGATCAACACGCAGATGCCGTTCCACGTGGTGCGCAAGCTCGGCGACATCCTGAACGAAGACCGCCTCGCGGTGAATGGTTCGCGCATCCTGGTGCTCGGCGTCGCCTACAAGGCCAACGTGTCCGACATGCGCGAGTCGCCGGCGATCGAGATCACCGAGCTGCTGATCCAGAAGGGCGCGCAGGTGGAGTACCACGATCCGCACGTGCCCGAATTCCACGTCGGTCATCACGTGATGAAGAGCGTCGAACTCTCCGACGAAGCGCTCGCGAACGCGGATCTCACGATCATCATCACCGATCACTCTGTGACGGAGTGGGAGCGCGTCGTCGAGAAATCGCAGCGCATCCTCGACACCCGCAACGCCACCAAGCGCGTCGCGAATCACCGCGAGAAGATCCGCAAGCTGTGAGACTGCGGCGCTGGGTGTGCCTGCTCGGCCTGGCCGCGACCTTGGCGCTCGGGCCGAGCGGCTGCGCGACTTGCCGCGACGCAGCGCCGGTGATCGAGCCGAGCGTCTCCGGTCGCAGCAGTGGCGGCGCGGGCGGCTTCGAGCAAAACGGTCGCGTCGATTTCGAAGTCTCGAATCTCTTTTGCCGCGCGCCGAAACCCGCGCGCAAAGAGGAATCGCTGCGCAGCCCGCAGGCAGACGCTGCCCAGTGATGGCTCACGCTTTCGTTCGCACCAAGGACTGAAGCGCGGTGCGCAGCGCGCTCGTCGTGGCAGCCGACGGCGTGCGACTCCCGCCCGCGCATAGCCAGAGTTCGTCGGCGATGCGCGTGTTCAGCGTCTCGAGCTTCAGCTCGATCGGGAAGAGCGCGAAGTAGGCGAGCCGCCGCAGCAGCGCGGCGAGGAAGCCCACCGTGTCGGCTGCGCCAATGCGCAATTGCAGCGTTCCGCCGTGATCGAGCGAAGGCTGCAACACGAAGTGGTCGAGCTCGATCGGCGTCGCGAAGCCCGCTCCCGCATCCGTGACCGCGAGCTGCGCGATATCGAGCGAACGCGGATCGACCGCGCCTGGCGTGCGCACGACTTCGATGCGCGACGACCAGACGCCCGCGCCAGCGCCGCGCGCATGACCGCGCTCGATGCTGATGCCGGCGCGCGCGAGCCCGGCGGCGAGATTCCCCGCCCAACCCGGCGCGAGCGGTCCGTCGAGTTGCAACTCGAAATGCTCGTTGCCGAGCCGCACGACCTGCGTCGCGAGCTTCTCGATCTGCGGCCACTTCGCATCCATGCACACCACCTCGGCTGGCTCGATCTGCAAGGCATATGCCTGCACCGACGGCGCACTGCCGCCGCTACCCTGCGCGCCCGCATGGCGATCCCCGAAGTCTCGCGCCGCGTATTCCTGCGCCGTTCCGTGCAAGCGGTGGGTGCGCTCGCGTTCGTGCCTGGATTCGCGCTTGGCTGCGCGCCCGCCGATGCATTGCGCGCGCCGTCCGACCTGCGCGTGCTCGACGCCGCGGAGTGGGTGCTTCTCGGGGTCGTCGCCGACACCTTCGTCCCGCAAGGCGGTGCATTCGAACTCGGCGCGCGCGACGTCGATCTCGCGACGCGCATCGACGCCTTCCTCGTCGGCGAGCGCATCACCGTATTGCGTGGGCTCTCCGCCGCGCTGTTGCTGATCGAGTGGGGCAGCCCGCTCGCGAGTGGTCGCGTCGCGCGCTTCTCGAAGCTCGACGCCGACGCGCGCAGCGCCTGCATCGCCGCGCTTCGCGACAGTCGCATCGCCGTGTTGCGCGAGGTCTACGCCGGCGTGAAGCAGCTCTGCCTTTTCACCTTCTATGCGATCGACGCGAGCTGGTCGG
>JANNRF010000087.1:0-18380 GCA_031401135.1 Deltaproteobacteria bacterium | reverse complement strand
CACACCACGTACTACGGTGAAACGCTAACTTCATTATTAAGTCACGACAGCTTCAGCCTCGGTGCCCTGCCCATCCTGCGCAAAGACAACGTGATCCAGCGCATGGACGACCTGCTGGCGCGCAGCCCCAACCTGAATCCGGCCGACCGCAGCCAGGTCAAAATCGGCCACACCGGCGGCTCCACCGGCAAGCCACTGGCCTTCTGGTATGACGACGCCAAGCACGAACTGATGCGCGCCGGCATGATGCGGAGCTATATGCTTTCCGGCTGGCGACCGGGGCAAAAAATCCTCAACTTCTGGGGCGCACGGCAGGACGTCGTCCCCGGCGGCGCGCGGTCGTGGCGGACGTAGCGCACGCCTTCCATGACGCGTTCGGTGACGGACGCGCGATGCGGTGACAGCACGGGCTTTGCTGGATCGAGCTTCAGCGCGCACAGGAAGGCGACCGCGTAGAGCGCGACGGAGAACGTGTAGGCCCAGCGCACGTCGAGGTGCGCTTCGATGAAGCCGGGGATCGCGGGGCCGACCACGCGCGTGATGTTGATCAGCGTCGTGGTGAAGCCGATCGCTGCGCCGAGCTGGGCGCGGCCGACGAGGTTCGCGACGACGGCTTGGCGCGCGGGCATCAAGAACGGGAAGACGGCGCCCATCACGACCGCGGTCGCCATCAGGTGCAGAAGCGCAGCTGTCCGGTCCATAACAACGCGAGCGTGATCGCCTCGCCTGCGAGCGCGACGAACTGCGCGGCGAGGATCAGCCTGCGGCGGTCGAAGCGGTCCGCGGCGACTCCGCCGAACGGGCCGCACAGCAGCATCGGCACCGCCATCGCGAAGCCGACCAGGCCGAGCAGGAACTCGTCCTGCGTGATGCCGTAGGCGAGCGAGGGCCGCACGATCATCTGGCTGCCCATCGCCAGGAAGAACGCGACGTTGCTGACCGTGAGCCAGCGGAACTGCGGCATCGCGATCAGCGCGCGGACGCCTTCGGGCGCGGCGTCGGCAGCGGGGTCGCGGGGGTTCATGCGCGGCAACGTAGGTCAGCCAGCGGAGCGCAAGAAACGCAAGAAAGGATCTGGCCCCTTCTCGCGTTGCTTGGCTCAGAGTTGCGCGGCTCGCAGCTCCGCCAGCACGGGCTGCATGCGCGCGAGCGCTTCCGAGATATCGCTCTCGCTCGCGGCGTAACAGAAGCGCAGGCAGCCTTCGCCCGCGGCGCCGAAGTCGATGCCCGGCGTGCAGGCGACGTGCGCTCGCTCGAGCAGCGCGGCGGCGAGCGCCACCGAGTCGCTGCCGAAAGCGCGCGCATCCGCGAACACGTAGAACGCGCCCTCGGGCTCGCGCGCGATGCCGAAGCCGAGCGCGCGCAGGCCCGCGACGAGGAGGGTGCGCCGCGAAGCAAAGGCGGCGCGCGCGGCGGCGACGGTGCTCGCGCCCTCGCGCAGCGCGGCGATGCCCGCGCACTGCACGAACTCGCTCGCCGAGATGAACAGGTTTTGCTGGAGCGTTTGCAGTGTGCGCATCGCGGCGCGCGGCGCGATCGCGTAGCCGAGCCGGAAGCCGGTCATCGCGTAGCGCTTCGAGAAGCCGTCGAGCACGAAGGCGTCGTCGCTCACTTCGAGCGCGCTCGTCACGCGCGCGCCGTCGTAGACGAGACCGTCGTAGATTTCGTCGCTCACGAGCGGTACGCCGAGGCTCGCGAGCGCAGCCATTACGGAGCGGCTCTGCACCGCGCCGGTGGGATTAGCCGGCGAGCCCACCACGATCGCGCGCGTGCGCGGTGTGATCGCGCGCTTCACCGCGTCGGGATCGATGGCAAAGCCCGCAGCGGGATCGCACGGCACCGCGATCGGCGCGGCGCCCACGAAGCGCGCGAAGTTCGGATAACAGGCGTAGTGCGGCGCGGGCACGATCACCTCGCTGCCTCGCTCGCAGAGCGCCGCGAACACCATCAGCAACGCCGGCGAGGTGCCGCTTGTTACGAGCACGCGCTCGGGATCGACCGCGGCGCCGGTGCGGGCGGCCTTGTCCGCCGCGATCGCCTCGCGCAACTCCGGCAGCCCGACGCTCGCGGTGTACTTCGTGCGCCCCGCGGCCAGCGCCTCGCGCGCCGCCTCGACCGCGGCGGGCGGCGGCGCGAAATCCGGCTCGCCGATCTCGAGGTGGATCACGCGCGCGCCGGCGCGCTCCATCGCCATGGCGCGCTCCATCACCTCCATCGCGAGGAAGGGCGAGAGCGCGCGGATGTGGTCGGGGATTCGCATGCGGCGATTAATCCGCCAAGCGCGGCGGAGCGTCAACCGCGCGCGCCAACTCGGCGATTTTGTGACGCTTTCACACTGCGCCGCGTTGCCGCGGCGAGGCCCAATCTCTAGGTTGCGCTCCGATGTCAAAGGGCGTTCAGATCGCGATCGGTGCGTTGCTGGTGGTCGGCCTGGTGGGCTGGCTCGGCGCGTCGCAGGGCCGCGACGAAGCGTTCGCGTATTTTCAGACGCTGGCGGAGTTCAAAGCCAGCGGCGAAGTGGGCGAACCGGCGCGTGTTCACGGCTTCGTCGCACTCGGCACGATCGAGCGCGACGTGCCCGGCAAGCAGGTGCGCTTCGCGGTGCAAGAGACGGCGCCGCACGCGGGCGGCTCCCCGAACGGCGCCATGATCGTCGAGTACGCGAGCCTCGAAACGCCGGATTTGTTCAAGGACGGCGCGGAAGTCGTGGTCGAGGGCAAGCTCGCAGCGGGCGGCACGTTCCACGCCACCAACCTGCTCGCCAAGTGCCCCTCGAAGTTCGAAGCGGCTGCGCGCGGCGAGAAGATCTGAAGCGCGTGCAAGCCCGCGCCCAACGCGGGCGCGCAGCGAGGCGCAGCGGAGCGGAGTCAACGAGTGAGTGATCTCGGCTACTTCGCGGCGTTGCTCGCACTGCTCGCCGCGGCGGCAGCCGTAGTCGCGGGCGTAATCGCCGGCATCACCCACTCCGAAGACTGGGCGACCGTCGCGCGGCGCGGTGTCTACGCCCTCTTCGGCCTCGTGACGTTCGCGCTGATCTCGCTCTTCTACGCCCTCGCCACGTTCGATTTCCAGCTCGCCTACGTCTCCCAGAACTCCGCGCGCAGCATGTCCACCGCGTACCGCATGGCCGCGGCCTGGGGCGGGCAAGCCGGCTCGCTCTTGTTATGGACGTGGATGATCACGGCCTACGCCGCGGCCGCGATCAGCGTGCAGCGCCGCGAGCGCGCGCTGCTGCCGTGGGTGTGCGCGGTGATGGCGCTGAACGCCGCGTTCTTCTTGATCCTGCTGAACTTCGTCTCGAACCCGTTCGAGAAGCTGCCGCCGACCCATGTGATGTCTGACGGCAGCGGCATGAACCCGCTGCTCCAGCACCCGGTGATGCTGATCCACCCGATCGTGCTCTACATCGGCCTCACCGGCTTCGCGGTGCCGTTCGCGTTCGCGCTCGCCGCGCTGTTATCAGGGCAACTCGGCACGACCTGGATGCGCGTCACGCGGCGCTGGACGCTGTGGGCCTGGTGCTTCAACTCGATCGGCATCCTGCTCGGCGGGCGCTGGGCCTACGAAGTGCTCGGCTGGGGCGGTTATTGGGCGTGGGACCCGGTGGAGAACGCCTCGTTCATGCCCTGGCTCGCGGCCACCGCCTACTTGCACTCGGTGATGGTGCAAGAGAAGCGCGACATGCTGAAGATCTGGAACTTCGTGCTGATCGGGCTCACCTACTCGCTGTGCCTGTTCGGCACGATGATCACGCGCAGCGGGCTCGTGACATCGGTGCACGCCTTCGCGCAGACGGAAATCTTTGGCGTGCTGTTCTCGTGGTACGTGCTGCTCGTGGTCGTCGGCTTCGCGGCGGCGCTCGCGTGGCGCTGGAACGCCCTGCGCGCCACCAACAAGCTCGAATCGATCGTCTCGCGCGAGGCCAGCTTCGTCATCAACAACTGGCTGTTCATGAGCATCCTCGCGGTGGTCTTCTTCCTGACGATCTTCCCCAAGTTCTCGACCTTCATCGTGGGCAAGGAGTTGTTGTTCGGGCCGAAGATGTTCAACGGGATTCTCGTGTTCATCGCGCTGCCGCTGCTGGCCCTAACAGGCGTGGGCCCGCTGCTCGCCTGGCGCCGCGCGACCCCAGCGAATC
Source organism: Deltaproteobacteria bacterium (assembly GCA_031401135.1). Taxonomy (GTDB): domain Bacteria; phylum Myxococcota_A; class UBA9160; order UBA9160; family UBA6930; genus VGRF01. The sequence continues at coordinate 14,242 of JANNRF010000087.1, read as the reverse complement.
TGCGCCGCCAACTCGTGCCTTCGGTCGCGATCGGCGCGCTCACGTTCGTGGCGTTGCTCGTGCTGCTCGGCGCGGGCCAGTGGCTGGCCTCGCTCACCTGGGGCCTCGGCGCGCTCGTAACCGCCACGATCGCGCAGGAGTTCTGGCGCGCGGCGCGCGCGAAAATGCGCCGCGGCGAGGGCGCGCTCGGCGCGCTCGTCCGGCTGTTCCGCACCAACCAGCAGCGCTACGGCGGTTACGTCGTGCACCTCGGCGTGGTGTTCTTGTTCGTTGGCTTTGCGGGCGCGGCGCTGAACATCGAGCGGCTCGAGAACGTCGTGCCGGGCAGTTCGCTCGAAGTCGGCGAATACCGGCTCGAGTACCTAACAGCGCGCGCCTTGCCCGAGCAGCACTACGGCGGCGCCGAAGCGCGCATCGCGCTCTATAAGAATGGCGAGCCGCTCGCGACGCTCACGCCTGAGAAGCGCATGTACTGGCTCGAGCAACAGCCGAGCTCGATCCCTGCGATCTACTCGACCTTCGGCGAAGACCTCTACGTGATCCTCACTGCGATCGAGCCGAACGGCTCGGCGACGCTGAAGATTTACCTGAACCCGCTGGTGAGCTGGATCTGGCTCGGCGGGCTCACCTTCGTGATCGGCACCGTGCTGGTGATGTGGCCGCATCCGCGCCGGGCGGGGGCGTGAAATTGCGGCCGCATCCGCAGCGGGCGGCGGCGTGAGCTTGCGCCGCGGGTTCCTCGCGCTGCTCGTCTGCTGCGCGGCGTTCGCGTTCGGCCTAACAGCCAGCGCGCAGGAGGAGGCGCCGCCGGACGTGCCGGCAGGCGAGGCGCGCATCACGGGCCGCGTGATTCGCGGCGCCGCGAGCGAGCCGGTGCCCGGCGTCGAGGTCGTGCTCTACGCGCTCTCGGCGGATGGCATGCCGGGGCTGCGCCGCACACAGAGCGATGAGAGCGGCGCGTTCGCGTTCGAGAAGGTCGCGAGCAGCGGGACGGTCGCGTACCTGATCGGCGCGCGTTATCAGGGAATTCCAGTGCCGGGCGGACGCGTCGCGTTCAACCCCGGGCAACTGAGCGCGAGCGCCGACATCCGCGTCGCGGATCTCACGCCCGACGCGAGCGCGCTGCGCATCCGCGAGCAGACGCTGCGGCTCTACCGCGAAGCCGAGGGCCTGCGCGTCGAGGAGACGTTCGCGATCGAGAACGCCGGCGCGAGCATCGTCTACGTGCCGCCGGCCGAGCGCACGAAACGAACGCCGGGGCTGCGCGCCACGCTGCCCGCGGGCTTCGGCGACTTCCGCATGCCTCTCGGCGTCGAGCCCGAAGGCCTCGCGCGCGAGGGCGCGGCGCTGCGTTATTACGGGCCGTTCTACCCGGGCGCGCAGGATTTCGTCTACTCGTATCGATTGCCCGCGGGCGAAGCCGCGCCCGACGGCGTGCGTTTCGCATTCGAGACTGCGCCCGCAGCTGGGGTCGAAGCCTTCAGCGTGCTGCTGCCCGATGGCGTGGGCGCGCTCGACGCGCCGGGCCTCGCGCAGACCGGCAACGAGGAGGACTCGGGCCGGACCGTGACGCGCTTCACGGCCGCGCGCCCCGCAGCGAAGTTCTCGCTCTCGCTGCTCGCGCCGCGCGCGCGCGTCGATGCGAGCGCGGTCTCGGTGCCCGAAGTGCAGCTGATGCTGCACGCCGACGATGCCGCGATCGAGATCAACGAAACGCATCTGCTGCACATCGGCGGCGAGGGGCTCTTGCTCGGCACGCCGCAAGCGCCGCTTCTCAAGGTTCCGCTGCCCGCGGACGCAACCGACGTGCGCTTCGGCAGCGAAGCGAGCGGCCTCGAGTTCTCGCCGCATCCGGATGGCGGCGTCGCGGTGCTCGGCAGCGTCTCGCCCGGCGAAGTTGGCGTGCAGATCGCGTATCGCGTGCCGGTCATTGCTTCGGGCGCGCACCTAACACGCGTGTTCGGCACACGCGTGGCGCTGCTGCGCATCTATGTCACGGACACGGGGCGGCTCGCGCCCAGCTCGGAGCGCCTGCACCGCGCGAAGTCGGTGCGCACGGAAGATCTCTCGTATCTCGCACTCGAGGCGTTCGACGTGGCGGCGGGCGAGAAGATCGAGCTGACCCTCGCCGCACTCGCGCCGCGCGGCGGGCTCGACCCAACGGCTGCGAAGGTTGTGGCCGCGCTCGCGGCTGTGGGCGTGGTGGCGTGGCTGCTCGCGCCCGCGCTGCGCGGCGGCGGCGAGACGCTGGCAGCGGCGCCCGCAGAGGAGCCGGCGCGCAACGAACGCGAAGCGGTTTACGACGCGATGCGCGACCTCGATCACGATTTCGAAACGGACAAAGTGTCGGACGAAGATCACGCGCAGCTGCGCGGCGAACTGCGCGCGCGCGCGGTGGCGCTGCTCCGCGAAGAAGAAGGCAGCGCGAGCGCGGCGGCCGACGCGCGCAGCGCCGCGCACGCCGACACCGCAGCCGCACGCGTGTGCTCGCAGTGCAGCGCTGTCGCCGCACCCGCACACCGCTTCTGCGCCAGCTGCGGCGCACCGCTCGCGGCGCCCGCGGCATGAGCGCGGCCCTCGCGCGCGCGCGTGGGCTCGCGAAGCGCTTCGGCCCGCTCACAGCGCTCCACCCGCTCGATCTCGATCTCGCCGCGGGCGAGACGCTCGCGCTGTTAGGGCCGAACGGCGCGGGAAAATCGACGCTGCTGCGCCTGCTCGCCGGGCTCGCGCGCCCGAGCACGGGCACGCTCGCGATCGGCGACGCGAGCGCGAGCCGCCCAGCGCGCCGCGCCGCCGTGGGTTTCGTCGCGCACGCGACCTTCCTCTACGCGCAGCTCACGGCGCGCGAGAACCTCGAACTCGCCGCGAAGCTCTACGGCGTGGCGGACCCGAGGGCACGCGCTGCCGCACTGATCGAGGCGCACGATCTCGGCGCAGTGGCCGAGCGCGCCGCGGGTGCGCTCTCGCGCGGCATGGCGCAGCGCGTCTCGATCGCGCGCGCGCTCGTGCACGAGCCGCGCTTGTTATTGCTCGATGAGCCGTTCAGCGGGCTCGACCCGCGCGCGGCCGAGCGGCTCGCGGAGCGGCTGGCTGCGCAGCGCGGCCCCGAACGCGCCGCGGTGCTGGTGACCCACGAGCTGGCGCGCGCGGCGCAGCTCGCAACGAGAGCGCTGGTGCTGGTGCGCGGGCGCGCGCGCTGGCTCGCAGCGAGTGCGCTCGCGAGCACACCCGCGCTCGAAGCCGCTTACCGCGACGCCGTAGCCGCGCTGGAGCGCACACCATGAGCGCGTTCTGGGCGGTGCTCTGGAAAGACCTCGCGACCGAGTGGCGCAGCCGCGAGCGCTTCGCCGCGATGACGGTGTTCTCGCTGCTCACGGTGCTGGTGCTCTACTTCGCGGCGCCGCCGTCACTCGACGTCACGCGGAATTATTACGTGCCGGGCTTGTTATGGGTGGCGTACTTGTTCGCGGGCGTGCTCGGCATGAACCGCGCCTTCGCCGCCGAGCTCGAGAACGACGCGCTCTCGGCGCTGGCGCTCGCGCCCGTTGATCGCGGCTTCCTGTTCCTCGGCAAAGCGACTGCGAGCTTCCTGATCCTCGCGGCGGTGCAGGCGCTCACGGCGGTCTTCTTCGCGCTCGCCTTCGCGCTCGATCTCTGGCCCGTGGCCCTCGAGCTCGCGGCCATCGGCGCGCTCGGCGCGCTCGGCATCGCCTGCGCCGGGACGCTGCTCTCGGCGATCGCCGTGCGCACGCGCGCCCGCGAGCTGATGCTGCCGCTGCTGCTGCTGCCGCTGCTCGCGCCGGTACTGATCGGAGCGGTGAACGCGACCACGGAGTTGCTCGCGAGCGGCTCGCTACCGTGGCCGCCCGTTCAGCTGCTGCTCGTCGCCGATGGCGTGTACGCGATCGTTTCGTTCTTGTGTTTCGAGTACGTGCTCGATGAGTAGACCCAAAGAGGTGGCGCGCGCATGAATCGCTGGAAGCAAGGCACCGCCGCCGCCGTCGCGCTGCTCGGCGCGTGGTGGCTGTTCGCGGTCTGGAACGCCCCGCTCGACGCGATGCAGGGCGTCATCCAGAAAATCCTCTACGTCCACCCGCCGCTGGCCTTCGCCGCCTATGCCGGCTTCATCGGCACCGCGCTCGCGGGCGCGGCCTTCCTCGCGCGCGGCGACGAGCGCTTCGACCGCTTCGCGGCAGCCTCGGCCGAAGTGGGGGTCGTGTTCTGCACGCTGATGCTCGTGACGGGCCCGATCTGGGCGAAGGGCACCTGGGGCAAGTGGTGGACCTGGGACCCGCGCCTCACGGTCACGCTGCTGCTCTACCTGAGCTACGTCGCCTACCTGCTGCTGCGCAGCTTCACGGAAGGCAGCGAGCGGGCGGCGCGCTTTGCCGCGGTCTACGGAATCCTCGGGAGCGCGCTGATTCCGCTGAACTACTACGCGATCGAGTTGTTCGGGAGCCGCGCACTTCACCCCGACAACCTCGAAAAGGGCAGCCTGGGCGAGGGCATGGGCTTGCCCTTCGCGCTCGGCGTCTTCGCGACCCTCGCCGCCTTCGCGTTCCTGCTCGTGCGCCGCTTCGAACTCGGGGAGCTGCGCGCGCGGCGAGCGGAGCAACTCGCGCTCGCAGCGCCTCGGGAGGACGCGTGAGCTACGTGATCGCCGCCTACGCCATCACACTCGGAGTGCTGTTCGCGTATGGGATTCAAGTCGCCGCTGCGGCGCGCGCACTGCGCGAGGAAATCTCGCGCGCGCGATCAAATGGCGGTTGACACTCGCGCGCGCGGCGAAGTACAAAGCGAACGCCTAACCGGTCGCTTCGGTTCGGTTTTCCGCAGCCTCGCAGCCCCCCGTTCCCTCTCTCGACGCCGCCTCCCCCGCCCCACTCTTGCCTTCTGGCGCCGTCGCGAGGTGTGATGGCGGTTGCGTAGCTCGGGACCGCTCGAACGCCGCTGGGTGGTTCGTTTCTCAAGCTCACACCTCGCCTGCTCCGTTCGCAGCTGCGGCGGCGGCACACGAGGCGGCAAATCGAAGGCAGCGCCAACCCCTAACTGCTCCCCCCAACAACAGAACGCGCCACGGTGTTCCCCCAAACCCTCGCGTGGCACAGGGCTTGCCTTAGAACGGTCTGACGAGACCGACGAGGCGGGTGAACGCCGCGGTCATCGATCGACCGGAGGATCTCCCCCCAATGGCAAGCATGAAGCGCGGTGTCGGTTACTGCGAGAACACCGACTGCGAGGATTACGCCAAGGGCGTGTTCCTCTTGAACCACGGCGACACCTTCTACTGCCCGCGCTGCCGCCAGCTCGGCAAGGTCGAGAAGGAACGCGGCTTCTACACCGGCAACTCGGACATCTTCAAAGAGGTGCGCGTCGAGTACAACTTCGATCCGATCAACAGCGTCTACCGCGAGATCGCGATCGTGCGCGACGAGAGCCTCTGGGGCCGTAACAACGTCTACACGCTGCAGTCGCCGCTGATCAAAACCGAGAAGCGCGCGCTGAAAGTGGCCGAGGCGATCCTCGCGAACCTGAACCGTTACCGCGGCCTGCTCAACGGCGACGAGATCCCGCGCACCACCGAGATCATCCTCTCCTTCGACGATCCGCTCGACGAGTTCCGGCGCAAGGTCGCGCAACTCGGCCGCGAGCTCGAAGCCAGCGGCCTGCGCGAGACGCGGCCCTAGCCCTGCTCAGATCGCTCGCGGCGGAGTGAAGCCCGCCGCGCGCACTTGCCGCCCTCTCACGATTGGCGTTGTGGGAGGGCGGTTTCTTTAGGGGGTCCCAGTCGTGCCGAGTGCGAGCGCTCCTTGGCCAAGTCTCCGAGTTTGAGTGCCACTTCTGTGGTTCTGTCGGGGCGGGTCGGACAGCACGAACCCAATTCGAGCAGAGCGGGAGCGCTGAAGGATGCTGCTGTCCGCAGCGACGGCGCCCGACCCAATTCTCGGCGCCGTTTGCGGCGGATGGGCGTACTGCGGCCGCTCGCTTCGCGATTACTCGACCAACTCCACACGCTCGAGTTTGCGGCCGACCCTCACCGCCCCGATCCCGATCCCATTCGGGAGCGCTGCGGGACTGGGACTCCAGTACTACCTCGAGCCCGCGGCGGTGGCGCTCAGCCGCGGGACAGCGCATCGCCTCGCTATGGGCAGACCGAATCGATTCCGCACAGGTTGCCGTCGACTTCGACGAAGGCGCCGACGGAATTGTCGAGCGTACCGCTGATGGTGTTGCGCCCGAGCGCACAGACGGCACCCGAGTCGATCCTGAGGTCGAAGTTGGAGTTGAACGCGAGAACGTTGTCGACCACCGTCGAATAGCTGCAGGTTGCCCCTCCGCCGGAGTTTCCTGAGACGCGGTTTCGCGCGATGACCGAACGCCCCGCCGACCCGAGCCCCCCGTCCCGCAAGCCGACTCCGCCGTTGTTCTCGATCACGTTCTCGCTGATTACGCCCGCGGCGTGGATGCCGATTCCGCCGTTGTTACGGACGAGATTCCCCTGGATCCGCGCGGGCGCATTGACCACGTAGATCCCGATGTCGCCGTTGCCCTGCAGCTTGACGTTCTCTACCGAGCAGCCGATGTCGCAGTAGATCCCATACCGGCCCATGCCGCGGATCACGCCGTCGCGAACCGAGGTTCGCTCGCGGATTCCCCCGGACTGCCGGATGCCGATGCCAGAGCCGGTGTTCGTGCAGGCGCCGAGGAAGTCACACGCCGTCGTACCGATGATCGCGAAGCCGCGCAGGTCGATGGCTACGTCGTCCGCGCCGATGGCGATGGCCGTGGCATCGGGCGGGCTCGGCTCGCTGCTCAGATCGAGGTTGCTGGTCAGCGCGTAGCTTCCGGACTGGCTGATCTCCACCGGGAAGCCGGCCGAATCGCCCGGGAAGCAGCCCGCGAGCGCACAGACTTGGTTGATCTCCAGCACGCCGTCCGAGGCAAGGGCCTGGCTGACTGCAAGGAGAGACAGGAGCGGAAGCAGGAGCGCGCAACGCGGGAAAGTCATCGGGGGACCTCCGTTCCCTGGAAGTGGCCCTGCGAGAGGGCTGGTGGCAGGGAATCCGCTGCAAGGGGCGCGCGAAACGGTCCACGCGCGCGCGTTCCGGTTCACCCGCCAAGACTCATCAGGGGCCCACGGTGGATTGAGAGCCAGCGCGGCGGCTGCCAGCGACCGGCGGGGCGCTTGTTCCCTTCACAAGCATTCCCCGAGTCGGATGGTGCGGTGGCCACGAGTGCGCGGCGCTTCGCGAGCGCTTACACCGCTGAGCCCGCGCGGCGCCCCGAGGCGAACGCATGCTGCATGTCGCGCGCCGCGAACGCGTCGCCCGCGAGGTGCGTCTCGATGCCGCGCGCGACGAGCGCATCGGAGAGCTCGCGGCGCGGCACTGCGCCCGTCTCGAAAACGACGAGATCAGCCACGACCTCGTCGATCATGCCCTGTGTCATTGGCAGCGGAGTTCGGCCTTGCAGCGGCTCCGGCACCGTCGAGGGAGCCCACGCGGGCCCGCCGTCGAGCGGGGACGCACTCGAGCCGCCGTGCCAGAGTTGCTGGAACACGCGCATGCCGTGGCGATGGATCGCGTCCGCGACTCTGCGGTAGCCGTCCTGGACGCCGTCCCGGAACGCGAGGATCGGGCCCGGCGTCGACGGGTGCACAGCCGCGATCTCGAGAAACGAGAGCCCCACCCCGCCTCTCGCCCGCGCCTCGTGTTTCGGCGAGCACACCTTCCAGGTGCTGCAAGAGATCCTGGGCCTCGACGACGAAGCAACCGCGCGCGTGGCAGCGAGCGGCGCGCTGACCTGAGGAGACCCCGTCGCCTGGTCCGTGCTACGCCCGCCGACGCCCCGCGAGCCCGAGCCCTGATAATCCCACCGCCAGGGACAGCAGCACCGACGGCTCCCCTACCTGCGCGCAACTGGAACCGCTCTCGCTCCGGAGCGTGACTCCCGGCGCGGAGATGAACAGGCGCGGGTCGTACCGTCGCGCCAGCGGTGCTTCAAGCGATAGAGCAGCCTCCCGTCGGCGAGCCGCGATAGCCGGACGAGGCTGAGCGTTCACACGCCGTGGATGCCGGTTGGTCACGCGAGAACGCCCGGTTCTTTTTCGCGCAAGTCGCGGAGGCGGTGGGCGTAGGATGCGCCCGCCGGGGTCGCCCAGCGTGGGCGGCGCGCCGGCTCAATCCAAAACGAGGGACCCATGAGAAGCGCACTTCGAACGATTCTGATCACAGCGCTGGTCGGCGGTTTCAGCGGCGCGACGCTCGCCGACGAAGCCCAGCCGTACACAGAGGGCAACGTCGTCAACGTGTCGTACATCAAGGTCAAGCCGGGCATGTTCGACGCGTACATGAAGTACCTGGCGACGACCTACAAGCAGCAACTCGAAGCGCAGAAGGAGGCCGGCATCGTCGTCGACTACGCGATTTATCAGGCGGACGCTCGCAACCGGCGCGACCCCGATCTCATCCTGACCACCGTCTACAAGAACTGGGCGGCGCTGGATGGGCTCTCGGACAAGCTCGAGCCGATCTCGAACAAGACGTTCGGCTCGCAGGACAAGAGCAACGCGGCGGCGATCGACCGCGAGTCGATGCGCACGCTGCTGGGCTCGGAGATGATCCAGCAGCTCGTGTTGAAGTAGTCGCTGCGGGCGCCGCGGCCCTCGCGGTCGCGGCGCCACTTCTGCGGAGGCAGCCGAGATGGCGGTCGCTGCAATCGTCATTGGCGTTGGCGCCTCCGCCGGGCTCGGCGCGGCGCTGTGTCGGCGCTTCGCGCGCGAGGGGCTGCATGTGTTCGCGGCGGCGCGCGGCACGGAGCGGCTCGACGTGCTCACGCGCGAGATCGCGGCGAGCGGTGGCCACGTTACGCCGCTGCGCTGCGACACGACGCTGAGCGCGGAGGTCGCGGCGCTGTTCGACGCAGTCGAGCGCGCGAGCGGCGCGCCACCGGCGCTGGTCGTCTACAACGCGGGCAACAACCGCATGAGCCCGCTGCTCGAGATGAGCGACGCGTTCTTCGAGGAGACTTGGCGCGTCGGTTGTTACGGCGGCTTCCTGGTGGGCCGCGAAGCAGCGAAGCGCATGCTGCCCGCGGGCGGCGGCACGCTGATCTTCACGGGCGCGACCGCCTCGCTGCGCGCGCGACCGCCCTTCACCGCGTTCGCCTCGGCGAAGGCGGCGCTGCGGAGCGTCGCGTTCGGCATGGCGCGCGAGTTCGGCGCGAAGGGCCTGCACGTCGCGCACACCGTCATCGACGGCGTGATCGACGGCGAGCAAGTGAACGGGCGCTTCCCGCAGCTGAAGGAGCGCCTCGGCGCGGACGGCATGCTCGCGCCGGACGCGATCGCCGAGGCGTACTGGCAGTTGCACCGCCAAACGCGCAGCGCCTGGACGCTCGAACTCGATCTGCGGCCGTACAAAGAGAACTTCTGAGCTCGGCTGCGGAATCCGACTTGGCGCAAAAACCACAGGGGTTTTGCGTCGGTTAAACCTGCCCCCCGGAGCGTGCGGCGCTCGGCGTCGGCGCAAAGGGGGGTCCGATGCCTTTGGTTTATCCGCTCTTCTACTACCAGCGGCCGCGCAGCGAAGGCCGCAAGATCCGCGTGGGTTTTCACGTGGACGTCGCTGCCGCCTGGATCGTTGCCGGCGCACTCGAACGCGCCGGCTACATGCTCGGCGAGATGTTTTTCAACTACCCGCCGGCGGACTACGGCTTGCCCGCGCTGCTCCCGATCGACGTTAGCCGCGTCGGGCCTAATGACTTGATCCTGACCTCGACGCGGCTGGAGACGGAGCCGGCCGATTCGGAGATCCGTTGCCGGAAGCAGGTGCAGCGCGGACACACAACGCTCGAGCAAGACATCGAGATTGCGTGGAGCCTGTTCATCGACATCTCGGAGCGGCTGCGCGTGATGGTGCAGCCCAAGCTCGCGTCGCTCTTCGCAGAGGACTACGCGAATCGCTTCTTCATCCGCTTCAGCGAAGCCGAGGGGGCGCCCTACAAGAAGCTCCAGGACGCGACGCACCGGCGGATCGACAAGCATCCGCCCAACGCCACCGCAGGCTACGTGCTGCGTCTGCGCGAGCTTTGGCCGGGTGGCCCTGGCTACCTCGGCTTCTTCGGCCTCGACAGCACGACCGCGCTGCTGCTCGCGTACATCTTGCGCCATCGCCACTCCGAGCTCCTGCTCGAAGAGGGCTTCGCGATCGTGGAACTCAGCGGCGGCGCACGCGTGCCCGACCGCGAGCCGGACATGCGCTGGGCCAATGACTGGCGCAGCGAGATCATCCTCCGCGCTCCCGCCCACTTCGCGCCAAACAAAACTTCGGCTCGAAAGCCGCGCCCGTTCGCGCCGCTCTAGTTTCTCGCTCGAAACTTCCTAACAAGGAGATCGAGCCATGAGCGACGACAAGAAGACGAAGACGTCCCCTAACAAGCGCAACGAGGGACGTAGCGCGCGCAGCGACTGGCCGTTGGTCGAGCGCACGCTGGCCTGCGAGGAACTCGGCCGCATCTACCTGTGCGGCCCACCCGGCATCGGCAAGACGTACGTCGCGTACATGTCGGGCCGCATCCAGCGCGGCGTGTACGCGTGCACGCTCACGCAGGAGACGCCCGCCGCCGAGCTGCGCGGCACGTACTTGCCGAAGGGCGACACGCTCGCGTGGCACGACGGCCCGGTGATGCGCGCCATGAAGGAAGGCGCGCGGCTCGTGCTCAACGAGATCTCGCACGCCTCCGACGACGCGCTGGCGTTCTTGTATCCGGTGCTCGAACACAGCGAGACCGCGCGCCTGACGTTGCCCACCGGCGAGACGGTCACTCCCGCGCCGGGGTTTCACGTGGTCGTTACGGACAACCTCCCGCCCGACGGGTTGCCGGCCGCACTGCAGGATCGCTTCGACGCGACGCTCGAGATCAACGAGCCGCACCCCTCCGCGCTCGCGCGGCTCAGCGATGGGCTGCGCGAGGTGGCGCGTCGCAGCTTCGCGCTCGACGACGAGCGCCGCCTCAGCGTGCGGCGCTGGCTCACGCTCGACCGCGTGCGCCACGAGCTCGGCCTCGAAGACGCCTGCCTCGTGGTGTTCGGCGCCGAACGCGGCTCGCAGGTGTTCGACGCGCTCGCGCTCGCGGGGGTGCGCTAGCCATGGAACGCGAAATCGCCCCCGGCCGCTTCCTGCCCTATCCCGAGTTGGTGGAAATGGGCGAGCCCGAGGCGGGTGACGAAGCCCCGTACCGCTTTCTCGATTCGCGCACGGAGTCCGCAGGCATTACGGGCGCCGTCGACAAAGTTGCGCGGCGCATGCTGGTGCCCCTCGAGCCGTACGGGCGCGCAACCTCGCGCCACGAACTCGGGCACGTGCGCTACTCGCCGCGGCGGCCGGCCGCGGTGCGCTTCGATCGGCGCGTGCTCGCTTCGGTGGAAGACGCGCGCGTGAACCTCGCGCTGGCCGCGCGCGGCGTGCCGCTCGAACTCGGCCCAGAGAGCGAGCTGCACGTGGCGTGGCTGCTCGCCGCCGACCAGAAGCGCGGCGACGTGCTGGCGGTGTGGCTGCGCGCGATCGCGTGCATCGGCACGAGCGCGGAGGCGCCGGTGCGCGGGCTGCTCGCGAGCTGGCGCGACGGCGAAGGCGAGCGCGTGATCGCGCGCGTCGATCGCATTCGCGACAAGCTCGAGCAGGCGCGCAGCGCGGGTGGCCTCGAAGCGGCGCCCGAACCGCGCGGCCGCGCACTCGCGCGCGAACTCGCGCGCGTACTGCGCGCCGAGGGCGTGCTCGATGCGCGCGGGCGCTCGGCGAGCGACTACGCGATCGACTGTTGCACGGTGCACGACGACGAAGACGCAGAGCACGCGAAGCGGCGCGGCGGCGAGGACTGCGAAGCCGCGGCGGGCGTCGTGAAACCCGGGCGCATGCGCATCACGCGCGCGGCGCTCACCCGCGCGCGCCAAAGCGGCCCCGGCCCGCGCGCTTGGCGTGCTGCGCACGAGGGCAGCGTCGTGCGCTACCCGCAGCGTTGGTCCCTCGATCGCGCGATTTTCCGCCAGCGCTCGCGCCAAAGCCGCGGCACGGTGCTCGTGGACGTGAGCGGCAGCATGTCGCTCAAACCCGCCGACCTCGATCGCATGCTCGCGAGCACGCGCGCCGGCTTGGTAGTCGCGATCTACTCGGGCAAGGGCGACGAAGGCGAGCTGCGCATCGTCGCCGATGGCGCACGGCGCGCGGCAGACGCGCAGCTGAAAGGCGTTGGCTCGGGGAACATCGTCGATCTGCCGGCGCTCGCTTGGCTCGCGCGGCAGCCGGCGCCGCGGCTCTGGGTGTCGGACGGCGGCGTCACGGGCATGGGCGATCAGCCCTCGCGCGCGCTGAAGGAGCAGTGCTTCACGCTCTGCAAGCGCTCGCGCATTCGCCGCGTCGCGAAGCTCGACGAGGTGGCGGCGTTCGTGGGCGCGTGAGCGCTGGGTGGCGTGGCTACGCGTGCAAGAAGTCCGCTCCGCCGCTGTGAACTACCTCATTGCGCCGGTGCGGAACGCGGGTGCAGACTCGGCTTTGCCACGGAGCGCGCATGCCGACCGCGAATCCCGACGACGACTCCACCACCCCCGACTTCATTGAGGCCAACTTATTGGGGAACGCCCCTGCCTTCCGCCGTGCGCTCGTCGCGTTGCGCAGAATCGCTGCATGTGACGCGAGTACGCTCTTGCTCGGCGAGACCGGAACCGGGAAAGAGCTCGCTGCGCGTGCGATCCACTACCTGAGCGCGCGCCGAGCGTTCCCATTCGTCGCCGTGAACTGCGGAGCGATTCCCGAAGCGCTGGTAGAGGCGGAACTCTTTGGCCACGCGCGCGGTGCGTTCACCGACGCAAAAGACGCGCGCATCGGACTGATTGGACAAGCCAAGGGAGGAACCCTCTTTCTCGATGAGATCGAGGCGATGACGCAGCGCGCTCAAGTGGCGTTGCTGCGCTTTCTTCAGGATTTCGAGTTCCGCCCCGTTGGGGGTTCGGGGGTTGAGCGGGCAGACCTGCGGGTAGTCGCCGCGAGTAACGTCGATCTGCGCGCGCCGAGCTGCGGGTTCCGCCCGGATCTGCTGTTTCGCCTCGGAGTTCTCGATGTGACGATGCCTCCGTTGCGCGAGCGGCCTGGCGACGCGCTGCTGCTCGCGGAGGCGTTCGCGCGACAGTTCTCGCGGCGATACGGGCAGACACTCCGCCCGTTCGCCGACGCCGCGCGGGCGTTCATCCAGCTGCACGATTGGCCGGGGAACGTTCGCGAACTCGAGAACCACGTTCATCGCGCAGTCGTGATGAGCGACGCCGCGGAACTCACGATTCAAGCCGTCGAGCGAGATCGACCGCCAACTCCCGCGCTGGCCCCCGTCGGCGAGGCGCTGCTCCCTAAGTTCGGCAGCGCGAAGGCCCAGGCGATCGCGGAATTCGAGCGCGCTTACCTCCACGAGGCGCTGCGGCGCTCCGGCGGAAACGTGAGCCTCGCCGCTCGCATCGCGGGTAAGGAGCGCAGTCGCCTCGGCAAGCTCGTGAGAAAATACGGACTGGAGCGTCTCGACTTCGCGCCGCGTCACGTCCGCTGAATCTTCCGATCCGCGGTTTATGGCTCGCGTCGCTCCGCCAGCGCCCTGAGGTCGCCGCGCCCGAGAGCGAGTCATCGCCGCCCCGCCCTGGTCACGGGTGCCCTAGGCGCAAATGACCCACGCCAAAGCTTCGCGGGCCGTGCGCCCCTGAGATTTCGCGGAGTTGTCGAGGCGTCGGAGCGCAAGCCGCTGCGGCACGGGGGTTGCAGCCGGGGAGTTCGTGTCCTTCGACGAGTGCGTCGCACACGCAGCTGGGGAGATCTTGAACTACTTCGCGCGACACCCCAACGCCGCTGACAGCGCAGAGTGGATCGCGCGTTGGTGGCTGTCCGAGCGCGTGCACGAGTCTCCCCGCTGGCGAGAAGCCGTCCAGGCCGCACTCGACAGCCTCGTCGAGACCGGTGCTGTCGAACGGCACGGCCCGGCGGGAATGCCGCCGATCTACCGGAGCGCTCGGCGTCCGCCTTCACCCTGAGAGTTCGCGCGCCATGCGCAAGGAGGAATGAATGGCTTCGATGGATTATCCGGGCGTCTACATCAAAGAGGTCCCGAGTGGGGTGCGCACAATTACGGGCGTACCGACCGCGATCGCGGCGTTCGTCGGAGGAGCGCCCTCGGCGCCTGCAGGCAAGACGAACGAGCCGGTCCA
>JANNRF010000086.1:0-11024 GCA_031401135.1 Deltaproteobacteria bacterium | reverse complement strand
CGCGCCCGCACGCGCAAGCTCACGCCCGGCGATCTGCAAGGCGGCACCTTCAGCATCTCGAGCCTCGGCGGCATCGGCGGCAGCTTCTTCACGCCGATCGTGAACCACCCCGAGGTGGCAATCCTGGGCGTCTCGAAGATGGAGTGGAAGCCGGTTTATCAGGGCGGCGGGTTCGTGCCCCGCCTGCTGTTGCCCTTGTCGCTCTCTTACGACCATCGCGTAATCGACGGCGCCGACGCAGTGCGCTTCACAACGCGGCTCACGCAACTCCTCGCAGATCTGCGCTTGCTGTTGGTCTGAGCATGGCTACCCAACAACTGGTGGTGCGCGTCCCCGAGATCGGCGACTTCCACGACGTCGACGTGGTGGAAGTGCTCGTCGCAGTCGGCGATCGCGTGGAGCGCGAGCAGTCGTTGGTCGTGATCGAGAGCGACAAGGCGAGCATGGAGGTGCCGGCGCCCGCGGCTGGCATCGTCGTCGCGCTCGCAGTGCGCGTGAACGGCAAGGTCAACGAAGGCGACGCCATCCTCACGCTGGAGGTCGAGGCGGCGGTTGCGATCGCGGAACCTGAGAAGCTCGCGCGCGCCGCGGCGCCCACTCTGGCGGTCGTCCCCAGCTCTGCCGCGCGCGCGCAAGTCTTGGTTCTGGGCGGTGGCCCTGGCGGCTACACCGCGGCGTTTCGCGCGGCCGATCTCGGCCTCTCCGTAACACTCGTCGAACAGGACGCGACGCTCGGCGGCGTTTGCACGAACGTCGGCTGCATCCCGTCGAAGGCGCTACTACACATCGCCGACGTGATCGAGCAGGCGCGCGCGATGCGCGAGCACGGCGTCGATTTCGGCGAGCCGCGCCTCGACCTCGAACGCATGCGCGCCTACAAGGACGGCATCGTCGGCAAGCTCACCGGCGGCCTCGCCGCGCTCGCGAAGGCACGCAAGGTGAACGTGGTGCGCGGCGTGGGGCACTTCGTCGGCCCGAACGAACTGCACGTTGAAGGGCCAAGCGGCGCTCAGACGCTCGCGTTCGAAAACGCCATCATCGCGACCGGCTCACGCCCGGTCGCGCTGCCCGGTTTCCCTGATGACCCGCGCGTGATGGATTCCACCAGCGCGCTCGAACTCTCAGGCCCACCGCGCAGTCTGCTCGTGATAGGAGGCGGCATCATCGGGCTCGAGATGGCGTGCGTTTATCTCGCGCTCGGCACGCGCGTCACGATCGTCGAGTTGATGGACAAGCTGCTGGTCGGGGTCGACCGCGATCTCGTGCGCGTGCTCGAGAAACGTCTCAAGGCGCGCTGCGAGGCAATCCATCTCGGCGCCGGCGTCGCTGGCATCGAGGCGCGAAGCGACGGCCTTCACGTCCGCTACGACGGGCCCAAGGCGCCGCCCGCGCGAGGCTTCGATCGCGTGCTCGTGGCAGTCGGCCGCCGCGCGAACATCGAGGAACTCGGTCTCGATGCGCTCGGCGTCGAACTCGCACCGCGTGGCTTCATCCCCGTCGACGCACAGCTGCGCACGAACGTCTCACACATCTTCGCGATCGGCGACGTCACCGGCCCGCCGCAGCTGGCGCACCGGGCCACTCATCAGGGAAAAGTCGCGGCGGAGACGATCGCGGGGCACAAGGTGGCGTTCGAGCCCGCGGCGATTCCGTCGATCGCGTACACCGATCCCGAAGTCGCGTGGGTCGGCCTCTCGGAAGAGCAAGCGACTTCGGAGGGCGTCGCGGTGACGAAGGGCGTGTTCCCGTGGAGCGCCTCGGGACGCGCGCTCGGCATGGGCCGCGGCGACGGCACCACCAAGCTGCTGTTCTCGGCCGAAGACGGCCGGCTGTTAGGCGCCGGCATGGCGGGCGCGCATGCAGGCGAGCTGATCGGCGAGGCCGCGCTCGCCATCGAGATGGGCGCCGACGCCCACGACATCGGCCTCACTGTGCACGCACACCCGACGCTCTCCGAGACGGTCGCGTTCGCAGCCGAGGTGGCGGCGGGCACGGTGACGGATGTGATGCCGGCGAAGCGCTGAGCGCAGCGCTCCGCCCCTAATCGCTCATGCCGAGCCGATCGAGCAGCGGATTCGAGAACATGAAACGATCGGCCGCGCTCGGCAGAAGCTGCCGCCGCACGCGCAGCCAGGCCTCGAGTTCCGCGCCGTGGCTCGCGCGCACGCGGTCGCGTGTGAGCCCGTGCAGCTTGCCCCAATGCTGCGTGAACGGGATGCCCGCGTGCTCGAGCCGCTCGCGCGCTCCTTCCATCACCGCGAGCGTGCTCTTGGCGTAGACGCCGTCGAGGTCGATCACGCACGTGACGGGCGCGAAACGCGCGATCGAAAGCAGCGCGCGCGAGCGCTTCACGTAGCGGCATGCGAACACCATCGGTGCGCCGCCCGCCGCTTCGAATGCCTCGCGCACGAGCGCGAGCGCTTCTGTGCAGCGCGCGAGCGGAACGCCCAGCGCCGCGCCCGCACTTTTGGCGCGCGGCGTCGTGAAATCGAACGTCTCGCCCCAGGTTCCGCTTCGTGGGCCCTTCTCTTTGAGTTCCGCCTTCACGAGCTGGCTGGCAACCGCACGCGTGAACCCAGGGAAGGCGTCCACGAAGCGGCCGACCAGGCGCGCCACGTCAACCCCCGCGGCGCGCCCGTCCGTCAGCGCATAATTGGGCACGTAATCCTCAGGGCACGGCGCGAGAAATATCTGCTTTCGGTAGGCCTCGGGCGTCTTCGCATGCGGGTTCAGCACGACCTGAAAAAAGTACGGGCGCTCCGCAAAGCCGAGCGCCGAGAAGTCGAGTGTTTCCATCGCGTGCTTCAGCGCAGCGTCGTAGGGCACTCGGAGCTGGGTCTCGACCAGCTTGAATCGTTCGGCCGTGTCGATCAGCACGGCGTGAATGACGCCCAGGCTGCCGAGGCCGACCACCGCAGCATCGAACGCCATGTCGTCGCGAACCAACCGCGCCCCGATGCGAGTCGCAAACGCGGCGCTCACGACCGGATCGCTCGCGCGTTCGATCCATAATTGCTCGCTCGCGGTGATCAGGTGCAGGCCGACGGCCTGACTGGCGAACGGCCCTTGGTCGATCGCGGAGCCGTGCGTGTCCGCCGACATCGCGCCCGCCACAGTCTGGCCGTTGCTGGCGCCGGAGGTGCGCAGCGAGCGGTGCTTGTCGTGCTCGAGGTAGCGGTTCAGCTCGTGGATCGTGACGCCGCACTGCGCGAGCACGAGCCCCGCCGCGCGGCTCGCCCAGGCTTCAGTCAAGCTGTGGCGATCGAGCCGGAACACCCAGTTCAGATACGCGGTGTCCAGCAGCCAGCCGTCCACCGCCGCCACTTCGGAGAACGACCAGGCGGCGCCGAGGGCGCGTAGCCGCATCGCCTTCTGCCGTGCCGACGCCGCAAGTTCCTGAAGCGCGCGCGCGGTTGCCTGATAACCGAGCAAGGACGGGGACGACTCGGGGTTATGAAGCTCGAAGCGCCCGCGCAGCGGCTGTTTCACCGTCTGGTGCCAGTTGACGAAGTTCAGCTGCTTGCCGGATTTTGGCTTCTGACGAATCAGCCGCGGCTGGTCGGACGGCACAGGCATTAGTCGGCCTCGAGCGGGGCGCGCTCATCGCCGAGCGTGCCCTCCTGCAGCGGACGCTTTCCGCACTTGTACTCGATTTTCGCCGGCATCCAGAGACCGAGCGTTGCGGTGGCCGCGAGCGCGTGGGGCAGCGACGTCACCACGCGCACTTCGCTGAGCGAGTTCTCGCTGCATTCCGTCGCCACGATGCGCGGCTCACTGAAGCCCCAGAAGAATGCATGCGATGTTCTCGCGTGATAGCCGGCTGCGGGCACGGGCTCTGGCACCACGAGCCGATGATGCGCACACCCGAGCAGCGGCGTCGTCGCCAACAGCGTGAACCAAAGCAGGCGAAGCATGGGCGTTCTCCTCGGTTGGGGGGTCGCACTCGCGTGCCTCGCGAGATTAGAGCGGTGCACCAGCGCTGCGCCTATGTGTGCGTGCGATAGCCTGCCCGCCCGAGTTGAACAAAGCGGAGCGGGCAACCGGATGAGCGGCGCGAACCAGTTATTGGGGAAGCAGGCGATCGTCGTAGGCGGCAGCCTGGCGGGCATGCTCGCCGCGCGTGGGCTCGCGGCGCACTTCGAGCGCGTGCTCGTGCTCGATCGCGACACGCTCCCGAGCGAACCGGCGCCGCGCCGTGCGACGCCGCAGGCGCATCACGTCCACATGCTGCTCAAGGGCGGCGAGAATGCGATCGAGGCGCTGCTGCCCGGCTTCTGCGCAGAGCTCGACGCTCGCGGCGCGCCCACGGTCACGAGCAGAGACACGCTCGCGGCTTTCGAGTTCGGCTTCGCACCGCGCTTCGACAGCCCCATGAGACTTCACAGCCAGAGCCGTTGGCTGCTCGAACACGTCGTGCGCTCGCTCGTGCTCGCGCGCACGCCGAACCTCGAGCTTCGCAGCGGCGTCGCGGTGCGCGGGCTCACGCGCGACGGCGCCGCGAACCGCATCAGCGGAGTGATTACGGAGGCGGGCGAGGCGCCGCTCGCGGGCCGGCTCGTGATCGACGCGACCGGCCGACGCGAAGAAGGCCTGCGCTGGCTCGAAGCGCTCGGTCTGCCCGCGCCGCCGGTCGAGAGCGTGAGCGTCGACTTCGGTTACGCGAGCATGGTGCTCGAACTCGATGCCACCCAGCAGCGCGATTGGCGCATGCTCGCGGTGGGCAACCTGCCGCGCGTCGGCGCGCGCGGTGCGGTGATTCTGCCGATCGAGGGCAACCGCGCGATGTGCTCGCTCGGGGGTCGCGCCGGCGACTATCCGCCCGGCGAGCGCGAGGCCGTGATCGAGTTCGCCGCCAGCCTTCCCCAACAAGTGATGGCCGAGACGTTGCGCCGCGCGCGCTTCCTCACGCCCGTCGCGCGCATGATCTACCCGGCGAACCGCTTCCGTCATTACGAACGCTACGACGCACTGCCGCTCGGCCTGCTGCCACTCGGCGATTCGCTGTGCAGCTTCAACCCGACCTACGGGCACGGCATGTCGTCGGCCGCGCTGCAAGCGCTCGCGCTGAACGACACTCTCGCCGCCCGCGCGCCGGGCGATGGGTTGGCCGAACTCTCGCAGCGCTACCTCACGCGCGCCGCCGAGGTTGCGCGCATGCCGTGGCGGCAGGCCAACTACAACGACTTCCTCTACCCGACGACCGAAGGCGACCGCTCGATGTTCAGCGCCGAGGAACTGCAGTACCGCACAGCGCTGCAGTTCGCGGCGATGCGCGACGAGATCGTGCGCGAGAAGCTCAACGAGGTGAACCAGTTGCTCGCGCCGTTCGAGGTGCTGCTCGCGCCGGAGATTCGCGCGCGGGTGCTGGGCGGCTCAGCCTGAGACTCGCGCGCAGAGCGGCGCGCCGCGCTCGCTCACATTCCCGTAATACCTGCGTCCACCGCCATCAGCTGCGCCGTCACGTACACGCTCTCGTCGCTCACGAAGAACAGCGCGGCGTAGGCGATCTCCCAGCCCGTCGCTTGGCGCCCGAACGGCGTCGCGGCGCGCGCGCGCGAGGGGCGGCCCGCGCTGGCGACGCGACCAAGCGGCGTATCCACGAGCCCGGGCGCCACGATGTTTGCGCGAATCCCGCGCGGCGCTCCTTCGCGCGCGACGTGACGCATTAGGCCAGCGAGCGCGGCCTTCGAAGCGTCGTAGGCGGGCAGTTGCGAGCCGGACGTGAGGCCCGCGATCGACGAGATGAACACGATCGGCGAGCCGTCCGCGAGCGCGGGCAGCGCGGCTTTGCAGCAGAGCATCGGGCCACGCAGGTTCACCGCGAGCGTTTGATCCCACGCCTCGGTCTTGGTGTTCGCGAGGCCGAGCGCACCGACGCCGATGCCCACGTTGAGCACGAGCCCGTCGAGCGCACCGAGCCCGCCCGCAGCTTCCTCGACCATGCGCTGCACGTCGTGCTCGTGCGTGATATCCGCCTCGATCGCGAACGCGCGGCCGCCCTCGCGCGCGATCAGCGCCACCGTCTCCTCCGCGCTAGCACGCTGCTTGTCCGCCACCGCGACGTGCGCGCCCTCGCGCGCGAACAGCCGACACATCGCGCGCCCGTTCCCGATCGGGTCGCTCGCGGCCTCGAACCTGCGCTGCCCGCCGCCCACCACGAGCACGCGCCGCCCCGCGAGCCGCCCGCGCCCCGGCGCCTCCCCTAACGACTCCGCACTCAGCGGCCGCACACTGCGATCCGTCATGGCCTCTCCTAATTCCCGCAAGTAACCAAAACGGGGACGTTCATACTGGTTGGTTACTTGCGGGGACAGTGTTGAGCCGCGCGGCCCGCGCCAAGAGTGTCCCCACAAGTAACCAATGAGTATGAACGTCCCCGGTCTGGGTACTTACGCGAGGCGGGCGGGGGCTTGGGGGACGGTGCGCCAGAACTCGGGGTCGTGGCCGACCATGACGCGGGCGCCGGCGGCCTCCATTGCCTGGAAGCGGCGCAGCGAGGCGAGCGCGGCTTCGCGGTCGAACAGCACGCCGGGCAGCGCCAGCTTCTCGAGCGACTCGCGCAAATAACAAGCGTCGCCACACAGCACGAACTCGCCGCCGGCAGTGCGCACGCGCAGCGATTGGTGGCCCGGCGTGTGGCCGTAAGTGGGGAAGCACAGGACGGCGCCGTCGCCGAACAGGTCGTGCTCGCCGTCGAGCAGGCGCGCGCGTTGCCCGGTGTCGAAATCGCGCTTGCGGTAGCCCGCGTCGTCGTCGGGTAGCGCGCGGGCGTGCTCCCACTCGCGGCGCTGCACCAGCACGTCCGCGTTGGGCAGCTGCGCGTTGCCGCCGCAGTGGTCGTAGTGCAAGTGCGAGTTCACCACGTGCGTGATCGACTCGGGCTCGCGTGCAACGGATGCGAGCCGCGCCGCGACCTCATCGCCCGCTGTGAAGTGAAACGCGGTGCCGCGCACGCCGCGCTCGCCCATGTACGCGAGCGCGTCGCTCTGCATTGCGAGATTGAGCCCGCTGTCGAACAGCACGCGCCCGCGCGGGTGAACGATTAGGTAGCTCGGCACCGGCACTGTGATCTTGCCCTTGGCGCCTTCGAGCAGGAAGCCGCGCGGGATCGTTAGGCGCCCGCAGGTGAAGGCGAAGAGTTCGGCGCTGGACATGGCGCGCAGCGTATCGCGGGCAAGTCGCGGCACAGCGCGCGCTCAGAAGCAGAGATCCTCGCACGCGACGCCGTCACCATCGCGATCGAGCCGCGTCAGCCCGCACTGCTCGAGATGGAAGCGCGCCTCGGCGCAGCTCGACATCTCACGGCAATAACGCTTGGCGCCGCATGCCGGCGCCGCGGTCGTCACTGAAGCCGCGGGAAGCCGCGCAAGCGCCGCGGCCTCGCTGCTGACCGAGCGCGCACCGCGCCGCCATTCCCAGGGCGGAACGAACGTGTGCGCTGGCTGCCCCCACAGCCCGAGCCGCCCATCGCGCGCCTTTCGCTCCAACTCGACCAACTCGGGACTTCTCAGGTACTTCCGATACGCCCAAGCGTGCCCGCCGCGAATGAGCTCGCAGGCGACGCACACGTCGCCAGCCCAGAGCCGCGAGACCTCTCGGCCATAACGATCGCGCTCGATGAACTCGACACGCAGCGTTTTGCCTTCGACGAGTGCCGCGAGCGCCTGCGCCGCGCGCTTGCCCCAGGGCTGTCCGCGCTCGGGCGTGTCGATCTCGGCGATGCGCAGATCCCGCTGGCGCTCGCCGTCGCTCACGATCAGCGAATCACCGTCGCGGATGTGGACGACGCGCGCCTCGTAGCGTTCCTTGCTCTGCGGCTTGGCGTCCGCGCTCGCCTCGGCGCAGGCCGCGAGCAGCGCCCACGAAGCAAGCAGCCCCGCTCGAAGCGCGCCCCTACTCCGCACCGCTCGCGCGCTTCCCGCGCGAGCGCGCGGCACGCGCGGGCGCGCGCCGCTCGTCGTGGCGCTGCGCGTGGGCGAGCAACTCCATCGCCCACTTCGTGCCGAGCGCGCCGTCTTCGTGCTTGAAGAACGCGAACGCCTGCACCGGCGAAGCCGCGCGCAGCTTCGCCGCCCAGGCTGCCAGCGCGGTGCGCTCATAATCAGTCCGGCGCAGGCGCAGATACAGCCACGGCGCGGTAGCGGCGATCTCGGTGGCGCCGTCCTCGTCGCTCTCCGTAATCACCCAGGCGATGCCGCGCTCGCGCAGGCGCGTGAACACCGCATCGTCGCGCCACGAGTCATGCCGCGCTTCGAGCGCTGCGAGCGTGCCGGGCGGCAGGTGCTCGAGGAAGCGGTCGAAGCGTTCGAGATCGAGCTTCAGGTGCGGCGGCAGCTGAAACAACACGGGGCCGAGCTTCTCGCCCAGCGCGCGCGCGGCCTCGAGCAGGTACTTCGTCTCTTCGCCGACATCCACGAGCCGCTTCAAGTGCGTGATCTTGCGCGAGGCCTTCACCGCGAAGCGGAAACCATCGGGCACCTGCGCCGCCCAGCCCGCGAGCATGCTCGCGCGCGGCATGCGGTAGAAGGTCTGGTTGATCTCGACGGCGGGCAGCCGCGCTCCGTAATAAGCCAGCCGATCCGCGGCGGGCATGTGCTCGGGATAGAACGCGCCGTGCCACTCCTGGTAGCTGAAGCCGCTGGTGCCGGAATAAAGCCGCATTCGAGAACCCCAAGAGGGCGCGCAGTCTACACCCGCGCGCGGCGCGCGAGCCTCAGGATTTTTCGGCTGAACGCTCGAGCCTGCGGAGAAGTCCCGCCAGCAAGGCCTCTGGGTCGATGCCCGCGCCGAGCACGCCCGCGAACGCATCGCCGCTCTTCGCGAGCTGGCGCGGCGCGCTGGCGATGTTCCAGCGCGCGGGGTCGAGGCGCTTCGTCACTTGCGCCCACGTGAGCGGCATGGAGACCGGCGCCCGCGCGCGCGGGCGCACCGAAAGCGGGCTCGCGATCAGCTTGCCGCGCCCGTTCTGGAGGTAGTCCACGTACACCTTGCTGCCGCGCGCCGCGATCGGGCGCGTGACCGTGGCGATGTCCGGACGCTCGGCGACCACTACCCGCGCGATCGCCTCCGCGACGTTCTTCGCCTCGTCGTGCGTGAGCGCGCCTCCGAGCGGCAGCATCACGTGCATGCCGTCCTGGCCCGAGGTCTTCACGAAGTGCGCGACGCCGATCGCACCGAGCATCTCGTGCAACAGCCGCGCGAGCTCGATCACCTGTGTGAACGGCGCTTCCTTGGGATCGAGATCGAGGATCAGCCAGTCTGGCCGCTCGATCGTCGCGAGCCGCGCGCTCCACACATGCAGCGGAATCGCGCCGGAATTAATGACGTAGCGCAGCGTGCGCAGATCGTTGCAGACGAAGTAATCGGTGCCGTCGAGGTTCTCGCGGCGCGCCCACGCCGGCGTGAACTCGGGCGCGTTCTTCTGATAGAAGCTCTTGCCCTCGATGCCGTCCGGGTAGCGCGTCAGCACCACCGGGCGATCTCTCAAATAGGGCGCGAGCCGGGGCCAGACGCGCTCGTAATAAGCGAGCAGGTCGCCCTTCGTGTAGCCCTCGACCGGCCAGAACACCTTGTCGAGGCGGCTGAGCTTCAGCTCAGGGTCGCGCGCGCGCGCGACGGGCGTGCCGCTCGCGGGCGGCGCCTCCGACGCGCTCAAGTGCGGCGCGCTGCACGACTTTGGCTCGATGTCGTCTCGCAAGCCGAGGAACACGGGATGCCTCAGCATGCCGGTGCTGGTGGTCTCGGTGAAGCGCACCTCGGCGACGAGCTCGGGCGCGACGAACCAAGCGCCGCGCGGCAGCGGCTCGGGCATGCCCGCGAACGCAGGCTTCGCGCGCCGCCGTTTCTCGAGTTCGGGCAACAGCACGTCGATCTGCCGAGTGCTCAGGCCGGAGCCCGCGTTGCCGACGTAAGCGAGCTTCCCTTCGCGCAGGCCCGCAAGCATTAGGGAACCGAGCGACTTGCGGGAGCCCTGCCCCGGCGAGACGCCCACGACCACGAAACAACTCGCGCGCGGCACTTTGATCTTCAGCCAACGCTTAGAGCGTTGGCCCGCCTCGTAAGGTGAATCCCCGCGCTTCGCGACGATGCCTTCGAGGCCGTGCTCGCGCACCGCGTCGAACAGCGCGTGCCCGTCGCCGCTCACGTGATCCGCGAGCCGCAACGGCCCGCGCGGCGGCAGCAGCGCAGCGAGAATCTGCTTGCGCGCCGAGAGCGGCAGCTTGCGCAGATCGAAGCCGTCGACAGCGAGGCAATCGAAGGCGTAGTAAACGACCGGCACTTCGCGCCGCAGCGCCTCCACCTCGCTCGCGTCGCTCTGGGTGAAGCGGCGCTGGATGCGTTCGAAGCTGGCGCGGCCGCGTTCGTCGAGCGCCACGATCTCGCCGTCGAGGATCGCATCGCGCACGCGCAAGTGCGCGAGCGCCACGGCGAGCTCAGGGTAGAGCCGCGTGCGCTCGCCACCGGTGCGCGCGAAGAGCCGCGCGCTGCCGCTGCCCGCGTGCGCGATCGCGCGCACGCCGTCGTACTTCAGCTCGAACAGCCAGCCCTCGCGCGAGAACGCATGATCCTCGCTGCCCGCGAGCATCGGTCGCAGCTTCGTGGCGTCGAGCTCGGCGAGCTTCGCGTCCGCACGCTCCGCGAGCCGACACACTTCGGCGTCACGCGTCGCGCCCCCGGCGAGTTCGCGCACCGAAAAACCCGAGAACACCGATTCGGGCGCGCGCTCGACGATGTCCGGCGCCTCGAAGCCGCGCTCCTTCGTGAACAACAACCACTCACGAGACGGCCTCGCCTTGCCCCCGGTCCGCACCAACGCGAAGCGCCCGCGCAGCTTGTGCCCGTCGAGAGCGAGATCGAGCTTGCCCTTCGCGAGCGCGTCCGCCGGCGCAACGCCGTCAACGCTTCGATAGGTCCCGCAATCCCACACGATCATCGCGCCTGCGCCGTAATTACCGGCCGGGATCACGCCCTCGAAGTCCGCGTACTCGAGCGGATGGTCCTCGGTCTGCACCGCCAGCCGCTTC
>JANNRF010000085.1:0-21197 GCA_031401135.1 Deltaproteobacteria bacterium | reverse complement strand
CGCGCCCGTTCCGGGGTAATACGGGAACTGATGCGTCGAGAAATAGAGCACCGACGGATCTTGCTCGAAGCTGTGCTGCGTGCCGTTGCCGTGATGCACGTCCCAGTCGATGATTAGGATTTTTCCGACGCCGAGCTGCGCTTGCGCTGCACGCGCGGCGACCGCGACGTTGTTGAACAGGCAGAAACCCATCGGCTGTGAGGCCTCGGCGTGATGGCCGGGCGGGCGCACCGCCGCGAGACCGGCCTGCGCACGCCCGCTCGCGACGGCGAGCGTGAGATCCACCGCGCCGCCAGCAGCGAGCCGCGCAACGCGCTCGCTCGCAGCGCTCGCATAGGTGTCCGCATCGAGGCGGCTTGGCGCGTTCGCCGCGGCCGTAGCGATTCGCGCGAGGTGCTCCGGCGCGTGGATGCGGCGCAGCTCTTCGTCGTCCGCGCTGCGGGCTGGGAGGGAGGTGAGCGCTGCGCGCCGTTCATCGAGCGCAGCGCCCACCGCGAGCAGGCGGTCGGGCCGCTCGGGGTGTCCATCCGGTCCGCGGTGCTCGAGGTACCTCGGGTCTTCGACGACGGCGACGATGCGCTCGGGGCTCACGCGCGCGCGGCGAGGCGCCGCTGGGCGGAAGCTGCGCGTCCGCCGGCTACCGGGTTAACTCCGCTCGGCTTCGCCCCGCTGCGCGCGGCGAAGCGCCGGTTGCTGGTAACTGGCGTCGCGGGAACGCGAGCGGGGAGGCGCAGCCGACGCGGAGGCCCCTGTTCGACTTCGCTCGGCTTCGCCTCGCTGCGCGCGGCGAAGCACCGCTTGCTGGTGCCTGGCGTCGCGGGAACGCGAGCGACAAGGCGCAGGCCGAAACCGAGGCCACTGTCTGGTCTCCGCTCGGCTGCGCCTCGCTGCGCGCTTCGCTTGCTGCGCGCGGCGAAGCGCCGCTTGCTAGCGCTCGGCGGCACGACGCCGCGGCGGCTCGTTGTCGCGGGCTTGCTCGCGCGCCTCGCGTTCCTCGATCAGGCGCGTCAGCCGCTCGAGCCGCTCGCTGAGTTCGCGTAGCTCCGAGCGGCGCGGGATATCGAGAACCTGGGCCATGCGCTCGAAGCCGCGCTGGAACACGCGCTCGAGTTCGGCGGCCGCGAAGCTCGCGCCTTCTCGAGGTGCAGTGCCGTTCGCTCCAACCAGGCCACGCAAATTGCCGCGCAGCTCCTCGAGATCTTCCTTGGCGTCATCGACGCCCTTTCGCACTCGATCGACGAGCGCGGTTCCGCCGCGCTGGAAGATCTCGCTGATCAGCGAGCCGGGTACCGAACGGCCGCCGCGCTCGGTCTCGACCAGGATCTGGGAGAGCGTGACCGCGGTCATGTCCTCGCCCGTCTCGTTGTCGAGCACCTTCACTTCTTCGCCGCGCTCGAGCAATTCGGCGATGCCGCGGAGCGTGATGTAACGGCTCGACGCGGTGTTGTAGAGCTTGCGATTCGCGTACCGCTTGATCAGGACAGGCATGGCTCGCTCGCTCGCGGGAGAGACGTTGCGCGAAGCCGGCCGACCATAGCGGTCACCTCGCGAGAGTCAGCCCTCGCAGAGAAAGCGTGAGTCTCAAGCGACGCGTCGGCTCGTCCGAAAACGTCGTGGGCACCCCGAATTGGGCTAGCCGCTTGCCGGAGGAAGTACGTGATCATCGACTGCGAGAGTTGTCACACGCGCTTCAAGCTCGATGAAGCGCGAATTCCCGCGACCGGCGCGAAGGTGCGCTGCTCACGTTGCAAGGCCGCGTTCATCGTTCAGCGGCCGGCTGTTACGGCGCAGGAAGTCATCGACGAAGTCGTGGCGGAGGCCACAAATCCGGGATCCTCCTCAGCGCCCGAGGCGACCAACGATTTGTTCGAGACGAGCGCGAGTATCGATTTCAGCCCCGAATCCTCGCGGCCGGGAAGCGGCGCCACCCCGGCCACGGACGAACAGTGGGAGTTCGAAGAGGCGCCGCGTCCGTCGCCAGACGCGCAGGCTGCTCCGGCCGCCGGCGCCCCTGCGCGTCGAGAAGCGCCGCCGACGCCCACGAACGCGCAGGCCGACGACGATCTCGATTCACTCGGCGCGCCCGCAGACTGGGATCTGCTCCGCGGCGCCGCGCGGGAGGTCGCCCAGCAAGCGACCTTTCGCACCGATCCCGCGCCCGAGCGCGAAGTGCCAGCGATAGCGGCGCCCATGCCGCGAACCGCGCCCGAGGCCAGCGTCGAAGCTGCGGTCAGCGACGCGGCGGCTCGTGCTCCCGAACGCCACGACCTAACACCTCCGTGGCGTGAATCCCTGCGCACCGCACTCGACCACGCGGTGGAGGGAGCGGGCTGGATGGCCGCAGCCGCGCTTTGCGCAATCGGCTTGGCGCTTGCCCTCGCTCCGCTTCCGCTACCGAGCGAGGCGCTCGCAGCCCCCATTGTCGCCAAGTTCGAGGGCGCGCCCATCGGGGTGACGCTGCACTCGATCGAGAGCGCGGTCGCCGGAAATCTCACGGTCGTGCGCGGTGAACTGCCCGCCAGCGCAGGTTCTCGCAAACCCGCTCGGCTCCGCGCCGTTTGGGTAGCTGCGGACGGGACGCCTGTCGCCGGCGTAACGGCCATCGCCGGGCCACCCCTCGCGCCTCGCAAGCTGCGCGAGTTGTCGCTCGCGCGGCTGCAAGCCGAGCATGCCGCGCACGCGCTCGAACTCAGCGCGGACGGCGCGTTCGAGGCGGTATTCGGCGCGTTACCGCCCGGCGCCGAACACATCGCAATCACGCGAGAGGCGGTGGCACCGCCGGCGAGCCCGCCCGTCGCTTCTGTTCAGCCCGAAGACGCGAGCGCTACGGCTTCTTCCCGTCCGACATCTCGTCCTTCTTTGGAGTGACGTCGATCTCGTCCTTGCCAGAGAGGCCTGAGCGGAAGTTCTTGATGGCGTTGCCGAGCCCGGAGCCGATTTCCGGAAGGCGTCGCGCGCCGAAGAGCACGACAACAATCACGAGGACGACGAGGAGTTCTCCGATGCCGATCCCGGCGATTCCCAACATGTTGGGGAGAGTGCCCGCAGCCCTCGCCTCGGTCAAGCGGCGCGGCAGCGCGCGAACTCGCCGGTAGAGTGCGCCCGCGTGTCGATCTTCAAGGCGTATGACATCCGCGGCCTCGTGCCGAGCGAACTCGATGCGGAACTCGCGTATCGCATCGGGTACGCGACGGTGCGTTTCCTCGGAGCGCGGCGGCTCGCGATCGGTCGCGACGCGCGCACGCATTCCCCTGAGCTCGGCGAGGCGCTCATGCGCGGCGCGCGCGAAGCGGGCGCGACGGTGCTCGACATCGGGCTCGCTGCGACGCCGATGCTGTATTTCGCGGTCGATGCGCTGAACGCCGATGGCGGGATCATGCTGACCGCGTCGCACAACCCTGGGCAATACAACGGCATGAAGATCTGCGGCCGCCACGCCCAGCCCGTTGGCGAGGCCAGCGGCTTGCGCGAGATCGAGCGGCTCGTCGGCGAAGGGGGCTGCGCCGCGGACACTGCGCGAGGCGGGCGCGAGAGCATCGACATCGTGGATGGCTACGTGCGCCAGGCGCTCGCTGTCGCCAGTTCCGCGATCTCGGCGCTGCACGTTGCGATCGATTGCGCGAACGGCATGGCGGCGATCGGGCTCGAGCCGTTGCTGGCGCGGTTGCCGCTGCAAGTCGAGAAGCTGTACTTCGAGCCGGATGGCCGCTTCCCGAATCACCCAGCCGATCCGCTGAAGCTGGAGAATCTGCGCGAAGTCGCTGCCGCAGTCGTACGGACCGGCGCGGATTTCGGCGTCGCGTTCGACGGCGACGCGGACCGCGCCGTGTTCGTGGACGAGCGCGGCGAGCCGGTGCCTTCCGACCTAATGACTGGACTGCTCGCGCGCACGCAGCTCGCGCGCGCGCCGGGCGGCACGGTGCTCTACGACCTGCGTTCCAGCTGGGCGACCGCGGAGGAGATCCGCGCCGCCGGCGGAGTGCCCGTGATGTGCCGCGTCGGGCATTCGTTCGTGAAGGCGCAGATGCGCGAGAGCGGCGCCGTGTTCGCGGGCGAACTCTCGGGGCACTTCTACTTCCGCTTCTCGGAGCGGTTCGTGGCCGACGACGGCATCGCGGCCTTCGTCGCGGTTCTCGACGCGGTCGGCCGCGCGAAGCGTCCACTCTCGGAGTTGATCGCACCGCTGCGCCGATATTCCGCGAGCGGCGAGATCAATCGCCACGTCGAGGATCCCCGCGCGATCATCGAAGCAGTCGCCGCGGAGCACGCCGCGGCTCGCGAGCTGTCGCGGCTCGACGGGTTGTTAGTGCGCTACGACGACTGGTGGTTCAACCTGCGGCCGTCGAACACCGAGCCGCTGCTGCGCCTCAACCTCGAGGCGAAGACCGCGGCACGCATGGCGAGCGAGCGCGACAGGCTGCTCGCTCGCATCGGCGGGCGCGCCTGAACGGCGGCCGGAGCCGCACTTCCCGCTCACCACGCCAGTCCACGCCGGACAGGCGGATCAGCCGCGAGGCGCAGCGTCGCCGGCTGCATCCGCTCAGCACCCTGATAGCGGGAGCCGCGACTTCGGACTTCGCCCGCCTTCAGCTCGCTGCGCGCTCCTGTCAGCTCTTCGCGTCCGCGAGTTCCGCGTCGATCGTCTTGCGGAACTCTTCGATCGGGATCGCGCCCGAGAACGGGATGCCGTTGACGAAGAACGCGGGCGTACCCGTGACGCCGGCCGCTTGGCCCGCCTCGAGGTCGGCGCTCACGCGTTCGCCCGCTCTCCCGTCGGCGACGCAGGCCTGGAACGCATTCACGTCGAGGCCAGCTTTCGCTGCGCGCTCGAGCAGTTGAGGGGGAGCCAGACCGCCGCCACCCACGAAGATCTGTGCGTGGTACTCCCAGAAGCGCCCCTGCTCATCGGCGCACACCGCAGCTTCAGCAGCGCCGCGTGCATTCGGATGAATGCTCTCGAGCGGGAAGTGCCGGTATTCGAGCCGTACCTTGCCGGCGTACTCCTTCATCATCTGCTCGACCACGGGCTCGGCGCGCTTGCAGTACGGGCACTCGTAATCGCTGAACTCGATCACGGTGATCGGCGCGTCGACGGGGCCCCGCGCGTGCCCGCTACCGGCGACGGTGACGCGCGGCTGCACGAGCAGGGTCTCCACCTTCGCGGCGGCGCGCAGTTCCGCAACGAACTCTTGCGCCGCATCGGTGCCCTTCGAGCGCTCGAGATGCTGCCGGATGCCCTTGGCCTCCGCTTCGAGGGTGCGCTCGCCCCACTGGCCCGCGTGCTGCTCGAAGAACGCCTTCACGTCCTCGTCGCTCACCCCCGCGCGTTTCGCCGCCTCGTCGTCGAGCAACTGGTCGGCGTCAACGCCGCGCTTCTCCGCCTCCGCGTCGAGCAGCCGTTGATCGATCAGGCGTTCGAGGCCGCGCTGACGCAGGCTGAAAATCTTGGTCGCGTTGCCGTCGTCGGTCTGCGTCCGCCACAGCTCGTCCTTGATCCACGCGTCGAGTTCGCCCTGGGTGATCGTCGCGTCGCCGAGTTTCGCGACCGGCGTGCTCGCGGTCTCATCGGTGACGTCCGTCTTGGAAGCGCCGTTGCACGCGACGAACGTGAGAGCTGCGAGGATCGAAAACAAGAACGCGCGGACCTGCATGAGAGCACCTCGGTGAAGCGAGTTGGCGATGCCTTAGCAATTAGGCTGGCGGGCACAATCAGCTGCGAGCACGCGCCGCCGCAAGAAACGGGATCAGATCGTCCGGCCGCGCGAGCCACGACAGCGCTTTCGGATGCGCGCGGCCTGCGGCCTCGCCGGCGGGCTCGGCGCCGATGGCAGCGACCGAGCGAACGCGCGCGTCGAGGTTCGCGTGGGCGCAGGCGATCGGCGCCGAACTCCCGAACGCAACACTCGCGATACCCGCCGCGTCGAAGCCGCCGCTAGCCATCAGCGCATCGAGCGCCCGTGCGAGATCGCGAACGCTTTGGGCGACGAGGCCGCGCCAGAGCTCGCGATCGGGAGCGCTTGCGCCCGCGTCGCCCGCTGCGGCGATGGCTCGGCGAGACAGCTTGGCGTTATGGCGCTCGCCGTGGAGCGGTAGATCAACGGCAGCGGTTGCCCAGCCAGAAGCGGCCCAGCAGCGAGCGGCGGCCTCGATGCTTGGATCGCTCGCGGCGCGCGCGAGTTCGTGGACGGCGAGCACGAGCGGGTGTTCCGCGCGGGCCTCGGGCCGCCAGAGCCTTCCGCTCACGCGATCGCCCTGGCTCGTGCATTCGAAGCGTTGCGCGCGCACGCCGGCGGTTTTGCGCTCGACCGAGAACCACGCGGAGAGCGGCTCGCCCAACGTCGCGGCTATCGAAAGTTCGCCCACGCGCGCAGACTATCTCGGGGAGCGCGCACGCGCAGCGCGGATGCCGCGCTTCCGCACGCGATCGCGTTCTACTTCGCTGGCAGGCGCCGGTCAGCGCGCCAATAACATCTTGCGCGCCCGGTATAAGTGCGACTTCACGGCGTCGCGGCTGCACTGCGCTTGGCGCGCGATGTCCTCGATCGGCACGTCTTCTAAGTGGTGTAACTGGAAGTATTTCCACTGAGACGGGGATAACTGGCGCGCGGCAGTCGCGAGTTGCGCGAGCCGCTCGCTGCGCTCGTAGATGGAGTGCGGATCGTCAGCACCTTCGCTGGCCTTGGCGCGGTTCGCGGCGTCGGCCATTGCAACGTCGGCGTCGTTCCACGGCACGGTCTCGGCGCGCTTGCGCTTGAAGCGATTTGCGATGGTGCGGCGCGCGATGCCGTACACCCAGGCGCCGAGCGGCGCGTCGCCGCGGTAGGCGCCTAATGACGAGAACGTCGCGATAAAAATTTCCTGCACGGTCTCTTCGACGTCCGCGCGGTTGCCCATGCGTTTCTGCGTGAAGCGATAGATGCGCGGGAAGTACCTGCGGTAGAGCGCCTCGAACGCCTCGCGATCGCCCTCTCGCACACGCGCGACTAACTGTTCATCGCTCGACGCGGCCAGCGCGCCCGGCTTCGACTCCAACATGTCCCGCTTTCCCTTCCATATCCAAAGTGCAGTCCGGACCTACACCCCCGAGCTAGTTGTGGCCGCATGGGGTCACGAGGTGACAAAAAAAGTCACTGGGAAGCGTTTTTAGGCAGGGGAGAAAGCCCCAAGGGGCGGATCGGGGCTGGTTTTGCGGACAGGCGATCAACGCCGGTTTGGGGACGCACAGAATCAGCGCCGGTTCGGGACCCTAAGCCGGTTCGGGACCCTCAGGATGGGAGGCGCGGAGCCAGGCTCTCAGCGCCCGGGCAGCCTCAGACAGGGCGGCGTTCGGAGCTGCCGTACCCAGCGAGGCGCGAAGCGCTGCGGACGGCGGGACGCTCGCGATCCAGCGCGCGCCCGAGCGCTCCACCAGCCAGCGGATCGCCGCCGATTCCGACGCGCCGGTCGCGCAATCGAGCACCACGATCTCGCAGTCCGGATCGCCGAAGCCGAACTGGGCTCCGAGCCGCAGCGCGCTGGCCAGATCGGGACAAACCAGCAACACGGATCGCGCTCGCGGAGCCGCGAGACATGTCGCGATCTCGAACGTGAGCTCCGCAGCCGTTGTGGGCGCGCCAGACGCGCGGCGCTGCAGCGAGCGGGCGCCAGCGTCGAGCGGCTTCAGCGACGCGGAGACTCCGAGCCGCGGGAGCTGGGCCGCGATGGACGCGACGAGTTCGGCAGCCACGAGGTTGCCGGGCGCGAGCGGCACGCGCAGAACCCGCTGGGCAGAACGGACGCGCGGCCGCGGGCCATCGATCAAGGCGTCGAGTACGTCCCCGAGGCCTCGCGCCATCCGCTAGCGAACGACGAGCACGGAGTGCCGGCCACCGAGCGGCGCCGTCGCGCGCTCAGGGTTCGTCGGATCCTCGCGCCACTCGCCATCGACGAGGTAGCGGTAGCGATAGGTGCCGGGCGGTAGCGCGAGAATCTTTGTCCAGATGCGCTCTCGCCCGCTGACCTGAAGCTCGGAGCGCACGTCTTTGTCGGGCACCCAGCCGTTGAAATCGCCCGCGATGCGGACATCGTGCGCGCGCGCATCGCGGAACGAGACCGTGACTTCGCGCGCGGGCTCGTTCGCGTTTGCCTGCGCACGCGGCGCCGGACGCCCGAGCACGACCTCGAGCGCGAGCGCTGCGTAATCCTGCGCGCCCGCCGCGCGCGGCGCATAGGTCTGGATCGGCACTCCGCCGCGCGCCGCCTCGCGCAACTTCACGTTCGAGCGGATCACGGTGTCGAAACACAGCTCGGGGAAGAGCGCGCGGATCTCGCCGAGCGTCTCGCGGGCGTAGCGCGTGCGGCCGTCGTAAAGCGTCGGCAGGATGCGCACGTCGAGCGCGTGGCCGACGCGATCCGCGAGCAGCGCGATCGTCTCGAGCAGCTTCTGCACGCCGTGCACTGCGAACTCGCTCGTTTCGAGCGGCACGATCACTTCGCTCGCCGCGCGCAGCGCGTTGAAGGTGAGCACGCCGACGTTGGGCGGACAATCGATTAGGGCGAAGTCGTACTCGCTGGCGACCGCCGCGAGCGCGCCGCTGAGCCGTTCGGTCCGCCCCTCGGCGCGCTCCGCAGTCAACTTCTGTTCGAGTGCGGAGAGCACGATGCCCGAAGGCGCGATGTGCAGGCGATCCGAGTGCACCTTCACGATCTCGGCGATGCGCGCTGCGCCGGGCGAGCCGACGGGCTCGATCAGGATTTCGTAGAGGTTCTCGTCGAGCGTGTCCGCGTCGAGCCCGAACGCGAGCGTCGCATGCGCCTGCGGGTCGATGTCGACCACGAGCACCCGCGAGCCTTGCTCCGCGAGCGCACCGGCGAGATTCGCAACCGTGGTTGTCTTGCCGCAGCCCCCTTTCTGGTTGACTACCGCGATCGTGCGCATGGCGACTCACCTCCGGTGCGCGCCTCGGCAGCGCGCGGGCTCTCGCGGAAGGCGGGGAGCAATCTCGGCGGCCTAATCACTCGGAGCTTCGAGTCGGCGTGCGCACGCGGCGACGCGGTTCGCGCGCCGGGCGTGACGCGAGTCCAGGGTCAGCAAACGACACCCCGTCATCCCGCGCCGCAGCGTACTTCTGCGCGTTCTCGCGTCAATCGTTTTTCGGTGCTGCCGCGAGCACCTAGCGGCGAAGTTGCGAGAAGCTCGTGTGTTCACGGGAGGCCGACACGCTGCTCGCTGCGCGCGTCGAAGCGCCGGTGGACGTGCGCTTCGCGCCCGGAGCTGTCGCGTTGACGAAGCGAGGCTTCGCCTCGCTGCGCACGTCGAAGCGCCGCTGGGCGTGCGCTTCGCGCCCGCGGCTACCGCGTTTACTCCGCTCGGCTTCGCCTCGCTTCGCGCGTCGAAGCGCCGCCTGCTGGTGACTGGCGTCGCGGGAACGCGAACGTCGAGGCGCAGCTGATACCGAGGCCACTGTTCGACTCCGCTGGGCTTCGCCTCGCTGCGCGCGTCGAAGCGCCGCTTGCTGGTGACTGGCGTCGCGGGAATGCGAACGTCGAGGCGCAGCTGATACCGAGGCCACTGTTCGACTCCGCTGGGCTTCGCCTCGCTGCGCGCGTCGAAGCGCCGCTTGCTGTCAGTTAGCCTCGGCAAAATGAGTGCTCCCGCACGCGCATCAGGTATGCCGCTGATCGAAGACGGCACGGGTCGTCGCCCGTTCATGCGCGGCATCATGGTCCACTCGCTGTTGTCGCGCGGCGCGGGTTTCGAGGAAGCATTTCGCACCGCGACCGCGGTGCGCGACAAGATTCGCGGCCGTGAGACCGTCAAGCGCGAGGAGCTCGCGCAGATGGTGGTGGAGCTGCTCGGCGGCTCGCTGGAAGCGTTGCCCGAGACGATCGTCAGTTCGCCCTCGATCGTGGTGCGCGACGGCCGCAGCCTAAACGGCGCCACCACGCCATTTTCGAAGGGCATCCTCGCGCAGTCTCTGCTTGCCGCCGCGATCGACCCCGACGATGCGTTCGCCGTCGCGCGCGACATCGAGACCTCGCTGGTTGCGCGGCGCGTGCGCGAGATCTCGCGCGACTCGCTGCGCCGCATCGCGTACGAGACGCTCGGCGCGAGGCTCGGTGCGCGCGTCGGTCAGCGCTATCGCGCCTGGCGCGAGTTCCAAGAAGCCGGCAAGCCGCTGATCCTGCTGCTCGGCGGCGCCGCCGGCGTCGGCAAGAGCGCGCTCGCGCACGCGGTCGCGACCCGGCTCGGCATCACGCGCGTCTCCTCGACCGACGCGATTCGCCAGGTCATGCGCATCATGCTCTCGAGAGAGCTGATGCCCGAGATCCACGCCTCGTCCTACGATGCGCACCTAACACTTCCCGAGCTGCACGAATCCGAGGATCCCGTGATCGAGGGTTTCCGCGCGCAGGCGACCGCCGTCGCGGTGGGCGTGCGGGCGATGATCGACCGCGCCGTCGAAGAGAACACCAGCATGATTCTCGAAGGCGTTTCGATTCTGCCGGGGCTCGTCGACCCCGCGCGCCACGCCCTCGACGCGCACGTGATTTTTCTGGCCGTGTCCACGCTCGAGCGCGAGGAATTTCTGAGCCGCTTCGCTGCGCGCGCGACCGAGGCGAAGCACCGCCTCACGCACCGCTACGTCGAGAACCTCGACGCGATCCTGCACATTCAGGACCACATCCTCGAACTCGCGGAAGCGCGCGACCTGCCGATCGTCGACAACCGCCTGTTCGACGACTCGGTGCTCTCGATCCTGCGCCACGTCACCGAAAGCCTTCGCACGCAAGGAGAGTCGAATGCGAACTCCGTGGATTGAACTGCCTCGCCGCCTGGGATTTGTCGCGCTTGCGATCACGCTCGCGGCATGCGGGACGCCGAGCATCGAGGACGAGGAAACGCTTGGCCGTCGCGCCGTCGCCGAAGTGCGCCAGAACGTGCTCGTGCTCCACGACGACGTGGTGGAGTCGTACGTCGACGCGATCGGCCAGACGCTCGTGCACGGCGCCGGCCCGCAGCCCTACGAGTACACGTTCACGGTCGTGCAGGATGAAGAGCTCAACGCCTTCGCCACCTTCGGCGGCAACATCTTCGTGCACACCGGCATGATTTTGCGCGTGCGCAACGTGAGCGAACTCGCGGGTGTACTGGGCCATGAGATCGGGCACGTCGTGCACCGGCACATGGCCGACAATTATCGACGCGCCAAACAAGCCGGCATGCTGCGGAACGCCGCGGTGATCGGCAGCGCAATCGGCGGCATCAATCCCGGCGCGGTGGATCTGCTCACGCAGTTCGGGACGATTGGGCTGCTCAACACCTTCACGCGTGAAGCGGAAACGCAAGCCGACGAGTTTGCAGTGGAGTTGCTGCCGCGCGCGGGTTACGACCCCGACGGCATCGTGTCGATGTTCGAAACGCTCACGGCGAACAAGCAACGCCGCCCGGCAAAGTTCTTCTCGAGCCACCCCGCCAGTGAAGACCGCACCAACGCCACCAAGGCGCTGATCGCTGCGAAGACGCTGCCGCCCAATCTCAAAAGCGACGACAACGGCAAGCTCGAGATCATCCAGCATCGCGTGCGCCTGTTGACGAAACAGGACGGTCCTCCGCGGCGGCGCTGAGCTAGGAGACCGACCCGAGATGGGCGGCTCCGCACGGGCGCTGCGGCGCCCGCCCCAACAAGGCGCGCGACCGAGCCGTAGCTCTTGCTACGGCGCACGGGCGCAAGCCCGAAGGGCGCGCGAGTTGAGAGCCTGGCGGATGCCGCGGCGGCCGGGCGACCCGTCCACTCTCGGGTCGGTCTCCTCGCGGCGCGCCGGCACTCGGCGCGTGGTATCCCTCGGCTCACAGGTCGAGGAGATGACGATGAGCCGACGAGCGGACGCTGCCCCTTCACCCCGAACGCTCGGCGAGCTGCGCAAGGCGGGCTTCGCGCGCCGCACGCTGCGCGAGGAGATCCGCGCGAACCTGCTCTTGAAGCTGAGCAAAGGCGAGCCGCTCTTCCCGGGCATTATTGGCTACGAGGAAACGGTGGTGCCCGCAGTCGAGAACGCGCTCTTGTGCGGCCACGACCTGATCTTTCTAGGCGAACGCGGACAGGCGAAGAGCCGCATGATCCGGGCTTTGTTAGGGCTGCTCGATCCGTGGCTGCCGATCGTCGCGGGCAGCGAGATTCACGACGACGCGTTCGCGCCGGTTTCTGCCTACGCGCGGCAGCTGGTCGCGGAGAAAGGCGACGCCACGCCGATCGCGTGGGTGGATCGCGAGGCGCGCTATGGCGAGAAGCTCGCAACGCCCGACGTCTCGATCGCCGATCTGATCGGCGACGTCGACCCGATCAAGGTGGCGCAAGGCCGCTCATTAGGGGACGAGCTGACCATCCACTTCGGGCTCTTGCCGCGCACGAACCGCGGGATCTTCTGCATCAACGAGCTGCCGGATCTCACGGAAAAGGTGCAGGTGGGCCTGTTCAACGTGATGCAGGAACGCGACGTGCAGGTGAAGGGCTACGCGGTGCGGCTGCCGCTCGACGTGCTGGTGGTCGCGAGCGCGAACCCCGAGGACTACACCAGCCGCGGGCGCATCATCACGCCGCTGAAGGACCGTTACGCGGCGCAAGTGCGCACGCACTATCCGCCGACGCGTGAACTCGAGCTCGCGGTGGTGCGCCAGGAAGCGAAGCTGCCCGCGGCGCCAGGCATTATGGTGCACATGCCCGCCTTCATGGAGGCGATCGTCGGCGAGCTCACGCTGCAATCGCGCGCGAGCCCGGATGTGAACCAGTCCTCGGGCGTCTCGGTGCGCATGTCGATCGCAAACTACGAGACGCTGGTGGCGAACGCGCTGCGCCGCGCGCTCAAGCTGGGCGAGCAGCACGCGGTGCCGCGCATTACGGATCTCGAAGCGATCGTGCAGGCCACCGCGGGCAAGCTCGAGCTCGAGTACGCGGGCGAGGAGCGCTCCGAGACCGAGGTGGTGCGCGCGCTCGTGCAGCGCGCGGTGCGCGTCGTGTTCGACGCGGCGGTGCCGCTCGAAGGCGTGGCCTCGGTGGTCGAATCGTTCAACCAAGGCTGGAAGGTGGAGATCGCTTCCGACATGCACGCGGGCGATTACCTCGATGGCCTCGAAGAGATTCGTGGGCTGCGCGATGCCGCTGCGGTGCTCGCAGGCGGCGAGACGCCGGAGCACCTCGCCTCCGCGATCGAGTTCATCCTCGAAGGGCTGCACTTAGCGAACCGTCTCAACAAGTCCGCGACCGAGAGCGGGGCGCGCTACGGGGCATGACGGCAAGCGAAGCGCGCAGCGAGCCACAGGCGAGCGGAGATCGAACAGTGGCCTCCAACTCTTGGGAAAGCACGAAGCGCGCAGGCGCGGCCGCCCCATGACGAAGTGGCGTTACAGCCAATGGGACGGCACGCAGGCCGAGTTCAGTCTCGACGTGCGCAAAGCGCTGGACGCGCTCTCGGACCTGATGATGGAGGGCATGTCCGTCGAGGAGGCGCTCGAGTTCATGCGCCGCGGCGGCTTCGAGCTGGCGGGCATGGACTTCCGCGTGATGGGCGTGGAGGAGTTGATCCAGGAGTTGCGCCGCGAAGCGCAGAAGCTGCTCTCGCAATACAACCTCGACCGCGCGACCGACGAACTGGCGGAGAAGCTCGCGAGCATCCTCGCGCGCGAAGAGCGCGCGCAGCGCGAGGCGCACGGCGATGAGTCGCGCGCGCTGAACGAGTTTCTCGAGAAGCGGCATCGCGAGAGCACCTCGCTCGCGGACCGCATCGAGGCATTTCGCGATCACGAGTTTCTCGACGCCGAGGCGGGCGAGGAGTTCAGGGAGTTGCTCGCGGAGCAGGAGCGCTTGCGACAGCTCGAAGAGTTCACGCGCGAGAACGGGCAGCGCTTCCGCGGCAAAGAGAGCGCGGACTACGAGAAGTCGCAGGAGATTCGCGAGCGCATGCAGGCGCTCCAGCAACTCGCGCAAGATCTCAAGAGCGGGAACTTCGAGCGGCTGACGCCCGAGCAGCTGCAGCAGTTGTTATCGGAAGGCGGCGCGCGCTCGATCCTGATGCTGCGCGATCTAGACCAGAACCTGCGCGAAGCTGGCTTCCTGCGCGACGGCAAAGACGGCGCCGAGTTGACGCCTCGCGCGATTCGCCGCATCGGCGCGCAGGCGCTGGCGTCCGTCTACAACACGCTGCGCAAGGGCAGGCCGGGCAGCCACGACACTGTCGCCCACGGCGTCGCGACCGTGCGCCCAGACGAGACGCGGCCGTGGGCGTTCGGCGACGCGCTGAACCTGCACGTGGTGCGCACGCTGCTGAACGGCGTGAAGCGCGCGGCCATGGAGCGCCCCGGCGAAGCGCCCGGCACGCCGATCACGCTTACGCTCGACGATCTCGAAGTGAACGAGTGCGACTACTCGACGCAGACCACGACCGTGTTGTTACTGGACATGAGCTGGTCGATGTCGTGGGCCGGGCGCTTCCCGGCGGCCAAGCGCGTCGCGATGGCGCTCGATCACCTGATCCGCACGCGCTTCCCGCGCGACAAGTTCTTCGTGGTCGGGTTCTCGACGCGCGCGAAGGAGTTGCCGATCCAGAAGCTCCCCTACGCGACCTGGGACATGGGCGACCCGTTCACGAACTTGCAGGACGGCCTGTTGGTCGCGGAGCGCCTCATCCAGGAGCACCCGAGCCCGAGCCCACAGATCCTGGTGATTACGGACGGTCAGCCCACGGCGTACTTCCTCGGCAAGGAGCTGCACGTCGAGTGGCCGATGGGCTTCGGCGGCGTCTCGCCCCACGCGGTAGCCGAGACGCTGAAGACGGTCCGCCGCATCACCGGCCGCGACATCACCATCAACACTTTCATGCTGGACGATTCGCCCGAGCTCGTGGGCTTCGTCGAGCGCATGACCGAGATCAACCGCGGGCGCGCGTTCTTCACGTCGCCGACGCAGCTGGGGTCGTTCTTGACGGTGGACTACCTGAACCACCGCAGGTCGCGTTCGCGGGCTTAGAGGCGGGGCCGGGCGAAGTCCGTAGAGTTCAGCGCCGCATGACCCGCACGCTCAAAACCGACATCCCCGGCCCGGACCGGCGCGTTGCGATCGAGGACGTGCGCGCCAAGGGCTGGCAGGCGCTGTTCGCGCCGGAGCTCGTGGCGCCGCTCGCGCCGCTTGTAGTCGAGATCGGTTTCGGGCGCGGCGAGTTTCTGCGCCAGCTCGCGGCGGCGGATCTCGCGACGCCGCACCTCGGCGTCGAGCTCTCGTGGAAGCGCGTGCTGAAGATGGCGCGCCGCATTGCGAAGGCCGGCGACCCTAACATTCGGATGATCTGCGCGCGCGGCGAAGACGTGCTGCAAGAAGTCATCGCGGACGCCAGCGTGCGCACGTTCTGGATCAACTTCTCCGACCCGTGGCCCAAAGCGCGCCACCACCGCCGCCGGCTCGTGCAGGCGCCCTTCGTGCACCAGCTCGCGAAGCGCCTGCTGCCCGGCGGCTTGCTTCATATCGCGACGGATCACGCCGAGTACGCGGCGCATATCCACGACGTGCTGCGCGACGAACTGGGGCTCGAGAACACGCTCGCGCCAGCGCCGTTCCTGCCCGAGATCCCCGGGCGGCCTGTTACGGCCTACGAGGCGATGTGGCGCGTCGAGGGCCGTCCGCTGCACTTCTTCACGTACGCGCGGCGCGCGTCGTGACGCCCGCGCGCCCGAACCTGCGCGATTTCTCGCCCGATGCCCTGCGCGCGCGCTTCAAGGCCGAGGGCATCTCCGCGTACCGCGCCGACCAAGTGGCGCAGTGGCTCTACGCGCGTGGCGTCGACGAGCCCGCGCAGATGACCGATCTGCCGGCGGAACTTCGCGAGCGGCTTGCGAGTGATTACGACGCGCAGGCGCTCTGCGTCCGCGATCCGCAGTTCTCGATCGACGGCACGATCAAGGCCGCGCTCGTCGCGAAAGACGGCGCCGTGCTCGAAGCCGTGCTGATTCCCGAAGAGAGCCGCACCACACTGTGCGTCTCCACCCAAGTGGGCTGCCCGCTCGCGTGTTCGTTTTGCGCGACGGGCAAGATGGGACTCGTGCGAAATCTCACTGTCGCCGAGATCGTCGAGCAGGTCGTGCGCATGGCGGCGCTGCTGCCTGATAACCGGCGCATCACCAACATCGTGTTCATGGGCATGGGCGAGCCGCTGCTCAACCTCGCGAACGTGGTCGAGGCGGTGAAGACGCTCTTGCACCCGAAGGGCTTCGCGATGGCGCCGCGGCGGGTGACGGTTTCGACCGCCGGCGTGGTGCCGCGTATCGCAGACTTGCTCGCGCAGGTGCCCGTGAATCTCGCGGTCTCGCTGCACGCCGCGACTGACGAGCAGCGCGACGTGCTGGTTCCCATCAACAAGAAGTTCCCGCTCGCGGCTCTGTTCGGAGCGCTGCGCAGCATCCCGCGGCTCTCGCGCCGCCACCCGATCTTTTTCGAGTACACGCTGCTCGCGGGCGTGAACGATTCGCTCGCCGATGCAGAGCGGCTCGCGGAACTCCTGCGCGGCGTGCCCGCCAAGGTGAACCTGATTCCTGTGAACCCGCACGAGGGCTCGCCCTACCGCGCGCCCGAGCCGGAGGTCGCGGATCGCTTCATGGGCGTGCTCGCGGACGCGGGCCTCACCGTCACGCTGCGCCGCAGCCGCGGCGCCGACATCGACGCCGCCTGCGGGCAACTTGCTGCGAAACGCCCGCTGCGGGCGAGCGAGTCCAGCGCTTCACTCGGCTGACCGAAGAGGTCGCGAATGCTGTACGCAGTCGGGGACATTCACGGCGAGCTGCGCAAGCTCGATGCGCTGATCGCGAAGCTCAAGCTGGGCGCGGGCGACAAGCTCGTGTTCCTCGGCGACTACGTCGACCGCGGCCCCGAACCCGCAGGCGTCGTGAGCCGCCTAATCGATCTCTCGCGCCACTTCGAGTGCAAGTTCCTGCTCGGCAACCACGAATCGATGTTTCTCGATTTCCTCGGCTGGCGCGGCGCGGCCTACTTCGGCGGCGACGCGTTCTTGATGAACGGCGGCGACCGCACGCTCGCGAGTTACGGCTACTTCGGGCGCGAGAAGGCCGACCCCGAATCGTTCCAGCTGCCGCCCGCCCACGCGCGCTTCTACGAGAGCCTCTCGCTCACGCACTCCGAGGGTGATTACTTCTTCGTGCACGCGGGCCTCGGCGAGCGCGGCCTGCA
Organism: Deltaproteobacteria bacterium; assembly: GCA_031401135.1. GTDB lineage: Bacteria > Myxococcota_A > UBA9160 > UBA9160 > UBA6930 > VGRF01. The sequence continues at coordinate 3,987 of JANNRF010000085.1, read as the reverse complement.
GTCCGCCGACCTCGCCTACGCCGTGCGCGCTTCGCGCCCCGAAGATTTGCTGTGGAATCGCACGACCGCGGATCTGCCGCACAACCTCGGCGTGACGGTCGTCTACGGCCACACCCCCCGTTCTGATTTCGGCGTGCGCTGGAACGAGCCGTTCAGCATCGGGATCGACACCGGCGCGACCTACGGCGGCCCGCTCACCGCAATTCGCCTACCCGACCAAGCGGTGGTGCAGAGCGATTAGGCAAGCAGCGCTTCGCTGCGTCAACGCCCAAGCCAGCGGGCGCGCTAGCGCCCACCCGGCGACGCGGCGGGCGCGACGACCTCGGGCTGGGCGACTGGCGCTGCTTCAATTTGCGCTGCCGGCGCTGCCGGCTCGGGCAGACGCAACGTCTGGCCCACCGCGATCAGGTTCTTGTTACGGATGCCGTTCAGCGCGACGAGTTCGGTTGCGGGAACGCCTGTGCGCGCAGCGATCTTCTCGAGCGTGTCGCCACGGCGGACCGTGTACGCGGTTGCTGCCGGCTCGGCGTTTTGCGCTGCGGGCGCCTCGACAGCGACCGCGGCTGGCGCGGCGCTCACCACCCGAGGCGCCGTCTGCGGCGCGGGCTCCGGCGGCCCGGGCACGTACAGCGTCTGGCCCACGCGGATGTGGTTCTTGTTACGGATGCCGTTCAGCGAAGTCAGCTCGGAAATCTCGACGCCGAACTGCTTGGCGATTTCGTCGACGGTGTCGCCGCGGCGCACGGTGTAGACGCCCGCGTGTGAGCGGTCGCCGGGTTTCGCGGTGAGCGAGCCGCCGGGAAGCTCGATCACCTGGCCGGGTCGAATCTGATTCGCGTTCTTGATGCGGTTCACGGTGGCGAGATCGCCTGCGGAGACGCCGAAGCGGCGCGCGATCGAGGCCAACGTGTCGCCGCTTCGCACACGGTAGACGCCGTCGGCGGGTGCGGGCTCCGGCACGACGGAGGCCTGCGCGTTCGAGTTCGCGACAGCCGTCGGCGCTGGCGCAAGCCCGGGAATCTTCAGCCGCTGCCCGACGCCGATCCGGTTCGCGCTGCGCAGCCCATTTGCGTTTTGCAGCGCGCGCGTCGAGACGCCATAACGCTTCGCGATGCTCGAGAGCGTCTCGCCGCGCCGCACGCGGTGCGTGCCGCTGGTGGGCTCGGGCGCCTGCGCCTCGATGCGCTCCCCGCCCGCGATGCTCGCGAGCACCACTTTCGGTGCGGCGCGCAGCGGGTCGCGTGGCACGCGCAGCTCATAGCCTTGCGGCAATAATCGCCGCCCGCTCCAGACCGAGTCCGTGACCGCAGGGTTCACCGCGCGCAGCGAATCGACCGTCACGCCGAACGCGGCCGCCAGCGTGCTCGGGCGATAGTAATGATCGAGGATCACTCGCTCGGGATCATCAGGCGGGTCGCGGCGCAGGGCGCCGAAGTACTTCTCAGGGTCCTGGTCGATCTCCAGCGCAGCCAGGAACGACGCGTAGAAGTTCTTCGAGGCGAAGCCGAACGAGCGGCTCTGATACCTCGCGATGATCACGCCGATGTCCTTCGTGCCGAGTTGCCGCGCCGCGCGCTGCATGCCGCCGAGGCCGTGGTTGTAAGCGGTCAGCGCGAGCGGCCACGAATCGATGTTGTCGTGATTCGATTTCAGCAGCCGCGCTGCGGCGACCGTCGCCAGGAACGGGTCGTTGCGTTCGTCGACGGCGGAGTCGACGCGCATGAAGAGCCGGCCCGTCGACGGCATGAACTGCCAGATCCCCGACGCGCCAACCGAAGAGCGCGCGGCCGGATTGAACGACGACTCGACGTGGGGCAGGGCGCCGAGTTCCGGCGGCAGCCCGCGATCGCTGAAAACCTGCCGGATGTGCGCGTCCCAGCGCCCCTGCCGCGCAAGGCCCGCGCGGAACTTGTCCGATTGGCCGAGCTGAAAGCGCATGTTGGCCGCAGCGTTTCGCAGCGTGCGGCTCGGAACCCCGCTAGGGAACAAGGCGAGCATGCGCTGCTCGTCCTCGGTCAGCCCGCTGCGCTTGCCGCCCGCCAGCACGCGCAGCCCATGGGCGACCTGCCGCTTGCGCGCGTCGACGTGCCGCTGCGCCGCGCGATCCCAATGCCCGTTCGGCAGCGAGACGCGCTCGTAGACGAGGCTGAGATCATCGGGGTCGTGGAGGAAGCCGCCGTCGGTTCCGACCTCGGTGTAAACGCGCTTCCAGAACGCAACGCGCGCCTCGATCGCCGCCGGCTTGGGGAAATCGGCCGGCGCGGCCTGCGCGTGCGATGCGAACGCCCACGCGCACAGCATGAGCCACGAGATCCCCCGAATGCGCATTTGCCCCCAAACCACCTGTCAGCGCGACGTGTCAGCGCGTGCTTAGAACCGTCGGACAACTATCGGACGGAGATCGCCCGGCCCTTACTCGTTTACTTCGCTCGCCTGCGGCTCGCTGCGCGCGCACTTCGGCCTAGGCGCGTCACTTCCTGCCCTTGCGGCGGGAAGCCTTCTCCTGGTTGCGCTTCTTCTTGGCGTCGCCCTTGCTGAGCGCCTTCTGCTGCCGCCGCATATGCCGGTTGCCCATGCCGCCGAGCATCGCCATCGGGTCCATGCCTGCGGGCATGCCGCCTCCGCCGCCCGCTCCCGCGAAGCGGCCCATTCCGGGCAAGCGCGAGAGCAGCCCGCTCGCGCCGCCGCCGCCCATGGCGCCGCCGAGCATGCCCATCATCTCGCGCATCTGGCGGAAGCGTTTCACCAGCTCGTGCACGTCGTGCTTGCCGCGGCCGCTGCCCTGCGCGATGCGCTTCGCGCGGCTGTCGTTGATGAGCTCCGGCTTCGCGCGCTCGGCACGCGTCATCGACTGGATGATCGCTTGCGTGCGGCCGAGTTCGCGCTCGTCCACCTGGCCCGCGAGGTCGCCGAACATCGGCAGCTTGCCGAGCACATCCTTCAGCGGGCCGAGCTTCCCGATCGTGCGCAGCTGGGAGAGCAGATCCTCCATGCCGAACTGACCCTTCAGCATGCGCGCGGCGTCGGCTTCGGCCTGCTTGGCGTCGACGACTTCCTCGAAGTCCTTCACCAGGCCGACCACGTCGCCCATGCCGAGGATGCGCGAAGCGAGGCCCTCGGGCCGGAACTCTTCGAGGCGGTCGGTGGTCTCGCCGGTGCCGAGGAACTTGATCGGGACGCCGGTCTTCGCTTTCACCGCGAGCGCTGCGCCGCCGCGCGCGTCGCCATCGAGCTTCGTCAGCACCAGGCCGTCGAGCGCGAGCCGCGCGGCGAAAGCGCCCGCCACGTTGACGGCGTCGCGGCCCATTAGGGCGTCGCACACCAGAATGCGATTTGCGGGCGCGACCGCGGCGTTGATGGCCTCGAGTTCGCGCATCAGCTCGTCGTCGACCGCGAGCCGGCCAGCGGTGTCGTAGATGACGGCGTCGCGGCCGTCTTGCCGCGCGCGCGCGAGGCCCGCGCGGCAGATCGCGACCGCGTCGTGGCTGCCGTCTTCGCGATGCACCGGCACGCCGATCGAGGCGCCGAGCTGCGCGAGCTGCTCCGCCGCCGCGGGGCGGTAGACGTCCGCCGCCACCAGCAGCGGCTTCCGGCCCTGCTTCGCGAGGTAGCGCGCGAGCTTCGCGGCAACCGTGGTCTTGCCGACGCCCTGCAGGCCGAGCAGCAGGATCGAGACCGCGCCGCTCGCGTCCTTCGCGAGGCTCGGATCGACGGGGCCCATCAGCGCCACGAGTTCCTGCTCACAGGCCGCGACGAAATGCTGGCCGGGAGTGACGTGCAGCACGCGCCCGTCGGCTGTCTTGACGCGCGTCTCGACGCGCTCGCCGACGCAGCGCGCCTTCACGCTCGCGAGGAAATCCTTCACCACGCCGAGATCGACGTCGGCCTCGAGCAGCGAAGCGCGAACGGAGAGCAGCGCCTCGTCGACGTTCGTGTCCGACAGCTCTCTCACGCCACTCAAGCGCTCGCGCGCGCTCTTGAATCCCT
>JANNRF010000084.1:0-2213 GCA_031401135.1 Deltaproteobacteria bacterium | reverse complement strand
AACCGCTTCGCTCAACTGCTCCCGCTCCCGCTCGTAATCCGCAACAAGCGCGAACTGCATTCGCGCGCGATCGAGATTTTGGTGTTCGCGCTGCACGCGGAAGTACTTGTCCCCGCAGAGGTGATCGGCGAGGAAGCGCAGGCCGATCACGAGAGTCATTAGGAGCGCGCCGAAGGGGAGGGCTGCCCGCTCCTCGGCGCCGAGGCTCGCGCCGGCGCCGCGCACGAAGCCGTATGCGAGCGCTGCGAACAGCTCGGGCTCGACGCGCACGCGGGCGAGATCGCGTTCGTCTTCGGCAGCGCGCGTGGCGGCGCTGCGCGCGAGATCGCCGAAATCCGTGAGCGCGCTACCAGGCATTACGGTGTCGAGGTCGATCACGCACAGGCCCTCGCCGCTGGCGTCGTCGAGCAGCACGTTGTTCAGCTTGGTGTCGTTGTGCGCGACGCGTTCTGGCAATGCGCCGCTGCGTTTCAGCGCTTCGAAGCGCGCGATGACGGGCTCGCGCGCCAGCGCGAACTCCACCTCCGCGCGGCACCCCGCGAGCCGCCCAGCCGCGTCGGCGCGCGCTGCAGCCTCGAGCTGCTCGAAGCGCAGGCGCGCATCGTGGAAGCGCGGAATCGTGTCGTGGAGGCGCGGCGGCGGCAGATCCGCGAGCTGCGTGAGGAAGCGCCCGAACGCGAAGGCTGCCGCCCGCGCGTCCTCAGGCCCCCGCGCAACGTCGAGGCTGCGCGCGCCTTCGATCAGCGGAACCGTGCGCCACGTCTCGCCGCGAGAATCCACGAAAAAATCGGCCCCACTGCGCGCGGGCACCAGCGTGAGCACGCGCCGCGCGAGGTCGCGCGCACCCTCGCGTTCGAGCGCGCGCCGCTGATGCGCCACCACGCGCGCGAAGTTCTCCATCACCTGCTCTGGCTCGCGGAAGACCGTGCGATTGATGCGTTGCTGCACGAAGCGCGCGGCGCCATGGGGCGTCTCGAACTCCGCGAGCACGGTGGTGTTGATGTGACCGCTGCCGAACGGCGTCGAGCGCAGCCAGCGGCCCGGCAACTCGAACGCGCCAGCCACTTCGCGCAGCAACGCCGCGTCGTCGGCGCTACTCATGCGCGCACTTCGCGAGGTCGCATGCCACAGCTGCCCGTGCTCGTCGTCCCGCGCATTCGCGGAAGAGTCCCGATCGACGGCGACCTCAACAAGCCCCCGTGGAACTCGCTCCGGCCCGTTGGGCTCGTGGCATCGCACGGCTGCGACGCCGCGAGCGGTGCGCCCCTCGTGCAGCCGACCGCGCTGCGCGTGTGCCACGACGGCGAGCGCCTCTATATCGCGTTCGACTGCGTGGATCGCGACGTCTGGGGCACGTTCCGCGGCCGCAACGAACGCATCTACGACGAGGAGGTGGTCGAGGCGTTCCTCGCTCCGAGCGGCGACCCGCGCCGTTACTTCGAACTCGAATCGAACCCGCGCGGCGCTTATTGGGAAGGCGTCATCGACAACCCGGACGGTCAACGCCGCAGCCTGCGCACGGACCTCGACTGGGTTTGCGCCGGCTGGGAACGCGCGATCCGCGTGCGCGGAACGCTCGACACGCGCGACGACGTCGACGACGGCTGGGCAGTCGAATGGGCGATTCCGTTCGCCGGGCTCGGCGCCGCGCCGCCGCGCCCCGGCACGCGCTGGCGCGCGAACTTCTACCGAATTGATCAAGCGAACGGCGGCGAGTACAGCGCCTGGTCGCCGACGTTTGCGGAGCCGGCGGAGTTCCATCTCCCCAATCACTTCGGCGTGCTCGAGTTCGCGTGACGGGCGTGGGAGACGCCGCAGCGCAGCCGCGGATTTCGCGCGAGACGCACCGGCGCGCCGTGCTCGGGCTCCAGGGCCTCTGGCCGGGCCGTCGGTTCGCGGGCGCTGCGAGCGTGGCTGACGCGCTGCGCACGATGCACGCCCTGCAGCTCGATCCGCTGAACGTCACCGGCCGCAGTCAGGACATCGCGCTCTATGGGCGCGTGCTCGGCTACGAGCCGAGCGCGCTCCACGCGATGGCGTATGGCCGCCGCGAGGCGTTCGATTATGGAAACTGGCTGAACCTGTATCCCATCGAGACGTTCCGATACTGGCGGACGCCGATGCGGCGCGCGAAGCGGAGTCAAGATCTCGCGGTGTTTCTAGCGAGGTATCCAAGCGCGATCCGCAGCGTGAGGCGCTCGCTGCGCGCGAAC
>JANNRF010000083.1:0-3942 GCA_031401135.1 Deltaproteobacteria bacterium | reverse complement strand
GGCCCCCCTGAGAATGGACCGCGGTCCGCTCGGTGGACGCGCCTCAACAAACCCCACTAGTGATCCAAGGGGCCGCAGGAGCCATCCCGCGCAGCCGTCGCCCCGCCCCCGACTCGCGGGCAACCCAGTCCGCATGCGTCTTCTCGCACTCGGCACCCGCGACGACTCCGCCGCTGATCGCTGCTAGCGTGCGCCGCCTTTCGCAACCCCAACTCTTTGGAGTCACTTCGATGGGTCTTCTTGACGGCAAAGTTGCGCTCGTCACGGGCGCGGGTGGTGGTTTGGGTCGCGAACACGCGCTCGCGCTCGCGCGTGATGGCGCCAAGGTGGTCGTGAACGATCTCGGCGGCGCGCGCGATGGCAGCGGGACGGGCGCGCACTCGATGGCGGATCAGGTCGTCGCGGAGATCAAGGCCGCGGGCGGCACGGCGGTGGCGCAGTACGACAGCGTCGCGACGGTCGAGGGCGGCGAGCGCATCGTGAAGGCGGCGATCGACGCGTTCGGGAAGCTCGACATCTGCGTGAACAACGCGGGCATCTTGCGCGACAAGTCGCTGGTGAACACGACCGAGGAGCTGTTCGACATCGTCGTGCAGGTTCACTTGAAGGGCACCTACTGCGTTTCGCGGCCGGCGTTCGCGCACATGAAGGAGCGCGGGCAGGGCGGCGTGATCATCACCACGTCCTCCACCAGCGGGCTGAACGGCAACTTCGGGCAGTCTAATTATGGCGCTGCGAAGGCGGGCATCTGGGGCTTCACGCGCTGCATGGCGATCGAAGGCCAGAAGAACAGGATCCGCTGCTACTCGCTGGCGCCGGTGGCGCTGACGCGGCTGACGGGCGATCTCGGCGGCTTTCAGGATCCGAAGATGCAGGAGAAGATGAACCCGAAGTTGGTCTCGCCGCTGGTGGTGTTCCTCAGCAGCGAACTCGCCGCGGGTATTACGGACAAGACCTTCTTCGTGGGCGGCGGCCGCATCGCCGAGATGCGCATGGTGACCGCGCCGGGGGCGAGCAAGAGCGACAACGGCGGGCTCTGGACCGCGGAAGAAATCGCTGCGCGCTTGCCGGAGATCATGCTGTCGGCGTAGGCAAGAGCACCGCTTAGAGGTCGAACAGGCCGCAGCGAGGCAACTCGCTGCGGCCTGTTTCTTTCCGCGAAGACAAGCGCCGAGCGAAGAGCGGGGCGGCCAGCTAATCCTCGGCGCAATGTCGGACGCCTCGCAGCCTCGCGTTCGCACCGCGAATCCGGCCGTCGCCGATCCGGCGTCGGCGATGACGCCGCGCTTCCAGATCCTGTTCCGCTGGTTCGCGCGCCGCTTCTTCAATCACTTCACGCTCGATGACGCCAGCGTGAAGCGGCTGCGCGAGCTCGAAGACCGCGGCGCCGTCGTCTACGTGATGCGCTACGCGAGCCGCCTCGATTACTTCCTGTTCAACACGCTCTTCGCGCGCAACGGCCTGCGCTTCTCGGCCTACGGGAATGGCATCCAGTACTGGTACTACCGGCCCTGGTGGCGGAGCGCGCCGGCGTTCGGGATGCGCTCGCTGCGCGGCGTCTTCCGAAAAGCCGACCCGACGCAGCGCGGCCGTGAGGACCTTCGGCGCGTCGTCAGCGCGGGCGAATCGATGTTCTTGTTCCTGCGCACGGCGCGGCTGGCGGCGTTGTTACGGAGCCCCGAGGCCGCCGTCGAGCGCGGCCACCGCGAACTCGCGCTGCTCGATGAACTCGCAGTGCTTGCTGGCGAGGGCAAGCCCGTCCACGTGGTTCCGCTGGCGCTGTTCTGGCGCAAGGGTCCGCGCGCCGAGCGGCGCTTCCTGAATCTCAACCGCGGCGCCGCCGCCCGGCCGGGCGATCTCGCGAAGATCACCTCGTTCCTTCTGACGTACCGGGATTTGTCGATCAAGCTCGGCGAGCCGATCGAGCTCGCGGAGTTTCTCGCGCGCGAGCCGCAGGCCGAACGCGCTGCGCTGGTGCGGCGGCTCCGGCGCAGCGTGCTGCAGTTCGTCTCGGCGGAAGAAAAAGTCGCCGAAGGCCCGGTGCTTCGACCGCGCCACAAGGTCCGGGAGATGGTGCTCGCCGAAGCGGGCGTGCAGGCTGCGATCGCGGCGCGCGCGGCGACGGGGCGCGGCTCGATCGAGAGCGCGCGCGCGCAGGCCGAGCGCGCCTTCGACGAGATCGCGGCGGACATGACCTCGACCGTAATCGCTGCGCTGGCCGCGACGGTCGGCATGCTCTTCCGCCGGCTCTTTCAGCGCATCGAGACGCGCGGCCTCGAGAATGTCGCCGAGCACGCGCGCCGACACCCTGTTGTGCTCGTGCCCAGCCACCGCTCGTACTTCGATTTCCTGATTCTCTCGTGGCTCTTCTACGAGAACTATCTAGTGCCGCCGCACATCGCAGCGCGCGAGAACATGGCGTTCGGCCCGTTCGGTTTCCTTTTCCGCCGCGCTGGCGCCTTCTTCCTGCGCCGCGAGTTCGACGAGGCGGTCTACAAGGCCGTCTTTCGCGCGTACGTCTCGTATTTGGTGCGTGAAGGCTTCACGCAGGAGTTCTTCATCGAGGGCGCGCGCTCGCGCACCGGCAAGACGACCACGCCGCGGCTCGGCATGCTCGCCTGGAACGTGCAGGGCTTCGTCGACAGCGGACGGCGCGACTTGTTCTTCGTGCCCGTCGCGATCAGTTATGAGCGGCTCGTGGAAGAGGGCGCGATGGTGCGCGAGCTCGAGGGTGAAGAGAAGCAGCAGGAGAGCATGCTCGGCCTAATGCGCGCGCGCAGCGTGCTCGCGCGCCGCTTCGGCAGCGTGTTCGTGAACTTCGGGGAGCCGATCTCGCTCGCGGAAGTGCTGGCCGGGCGCGCCGAGCTGTGGAGCGGTGCGGAACGCGAGGAAGCCGCGGCGGAGCGCCGCACGATCGTCGAGGGCCTCGGCCGCGAGCTGGTCGAGCGCATCAACTGGTCGATGGTGGCAACCGCAACCAGCGTCGCGGCAGCGGCGCTGCTCGGCGAGCCGCACCGCGGCATGTTCCGCAGCGATCTCGAGAAGCGCATGGCGCAGATCGTCGGCTTGTTGCGCCTGCAGAGCGTGCGCCTAACACCTGCGCTCGACGCCGACATCGAGCACCGCTTCAGCGAATCGATCGACACGCTGATCCGCCTCGCCTTGATTCGCTCCGAGCGCGATCTGCGCGGCGAGCTCGTGTTCTTCGACGAGATCAACCGCCGCGCGCTCGACGTCTACCGCAACGGCATCTTCCACGCGCTGGCGGCGCCGAGCCTAATTGCCCGGCGCCTGCTCGCGGGCAGCACGCAGGAGGAAGAGCTGCGGCGCGACGTCTCGTTCTGGCTCGAGCTGCTCGACGACGAGTGGTTCGCGCCGCGTGCCGAAGTGCAGACCGCGCAGTTCGACAGCTTCCTCGAAGCATTTCGGCTCGGCGACGTGATCGAGCGCAGCGGTGAGCGCATTCGCGTCGCGGATTCCGGACGGCCGCTGCTGGCCTTCTTGGCCGAGCAGACGCGCAGCCTGATGGAGGCCTATTACATCGCGTTCTGCACCTTCGAGAGCCTCGCGGCGCCCGCCACTGCGAAGGACCTCGAAAAAGCGAGCGAGACGTATCACCGGCGTGCGCAGCTGCTCGGCGAAGTGCGGCGGCCGGAAGGCTGGAACCCGGTGACGTTCAAGAACGCGCTCGACCTGATGCTGCGGCGCGGCGTGCTCGCTGTCGCCAGCGCCGAGCCCGAGGCCAGCTATGTGCCGGGACCGGCCTTCGGAGAGCTCGCGCCGCTGCGCGCTCGTCTGGCAGCGGAGTTGCCCTCCTTGTAAGGTCGCGCGCCTAATGGCGACGGAAACACTCCCCGATTTCGCGAAGCGCGGCGGCCTAATCACAGCGATCGCGCAAGATCACGCGAGCGGCGAGATCCTGATGGTCGCCTACATGAACGA
>JANNRF010000082.1:0-2045 GCA_031401135.1 Deltaproteobacteria bacterium | reverse complement strand
GTCTTGCCCGCGCCGGTCGCGCCCACGAACGCGGCGCGCTCGCCCGGTGCGATCTTTAACGAGAGGCCGCGCAGCACCCAGTCTTCGTTGCGGTACGCGAACCAGACGTCGCGGAACTCGACCGCTCCGCGGCCTTGTGTGCGACTCGGCTGCGCCGAGGGCGCGGGCGCGGGCGCAGCCGCCACCGCGTCCGTCACTGCGGGCTTCGTATCGAGCAGCAAGAAGATCCGCTCGAGGCTCGCCATCGCGGACTGCATCACCGAGTACTTCGCCGAGAGATCGCGCAGCGGCATGAAGAAGCGCGTCATGAAGCGGATGAACATCACGATCACGCCGGGCGAGCCGTGGCCGGTGGCCTTCCAGATCACGACCGAGAAGACGACGCCCGCGGCGAGTTCGACCACCGTGAAGAGCGCCGAGTCGTAGCGGATCGAGTCGACCCAGGAATCGCGGTGCTCACCGTTCAGCGCTTCGAACTCGCGCTGGTTGCGCGCCTCGCGCGAGAACAGCTGGATCACCTTCATGCCCGTAACAGATTCTTGCAGCGTGGCGTTGAGCCGCGCGATCAGCACGCGCGAGCGGCGGAAGGCTTCGCGCACGCGCCAGCGGAACAGGAACGCGCAGAACGCGAGCGGCGGGATGACGAGGAATGTCCACGCGGCGAGCTGGGCATCGACCACGAACAAGATCGCGGCGTAGCCGGCCATGCGCAGGATGTCGGTCACCAGCAGCACGAGGCCGGCCGTGAAGGCTTCGCTCACGTGCTCGACGTCGCTGGTCGCGCGCGTCACGAGCCGGCCCACCGGGTAGCCGTCGAAGAACGCCATGTGCAGTTTCTGGATGTGCGCGAACACGTCGCGGCGCAGATCGCGCATCGCGGACTGGCCGGTGGTCGCGAGCAGCATCGCCTGCACGTAGTCGAGGCCGAGATTGCAGAGCGAGACGCCCGCGAATAACAAGCCGAGCCACCAGATCGGGTCGATCCCGGCTGGCGGAGACAACACGGCCGGAATCGCGATGCCTGCCCAGCTGTTGGTGGCGAGGCCGAGAATCACGATCGCGGTCACGTCGAACGCGAACGCCGGCGCGACCAGCGAGATCGAGAGCAGCGCGCGGCGGCGGTACGGCTTGATCCAGTGCCAGAGCCGCCGCAGCAGCATGCTGTCGAAGGCCCGGCCGAGATCCTCGTCCTCGATCAGTTGCTGCTGCTTCTGGATGGGCGCGGTGGCGCTCATATCTCCACCGCCTCGACGGCCGCGAGCGCTGCGCGGCGACGCGCCTCGGCTTCCTGATCGTGGGCGAGCCGCGCGTAGAGGCCACCGCGCGCGAGCAAATCCTCGTGCGTGCCGCGCTCGACGATCTGGCCGTCGTCGAGCACCACGATCAGGTCCGCCTCGCGCACGGTCGCGACGCGCGAGGCGACCACGAGCACGGTGCGCCCCTCGAACGCGCGCCGCAGGCCGGCCTGGATCGCGGCCTCGGTCTCCGCGTCCACCGCCGAGAGCGTGTCGTCGAGAATCAGGATGCGCGGGTCGAGCGCGAGGGCGCGCGCGAGGGCAGCGCGCTGGCGTTGCCCGCCGGAGAGCATCACGCCGCGCTCGCCGACGAGCGTGCCGTAGCCGTAGGGCAGATCGGCCACGTCCTTGGCGAGTTGCGCGCGCTCGGCGGCGTCGCGCACGCGCGCCATATCCGTCTCGGCGAGCCCGTAGGCGACGTTGTCCGCGAGCGAGAGCGAAAACAGGAACGGATCCTGCGGCACCATCGCGATCGCGCGCCGCAGCGTCGCGAGCGGAATCTGGTTCACGCACACGCCGTCGATCAGCACCATGCCGTCGGGCACCTCGTAGAGGCGCGGCACGATCGAGGCGAGCGCCGTTTTGCCCGCGCCGACGGGGCCTACGATCCCAACGACCGCGCCCGCCGGGATGCGCAGCGAGACGTCGCGCAGCGCGGGCGCGCGCGTCTCGAAGCCGGGGTACGCGAAGGTGAGCCCGCGCAGCTCGATCTCGCCGCGCAGCGTGCCCATGGGCGCGCTGCCCGCGCGG
>JANNRF010000081.1:0-1610 GCA_031401135.1 Deltaproteobacteria bacterium | reverse complement strand
ATCATCGAGCGCTTCGCGCAGCGCGTCTTGATCGACCAGCTCGCCACGCGACACGTTCACGAAATGCACGCCGCGTTTCACCTGCGCGAGCGATTCGCGGTTGATGAGGTGGCGCGTCTCCGGCGTCGCGGGTGCGGCAATCACGAGGTGGTCTGCCTCGCCCAACAACTCGGGCAGCGAATGCACCAACTCGACGCCCACCAGCGGGCTGGCCCCTTGGCTGCGCCGCAGCGCGCGCACGCGCATTCCGAAAGCCAGCGCCCGCTTCGCCACTTCCTGCGCGATGCCGCCGAACCCGATCAGCCCGAGCGTGCGGCCGGACAGGCCGCCGAGCGCGAAGTACTTCCAGTCTTCCGGCGCGTGGATGAACGACTCGGGGAATCGCTTCTCGAAGGAGAGCATCGCTGCGAGCACCCACTCGGCGATCGGGATGCCGCTGCCGCCACGCGAGCAGGTGAGCGGCACGCCGCCGAGCGCGGCGAGCGGGAACTTGTTCACGCCGGTGCCGTAGGCGTGCACCCAGCGAACGCCGCGCGACATCACGTCGGCAAGATTCGGGCTGCCCCATGCCTGGGTGAGCAGCACGTCGCCGCGCACGCCCGCCGCGATTGGCTCCTGCTCAGGAACCTGCACGACCGACACATCCGGGAAGCCCTTGAGCAGTGCGCCGAGCAACGTGATCGGAATGTGGCTCAGCACCGTAATTGCTGCGCTCACGGCTTCGGTCCACTCAGGATGCGTTCGACGAGCAATGCACGCAGCACCTGCCGCGTCGCTTCCGTGCGCGGCAGCTCGGAGACGAGTTCGAGCCGCCGCGGGTGCTTGAAGCTCGCGAGCTTGTCTTCGCAGTGCTTGCGCAGCGCATCCAGCGTGAGCGTGACGCAGGGCGCGGGCACGACCACGGCGCACACCTGCTCGCCCCACTGCGGCTCGGGCAGGCCGACCACCGCGACTTCCTGCACACCCGGAGCCGTCCCTAACACCCCTTCCACTTCCGCGGGCGAGATGCTCTCGCCGCCGCTGCGAATCACGTCCTTCCTGCGCCCGACGATCGAGAGGTAGCCATCGCTGTCGAGTTCGCCGATGTCGCCCGTATGGAACCAGCCGCCCTCCAGCGCGGCGTATGTCGCCGCTGCATCTTCGAAGTAGCTCGCCAGCAGGTACGGGCTGCGCACGAGCAGTTCTCCGTCGTCGGCGATGCGCAGCTCGCCGCCCGGCGGCGCGAGGCCCACGCTGCCCGGCTTGCGCAGTACGTCGGCGTGGGAGAGCGCCGAGGCGGTTCCGGTCTCGGTCGCGCCGTAATAGATTCGCAGCGTGCAAGCCGGAAAGCGTTCGCGAAGCTTGCGCGCCAGCTCGATCGGAACCGCCGAGGTGCCGGTATCGAGATCGCGCAGCGAGGAGAGGTCGTAACGCCCGATTTCGGCCTCGAGCAGCCGCGCCCAGATCAGCGGGATTCCGTAGAAATGATTCGCGCGGCGATGCTCGATCGCGGAGAGCAGCGCGTCGGGCGTCGGCGTTTGCACGAAGGCGATCTCGCCGCGCGTCTGCCAGGCCGCGAGCGCCAGCGTCCACGGCGCCATGTGGAACATCGGGAACATGCACACCGTGCG
>JANNRF010000080.1:0-4436 GCA_031401135.1 Deltaproteobacteria bacterium | reverse complement strand
CGTGGGCTTCGGCGACGCCGCGCACGATCCGTTCTGGGCGCGCTGCGCAGAGGCCGGCGTTGCGGTCGCGTTTCACACCGGCGACAGCGGCTACGGCCGGCACGTCGCAGCGTGGGAAGGCGCCAAGCAAATGGAGGGCTTCCGTGGCATGGCGTTCGGCATGGCCACGATGCAAGGCCGAGCCATTATTGACACGATGGCCTCGCTGATCGTGCACGGCGTCTTCGCGCGCCACCCGAGGCTGCGGGTGTGCTCGATCGAGAATGGCGCCTTCTGGGTGCCGTGGCTGTTCTCGAATCTCAAAAAAGCCTACGGCCAGATGAAGTGGGCGTTCGTCGAGGATCCGCGCGAGACGTTCAAACGCCACGTCTGGATCGCGCCCTACTTCGAGGACGACATCCGCGCGCTGGCGGACCTAATTGGCGTCGAGCACGTGCTGTTCGGCAGCGACTTCCCCCACGCCGAAGGCCTCGCGATCCCGCTCGATTTCACCAAGGAACTTGTCGCGTTCTCGGAGAGCGACGTGCGCCGCATCATGCGCGACAACGTGGAGTTCATCGCGACGCCGCAGCCGGGCTGGCGGGATTAGGCTCAGAGCGCCTAATTTTTCCCCGCCGCGAGCGTCACGCCGTCTACCCACACGGTGCCCGCGCCTTCCACGACCACGTTCAGCTTGACGCGCTTCGGCACTTGGCCGTCTTCGAGGTAGAACGACGCTTCGTGCGTCGCCCACTCGCTCGTGCCGGAGATCTGCGAATGCAGCGCGCGGGAGAAGAACTCGCCCTTGCCTTCGACGGTCAGCCACATCTCGAGGTAGGCGCGGCCCGCGACCTTCTCGCCGCGCAGCCTCGCGCGGTAAGAAAAGCGCGGCAGCTTCGGCGCGTCGATCGGCACGTCGGCGATCAGCACCAGCGTTCGCTCGCCGGTCGCGTCGATGCGCAACGAGCCGCGGCCATCCACGGAGATCGCCGGGTCGATCGCGACGCCGGTCTGCGTGATCACGCTGCGCAGCGAATCGATGCCGTCGGCGTAGAGCGCCATGTCGGGCAACTTGTCAGGGCCGGGCTTGCAGGCGACGAGCAGCATCAGGGCCGCGACGATGGCGAGGCGATTCACGACGCTTCTCCCGGTGTGCGCAGCGAGCGCATCGCGCCAACGCTCGAATAGGTGGACACGCAATACGGCACGAGCAGTGTGAGCGCCATCTTGAGAGCGCGCGCGCGATCGAGTTCGCCGCGCAGCAGCGCATCGCCGTGGTTGATCGTGATGAGCAGCGCCCCCACCAGCGCGCTCATCAGCAGCGCGCGCCGCACCACGCCCGCGGAGGTTGCCAGCGCGAGCCAGCTGTGTGCGTTTCGCGAACCCGTCGCGTAGCGCGCGCGGCGCTCCGCGCGAAAGTTCGTCACCTCTAGGCGAACGCCGTCCGGATCGCTGAGGAAAGTGGCGTAATAATCCGGCGCGTACTCGGGGTAGAGCCGCGGCGCACTCGCGGCGATGCCCGCAGCGGCGAGCTTTGCCGCCACGCGATCCACCGCAGCCGCGTCATCGACGCGGAAACAGAAATGGTGCAAGCCCGGCGCGTAAGGATCGTGCGGCACTGCTGCGCGCGCGGGCCGGAGCGCGAGGCTGAAGTGCCGGTTGATGTAGTGCACGTGCGGGTCGCCGCCGATCGGCGCGGCCGCCTTCACGTGCCCGAGCGCGCCTACGAGCAGCGAATCGTAGAAGCGCTCGCTCCGCGCGAGATCGCGCACCGTGATGTAGACGTGATCGATGCCGAGCACGAGGGCCACGCCATCGCTCATCGCTTCACGTCGAACCCGGCTGCGCGCGCGTCCCACGTCTCGGGTGTTACGCCCCGTTCGCGCAGCTTGTACTTCTGCACGCGCCCGGTCGGCGTTTGCGGCAGCTCGCTCATCAGCTCCACGTAGCGCGGCACGAAGAAGTGCGGCGCGGTTTCGTTCACGAAGCGGCACAGCTCATCGGGCGTCGCACTCGCGCCGGGCTTCAGCACCGCGCACAGTTTCATCTCCGCCTCAGACGCGAGCAGCTCGGACGTGACGGCGTGGGCTGCGCACTGCTGCACGGCGGGGTGCGCCGCGAAGGCCGCCTCGACCTGAAACGACGAGATGTTACGGCCCTTGAAGCGGATGAAGTCCTGCTTGCGATCGACGAAGTAGGTGTTGCCGGCCGCGTCGCGCCGCGCCAGATCGCCGGTGTGGTACCAGAGGTTCCGCCAGGCGCTGACGGTCGCTTCGGCGTTGTTGAAGTAGCCGTTGAAAATCTGGAACGGCGCGGTCGGGCGCACGCAGAGTTCGCCCGCCTCGCCGGCCGGCGCCTCGAGGTCGTGATCGTCGAGCAGCTTCAGCTCGATGCCCTCCGCAGGCTCGCCGAGCGCGTTCTCTGGGTACGCCCTGCCAGGCCGGCGCGAGACCAGCCCCATCACCTCGCTCTGCCCCATGCCTTGGTGAATCTCCTCGATGCCGAAGCGCTCCTTGAACGGGCCGATCAACTTGTCTGGCATCGGGACCATGCCGGCGCTGCGCACCGGGTTATCACGGTCGTCCGCGCGCGGCGGCTGTTGCCACAAGAAGATGTGCATCGCGCCGAGCGTGAACACCATCGTGGCGCCGTAATAACGGCAGCGCTCCCAGAACTCGGTCACGGAGAAACGCGGATCGATCGCGACCGGCACTCCGCACACGAGCGCGCGGTAGACGTTCGCCACCCAGGCTGCGGACTGATACATCGGCAAGCAGCTGTAGATGACCTCGCCCTCGCGCAGCCCCGAGTTGTTCGCGCCGCCCTGCGCCGCACGCAGCCACACGTTGTGGCTTTGCATTACGCCCTTGGATTTTCCGGTGGTGCCAGAAGTCCAGAGGATCGCGGCGGTGTCCCCATAATAAAGCTCCGCATCGTCGGGCTCGCCGCCCGGCGCTTGCGCGAGCTGCTCGAGCGGAATCGCCTCGATCCGGCTCGACAGCCCCGCCGGCGCCTTCCCGCGCACGATCACGCGCTCGAAAGGCAGCACCCCGTTGCACGCCTGCAACGCGCGCTCGATCAACGCCGCGTCAGCCACCAGCACACGGGCCCGCGAATCCTCGAGCGATTCGCGCAGCCAGGCACCCCTGTAATCCGTGTTCGTCGGCACCCAGATCGCGCCAAGCTTATTGAGCCCAAGCGTCGTCCAGATCCAGTCCGGACACGTGTCGAGCAAAAACGCGACCGTCTCCCCGCGCCCAACCCCGAGTTCCCGAAACCCCCGAGCACTCGCATTCGCGAGCTCATTCACCCGCCCATAACTCCAACGCTGCTCGTTCCAGCGCACAAACAAATCATCCGGAACCATCTCCGCCTGCCGCCGCAAGCAGCGCCCTAACAGGCGCTCAGCCGTATCCGAGAGATCGAGTTTGTTCACGCGCCCTCACAGCAAACGAAGAGCAGTCTACTCAGAGCGCGAAGCGCGCGCGGGAGGCGCGGCTCAAAGCCGCGCCGATCCGCGCCACTCCCACCCAATGCCCGCGGTCGAGGCCAAGCACAAGCAGCCGCGGCGGGGCCGGGGGCCGCGGCGCCGAGGTAAAAGCGCAGGCGCGGCCCAACGCAATACACCGACTTCTCACCGGAGATCGCGCCGTCGCGAGCGTCACTTCCATCCAAAGGCCGCGACGAGCCACGAGGAGCCGCGGCCCCCGGCCCCGCCGCGGCTGCGGAGCCCGCAACCCCAACAACCCGCCCCGCTCACGAACTTTCTCAATCCTTCAGTTCAATCAAAATCTCGTGGTACTCCCGCTGCCCAACATTCTTCGCCGTCTCAATCCCGCCGCGCCGCACGAAAAACACCTGCCCCGCCGCAACCTCCGCTTCCAGATACTCCATGTACTCGCCGCGCGTATCCGCCTCCGGCACCACCGCCATCCGATCGCCCGCAACCTGCACGAGAATGTGATCGAGCCCGTGCTCGTGCACCGGCCCCGATTCCCCAGGCGGCATGCGCATCTCCCAAATGCGCACACGCTCGTTCTCGAACAGCACGCGGTTCGCGATCGCCCCGAGCTTGCGTTCCACAGTTCCCCCTAATAGCCGCGCGCGAGATCCACGAGATCGCGCGCGAGCAGCGGCTTGCCGCTCTGCCAACGCGCGAAGTTTTCGAGGAACGGCTCGAGCAGCATGTCGAGCGCGCCCGGCATCGCCCACGAGGTGTGCGGGCTGAGGCGCACGCGCGGGTGCGTATACAGCCAGTGCCCGGCGGGCAGCGGCTCGGGCTCAGCGACGTCGAGCGTCGCGCAGGCCACGCGGCCATCATCGAGCGCTTCGCGCAGCGCGTCTTGATCGACCAGCTCGCCACGCGACACGTTCACGAAATGCACGCCGCGTTTCACCTGCGCGAGCGATTCGCGGTTGATGAGGTGGCGCGTCTCCGGCGTCGCGGGTGCGGCAAT
>JANNRF010000079.1:0-4823 GCA_031401135.1 Deltaproteobacteria bacterium | reverse complement strand
GGCGGTCGTCGAAATGCCGACGACGCGGATCGCGCCGTCCTCCCTGCGCGGTTCGCGCGCGAGCGGGTGAGGCGCGTGTTCCGTCTTGTGCCGGCGAATGTGCGGCGTGGCACTCACCTCCACGCGCCCGCCGCGCACGCGGACGCGGTGAGCGGGCACGACGTCCTGCTCGAAGCCGCGCTCGCCGTGGCCGCGCGTGCGATGGAAGCGCCACTGGTGCCACGGGCACACCACATAATCACCCTCGAGACAGCCCTGGCCGAGCGGACCGCCCGCGTGGTTGCAGTTGCCGTTGATCGCGCCGAATACGCCATCGACGCACGAGAGGGCGAGCCGCAGGCCGCGAACTTGGACTTGCTGGAGCGGCGTGCCCGCGAGCTCTCGGGCGTCTCCGATGTCGTGCCACTCCTCGCTCGGGCGCGGCGCGCGCGTGTCTGACGGCATGCGTCCTCCAACCAACCAGCCGAACCCTACACCGGCCTGAGTCGCGCGCGGGATTCGCGTGATAGGGTCGCGGCATGAAACGCGAATCCGGCTTCCTCGAACGCGACGGCGAACGCATCTACTACGAGTGCGCAGGCCACGGACCGCCGCTCGTGCACACCCACGGCGCGGGCGGCGACCACGCCGTCTGGTTCCAACAAGTCCCGCACTTCGTGAAGACCCGCCGCCTCGTGCTCTGGGACCAGCGCGGCTTCGGCCGCAGCAGCGCGCGCGGCGGACCTAACGCGCCGGCCCGCGCGACCGCCGATCTCGCCGCGCTGCTCGATCAGCTCGGCATCGCGCGCGCCGACATCGTCGGCCAGTCGATGGGCGGCTGGTCCGTACTCGGCCTCGCGCTGGCGCAGCCCGCGCGCGTGCGCTCCCTAACGCTCGCCGACACGCCCGGCGGCATCGACTCCGCGGAGCTGCGCGCCGCATGGTCGAACGTCGCGGGCGGCGGCGGCTTCGCAGTGCCCGAGCTCGGCCGCCACCCCGCCGTCGCGCCGGACTTCTTCGAGCGCCATCCCGAACGCGCCGTGCTCTACCAACAACTCGGCGCATTCGGCGAGCCGAAGCTCGCGGACGTATTGCCTTCGCTGGTTGCGACGCGCCACGACGCCGCGAAGCTCGCGAATCTCAAATGCCCAGTGCTGCTGATCGTGGGCGAAGTGGACGGCCTGTTCCCCCCGGCCCTAATCGCTGCCAGCGCAAAGCAGCTGCCCCCCGCATGCCGCGCCCGCGTCGCGATGATCCCGCGCGCCGGGCACTCGCCGTACTTCGAGGAGCCGGAGGAGTGGAATCGCGTGTTGGCGGAGTTCCTCGCGAGCGTGCGCTGAGAACAGACGCAAGCGCAGAGCGCGCAGCGCACGCGGCAGGCGCGGCTCAAAGCCGCGCCGATCCGCGCCGTCCCCCAGAAAATCCACGACCGAGCCAACCCCGAGCAAAAGCAGGCGCGGCGGGGCCGGGGGCTGCGGCGGCGAGGTAAAAGCGCAGGCGCGGCCCGACGCAATACAGCGCCTTCACACCAGAAGACGCGCCCCCAACAACGCCCCTTCCCACCAAAGGCCGCGCCGAGCCACGAGCCGCCGCAGCCCCCGGCCCCGCCGCGCCTGCGGATCCCGCGCAAGAGCCAACCGACCCAGTCGAGGACCGCGCTGACGCAGCCCTACTCCACCAACTCCGGCGCAAAGCCGCGGCGGAGCGTGTTCTCCGTAACCACGCGCGGGTCGGCGAACTGGAGCAGGTAGTTAGGGCCGCCAGCCTTGGCGCCGGTGCCGCTCATTCCGAAACCGCCGAACGGCTGCCGGCCAACGAGCGCGCCGGTGGAACCGCGGTTCAGGTAGAGGTTGCCAACGCGGAAGCGGCGGCGCGCCTCGTCGAGATGCGCGGGCGAGCGCGAGTAGACGGCGCCTGTTAGGGCGAACTCGCTGCTCGTGGCGACCTCGAGGGCGTGCGCGAAATCGCGCGCGCGGAACACCGCGAGCATGGGGCCGAACAGCTCGCGCTGCATGAGTTCGTGCTGCGGGTCGTCAACTGCGAGAATCGCGGGCGGGGCGAAGAAGCCACCCACAGGCGCGTTGCCGACGAACAGCTTGCGGGCGCCCGGCGACTCGATCGCGGCGATTAGACGCTGCTGCGCCTCGGCATCGACGACAGGCCCGATCGCGCTACTCGCGAGCTGCGCTGTCCCGATCGCGAGCGAGCCCGCGGCCGCGACAATGCGTGCTACGAACGCGTCGTAAGCGCCATCGACCACGATCGCGCGCGAGCACGCGGAGCACTTCTGCCCTGCGTAGCCGAAGGCGCTGCGCAGGACACCTAACACCGCCTCGTCGAGATCCGCATCGTCGTCGATCACGATCGCGTTCTTGCCGCCCATTTCGCAGACGACGCGCTTCACCTGCCGCTGCCCGGCTTGCGTTTTCGCTGCCGTCTCGAGGATTGCGAGGCCGACGCTCTTGCTGCCCGTGAACGCAAGCTGTGCGACATCGCGATGTGAGACGAGCAGAGCGCCGATCTCCTCGCCCGTGCCGGGCAGGAACGCAATCACCTCTGCCGGGAAGCCCGCGGCGAGCATGCGCTTGTGAAGCGCCTGCGCGATCGCGCTCGATTGCTCAGCCGGCTTCATCACCACCGTATTTCCCGCGACGAGCGCCGCGGTCGCCATGCCTGTGAGAATCGCGAGCGGGAAGTTCCACGGGGCGATCACCGCGCACACGCCGCGGCCCTCGTACCAGAGCGTGTTCTCCTCGCCGAGTTCGCGGCCGAGCCAGCGCGGCGTGAGTTCGCTGAGCGCCAGCCGAGCGTAATAACGACAGAAGTCGACGGCCTCCGCGACGTCGGCGTCGGCTTCGCGCCAGGGCTTGCCGACCTCGAAGCACTGGAGCGCCGCGAGTTCGTTGCGGTCGCGCTCGAGAGAATCCGCGAGCGCTTCGAGCAGCGCTGCGCGTTCGGCGAGCGGGCGATCGCGCCACGCTGGCCACGCGCGCGCGGCAATTGCGACTGCGGCGTTGGCGTCGACGAGGCTCGCAAGCGCGACGCGGCTCGCGACGCGCGCAGCCTCCGATGGGCAAGCGTGATCGAGCGCGCGCGAGCTGTTCGAGGTGTGACCGGCAATTGAAAGCCGGACGTCGATTGCGCCGCGCGACCACGCCGCTTCCACCGCGCTCGCAAAGGCGGTGCGCTGCGACGCGTCCGCGAAGTCCGTGAGCGGGCAGCCCTCGAACGGAGTCGTTAGGTCGCCGCGCTTCATTCGCGGCGTTCGCTGGCGTGAAGGCTGCGCCGCTGCGGGCGGCGCCGCGAGCAACGCAGCTACATCCGCCTGCTCGTGATGCGAGAGGCGCAGGAACCCCGCGTTCGCGGTGTTCTCGAGCAGGCGACGCACGAGATACGCCATGCCCGGCAGCAACTCGCCGACGGGCGCATACACGCGCACGCGCTGCCCACGCGCCCGCAGCGCCGCGCGCTCGGGCTCCGCCATGCCGTAGAGCATCTGCACTTCGTAGGCGCCGCTCGGCACGCGCAGCTCCTCCGCCACCGCGAGTGCGTGCGCGAGCGAGCGCAAGTTGTGCGAGCCGAAGGCAGGCGCCGTCTCGGCGTGCGTTTCGAGCAGCCGACGCGAGAGGCGCTCGTAACAAGCGTCGGTCTCGGGCTTGGTGCGCCACACCGGAGACGGCCAGCCGTTCTGGTCGGCAAGGACCGTCTCGTAATCCCAATAAGCGCCCTTCACGAGCCGCACCGTGATCGGTGCGCCGCGCCGACGCGCGAGCGCCAGCAGCCGTTCGTAGATCCGCTCCGAATCGCGCAGGTAACTCTGAAGCACCACGCCGAGATGCGGCCAATCGCGCAGCTCCGGCTCGAGCGCCACGCGCTCGAAGAACTCGTAGGCAATGCCGTGGGTCGCCCACTGTTCGAGATCGACGTTGAGAAACGTGCCGCGCCGCTTCGCTTCGAAGAAGATCGGCAGCGCGCGGCGCAGCAACGCGGCGACTGCGCCGTCGTGATCGACGGGATCGATCTGCGAATACAGCGCCGAGAGCTTGATGCTCACGTTCGCGCGTGGGATTGCGCCGTGCGCGCCGCGACCTTGCACATCATCCGCGGGCCAGCTCGCGACTTGTTGCGGGATGTTCTCCACCAAGTCGCGGTAGCGCGCGAGGTACGCCTCGGCCTCCGGCTCGCTCAGCGTCGCCTCCCCCAACAAGTCGACCGTGAAGCCGATGCCGGCGTCGTGCAGCCGCCGCAGCGCGGGCAACGTATCCCGTGAATCGCGCCCCACGATGAAGCGCTGCGCCATCGCCTCGATGTTCTTGCGCAGCGCCGCCTGCGCGACGCCGCCGGTTAAGCGCGCCGTCGTCGCGCGCAGCGCCGTTGCGATCGCCGCGGGCAGCTCGCGCCCGGGGCGCAGCAACATCTCCTCCACGTGCCGCGCCACCTGCTCGCGCGTGCGCAACATCGGGAACACATCGACGAAGCGGAACAAGTCCACCTTGAAGCCGGGATCGCGCATCGCCCAGGCGAGCAGCTGGCCCTCCCAATAGGCAGAGGAGAAGACGCCCGGCGCCTCGCCGCGCGTGCGCTCGAACAGCTCACGGCCGATGGCCTGCACGCGGGCTTCGAGCACGGCGGGCGTCACGCGCGCGCGCTCGGGGCCGAGTCGAGCATTAGGTTGATCGTGAGCCTCACGAGCAAGTCCTTCTGCGCGGGCTCGCTCTCGGCGGTGAGCAGCGCGAGCGCCACCAACGCGTTGTCCGCGAAGCGCGGCGTGCCGTCGCGCCGGAGCAGAGCGCCGTTGCGCACGAGGTATTCGAGGAACAGGAGCGCGCCGATGCGCTTGTTGC
>JANNRF010000078.1:0-3247 GCA_031401135.1 Deltaproteobacteria bacterium | reverse complement strand
CAACCGCAGGATCTCGTTCGCGCGCGGCATCCAGACGGGCATGAACTGCTTCAGCTGATTCAACGGCGGCCCGTACGGGAACCACACGCCGTTGCCCCAGTGCACGGCCTCCGCCTCCGCGGTGCGAATCGCCGCGCGCGAAAGCTCCGCGTAACCGAACAGTTCCCCCAACAACTCGGCGGTGGGCTGGCTCTTGTCGCCGATCGCGCTCGCCATCCGGCAGCCGAGCCCGTAAGCGAACTCGAGCTTGGTCTGCGCGCGGATCATGGTCTGCTGCATCACGTTCGGGAACCAGCCCGTCAGCATCACGCTGTTATAGACGTCGACCTGGCTGTCGATGAAGAGGCGTTCACGCGGGATCTCGACGTCGTCGAAGATCACGAAGGCGTCTTGCTCGTCGAAGCGGCTGGAGAGCGGGAAATCGAACTTGTTGGTGCCGCGCGAGACGCTGTCGCGGCACAGGAACTTGAGCCCGGGCGTCGCCATCGGGATCGAGAATGAGAGCGCGTAGCGCGCGCCGTCCACGGGGATCGGCATCGCGGGATACACCGCGAGTTCGTCCGAGAACGGCGCCAGCGTCGCGAGCACGCGGGCGCCGCGCACGAGAATGCCGTGCTCGGTGTTCTCGACTTTGTGCAGCACCACGTCGCCGCCGCCGGCCGCGACATCGGGCATGGCCTTGTTGACCGTGGGATGGATGATGGTGTGCGTCAGCGAGAGATCGCGGCGGCGCAGCTCCTTCTGAAAGGCCACCAGGTTCGCTGCGCCGCGCGCGTTGCCCGCCACCGCCCACTCGTCGTCGCGGCCCGCGAAGCCTGCGAACGTCACGTTCATGTAGTCGGGCGATCGGCCCATCAGTCCCACGGTGTGCTCGGCGATGCGCTCGAGGCACTTGCGGCGGCGCTCGATGTCGGCGCGCGAGCGCGGGATCAGATGGCTCACGTTGATCGGCTCGCCGGTCTCGGGGTCGGGCATCAAGCAATCGTCGGCGTGGGTGTGCTGCAGGTCGAACAGCTCGGCCATTAGGCCCGCGGCGCCGGCGAACGCCGGGTGGCTGGCGGCATCGTGGACGCGCTCGCCATCGACCCAGACCTCGCGGTCGTCCTTCAGGCCAGCCAGAAACTGCGAACCCGTACGTGCAGGCATTAGCGCCCTCTCTTTCGTAGCGAGGCGGTTCGTGGCGCCGCGCGCAGTACGCGCGCGGGCTTCAGTTCGAGCACGCGCAGCTGGAGTGCGAACGCCTCCCGCAGCCGCGCGATGTGCTGCGCGCTCGCGAGCCGCGCGTCGGCTCCGAGCCACTTCTGGAGCCGCGCGATGTAGAGCGCGAAGCAGTTCTCCGCGACGAGCAGCGCAGGCACGGAGGCATCGAGTTCACCGCGCTCCTGGCGGAGCACGATGCGCTCCGCGAACTGGGCATCGAGGCCATCGATGAACTCGTGCACCGCAGCGCGATTCTTCCCGCTCACGAACAACATCTCTTTCACGAACGCGCGCGCGAGTTCCGGATCCCGCTCGTGAAAATCGATCATCGCGCCGTAGACATGCACCATCTCGTCGAGCAGCGAGCCGCGCTTCGGCAGCGTCGCGAGCGCGCCGCGCACCACGGCATCCATCTGCTCGCGGAAGATCGCGACCAGCAGATCGTCCTTCGACGCAAAGTAGAGGAACAGCGTGCCCGCGCCGATCTCGGCGCGCTCGGCAATCTGCGCGGTCGTCGTCGCGGCGAAGCCTTTGCGCGAGAACAGCCTGCGCGCGGCGGCGACGATGCGCTCGCGCTTCTCCTGCTTGTTGCGCTCGCGACGCGGCGGATCGAGGGCGGCAGCGGACATCGGGCCTCGCAAAACTGACTAGGCTCAGTTTCCACCCGAGCGCGGGACCGCGTCAAGCGGATTTTTCAGTCTTCGATCTGGTCGCGACGCACGAACGAGAGCGTGAAGAACAGCACCGTCGCCTGCAGGATTTGCAGGCACACGGCCGCCACGAAGACGCCCGCCGCGAAGCCCGCGAACGCGCCGAGAGCGGTCGCGAGCAGCAGCGCCGCAGCCGGAAGCTCGATGCCGAGCACGAATGCGCGCTCGCGCAGTGGCCGGCCCTTGAGCAGCACGAAGCCAACCAGCGGTGCATGCACGAGCGTGACGACGCCGAGCACCCCGCTGATGCTTCGCCAGAGCGCGCCGGGCGCGACGCCGAACGCCTCGAGCGCCACGGACACGAGGCAGGAGACGAGTGCGGCCATCGAGTGAAACAACATGCCGTTGAAGGCGTTCGCGCCGTCGCGCGCCCAGCGCCCGGATTCGCGGCGCTGGAAGACCAGCACGATCGACGCGAACCCAGTAATTGCTACGGCGAGCTGCGCCAGCGAGAGCAAGGTGTCCGTCATTTGCGATTCCTCTGCGTGTCGAACTCGGCGACGCGCTTCTTCTTCGCCCGCGCGCGGAACCCAGCCTCGTAGAGCGCCGCTAACTCCGCGCGCGGCGCGCACGCGAGGCGCACCAAGACTGCGGGGTAATTTCGGTAGTGGTCCGTCGTGAAGTACACGTCGGGCTTGCCCGCGAGCAGCGCGTCGCGCAGCGGTTCCTCTGCGTGAACCACCAACCCCTGCTCCTGCTCGTTGAAGCGCGAGAAGAACTTTCCGTCGAGCAAGAAGGCGGGCTCGCCATAAGAAGCGCCCTCGCTCATACCGGGGAACGCGAGCGCGAGTTTGCGCACAGCTGCCCATGCCACGCCGCGCTTCCCGGCCGACACCGCGCTTCTGCCCGCGGTCATCTTCGCTGCCGAAGCCGGCTTTGCACTCCGCGCCTTCAGATACTCGATCAGCGCGTTGGCATTATTGAGTTTCTGCTCGCGCGAACCGAACACGAACGTGGCCGCCACGCCCAGGTGTTCGCACAACACCTCGACCCCCGCCGCGTTCGCGTCGAGCTCCGCGAAGTAGCGGCGCTTGAACTCGTCCCACTTCGTGGCGTCATGCTCGTACCATTTGCGCAGCGCGTCCGAGGGCGAGATCGCGCGCGCCCAATAATCGATGCGCGCTTGCTGCTTCGTGAGCCCGCGCGGCCAGAGCCGATCGACCAGGATGCGGCGGCCGTCGCCCGTAGCGGGCGCTTCGTACGCGCGCTTCGTGCGGATCGAGAGCTTCGCTTTCGCACGCGCCGCCATCAGGTGTGCTTGGCTCGCGCACGCAGCGCTTCCGGCCGCATCGCGGATGGCGAGGATCTTCCGGTCCAGCGACTCACCGCGTCGGGCG
>JANNRF010000077.1:0-24650 GCA_031401135.1 Deltaproteobacteria bacterium | reverse complement strand
CGAACATCCGCGTCCCGACGCTGCTCGTCCGCGGCAAGCTCTCGGATGTCGTCACGGACGAGGGCGTGCAAGATTTTCTCGCGCGCATCCCTGGCTCGAAGCTCGCCGACGTGAGCGGCGCGGCGCACATGGTCGCGGGCGACCAGAACGACGCGTTCTCGCAAGCGGTGATCGCATTCCTCGAGAGCGACGTGCGGCCGAGGTTGCCTGCTCGCTGAGGGCACGGCCTCGAAACTCAAACGTTGTCGGAGTCCACGCGATGACTTATCCCCTGCCTAATGCCTCGCTCGATCTCAAAGGCCAGGTCGCGCTGGTGACCGGCGCTTCCGCCGGCCTCGGCTGGCGCTTTGCGAAGACGCTCGCGGCCGCCGGCGCGAGCGTCGCGATCACGGCGCGGCGTAGGGACCGCCTCGATGCGCTCGCCGCAGAGATCCGCGCGAGCGGCGGCGTGGCCGAGCCGATCGCGCTCGACATGCAGGATCCCGCGCAGATCGTCGCGGCGGTCGAGCAGGCAGAGCGCGCGCTCGGGCTCGTCACGATCTTGGTTAACAACGCGGGCATTCCCGACGCGCAGCACGCGACCAAGCAGTCGCTCGAGCTGATCAACCGCGTCTTCGATACGAACCTGCGCGGGCCTTACATATTGGCCTGCGAAGTGGCGCGGCGCCTGATTGCCGCGAAATCGCCGGGGCGCATGGTGAACATCTCCTCGATGGGCGCCTTCCGTTATCAGGGCGGCGGCGGCGCGGCGCTCTACTCGATCACCAAAGCGGGCATCGTGCGCATGACCGAGGCTCTCTCCGCGGAGTGGGCGGGCTATCGCATCAACGTCAACTGCATCGCACCCGGCGCGTTCTCGTCCGAGATGATGGACGGCATGCTCTCGCGCATCGGCGACATCTCGAAGGGGTTCCCGCGCAGGCGCATCGCCGACCCAGCGCTGATGGACAGCACGCTGCTGTATCTGGTCGCGCCCAGCTCGGAGGCCGTGACCGGCACGGTCGTCAAGATCGACGACGGGCAGGGGCCGAAGTAGCCAGCCGAAGGCCGCCCGGGTTGGCGTAGCGTCCGCAGGCGAAGAGGGAGAATCGCGATGGCGGACGCGCCCGGTGTTAGGCCTCCCACCGCCGACGAGCTCGCGGTGCGCGCCACGGGCGCGGTACAGGCGCGCTTCGCCGGCGCGCGCGTCGCGGGCGTAGAGCCGCTGCTCGGGGGGACTTCGAGCCTCACCTATCAGGCGCAGCTCACGGGCGCGGGCGCTGCGCGCCGCGTGGTGATCAAGGTCGCGCCACCCGGGCTCCCGCCGGTGCGGAACCGCGATGTGTTACGGCAGGCGCGCGTGTTCGACGTGCTGGCGAATGCGCCGGGCGTCGCGGTGCCTGAAGTGCTCGGCGCCGACGCGGGCGCGCCGGTGGAAGTGCCGCCGCTGTTCGTGATGTCGTTCGTGCCCGGCGAATCCTACGAGCCGTGCCTCGCGCGCGAGGAGCCCAAGGCTTCGCGCGCGGAGCTCGAGGCGCGTGCCCTCGCGGCGGCGCGCATGCTCGCGGCGCTTCACGCGGTTGCGCCCACGGATCCGCGCATCGCGAGCGAGCCGGTGCAGGATTTACCTGCGGAGCTCGCGCGCTGGGCGAAAGCGTTCGGTTCGTGCGAGGAAGATTTGCGCGCGAACGAGGCCGAAGTGCACGCACGACTCGCGGCGGCGCTGCCCGCCGAGACGCCCGCGCGCGTGCTCCATGGCGACTACCGGCTGGGCAACATGCAGTGCGCCGGCGACAAGATCGGCGCCCTAATCGATTGGGAGATCTGGTCGCTGGGTGACCCGCGCCTCGATCTGGCCTGGTTCCTGTGGAATGGCAACCCGCAGCACCCGAGCTGCACGCGCGCGAAACCGGAGATGCCGAGCGGCGCTGCGCTGCTCGCCGAGTACGAGCGCGCTGCGGGGGCGCGCGTCGCGGATCTGCGCTGGTTCGGTGCGCTGGTTCGTTACAAGCAGGCCGCGGCTTCCGCGCTGATCGCGAAGAACACGCGCAAGCTCGCGAAGCCCGGCGTCGACATCTCGCGTCTGACCACCCTAATTCCTCAGCTGCTGCGTGCGGCCTTGGAGACGCTCGACTCATGAACCGGCTCAACCACGTGAAGATCGTCTCTACGGACCCCGAAGCGGTGGACCGTTTCCTACGCCTCGTCGCCGAAGTGCCAGCGGGTTGGCCGCTCGGGGAAGCGCCGACACGGCCGGCCGCGCCGCCCAGCCCGGCACTCGCGGGCCCCACCCTCACGAACGAGGACGTCTTCAGTGTGCGCGGCTCGTCGCAAACCAACGGCTTCATCGCGGGCGACGAGAGGAGCCGTCAGTTCCAGATATTGCGCGGCGACGCGTCGCGAATCTGGGGCATCGCGATCGGCACCCGCGACGTCGCGCGCGCACACAAGCTCTGCCTCGAACACGGCTTCGAGGCGTCAGCGATCGACATCACGCCCTGGAGCCCGGGGCAAGTCGTGCGCTTCTTCTTCGCGAAGGCAGGCGGTGTGATGTTCGAGGTGATGTCCGTAGAGCAGGCGAGCGCTTAGGCGCGCATGCTCGCAGCCGTGCTTCGCGCCTACGGGCCGCCCGAATCGATCGAGATTGCGGAGTTGCCCGATCCCACGCCGAAGCCGGGCGAGCTCGTCGTCGCGGTGCGCGCGGCTTCGGTGAACTTCCCCGACGTGCTGATCGCCGCGAACCGTTATCAGGTCGCAGCAAAGCTGCCGCTGATCCCGGGCAGCGAGTTCTCAGGCGTCGTGGCCGCGCTCGGCGCAGGCGTTACGGGTTTCGCAGTCGGCGACGAGGTGACGAGCGTCGACATGACCGGCGCGTTCGCGGAGCGCATCGCGGTTCGCGCGAGCCGCTTGGCGAAGAAGCCGCCCCGGCTCACGCACGAGGAGGCCGCCAGTTTCGGCGTGGTCTACCGCACCGCGTTCACCGCCCTGCGCACGGTTGCGGAGGCAAAGCCCGGCGAATGGGTCGCGGTGTTAGGTGCAGCGGGCGGCGTCGGCTCGGCCGCGCTCGAGATCGCGAAGCGGCTCGGCTGCCGCGTGCTGGCGATCGTGTCGACCGAGCAGAAGGCGGCGGCGTGCCGCGCGTGGGGCGCCGATGCCGCCCTAATCGCGGGTGACGGTGATCTGAAAACGCGCATTCGCGAAGCCACCGGCGAGGGCGCCGACATCGTGATCGATCCGGTCGGCGGCGCGCTCGCGGAGCAAGCGCTGCGCGGCCTGCGCTGGGGCGGGCGCTTCATCACGCTCGGTTTCGCGTCGGATGAGATCCCGCGCATCGCGCTCAATCTGGTGTTGCTGAAGGGCATCCAGATTCGCGGCGTCGATCTGCGCGGCCTCGGCGAGCGCGACCCCGCGGCGCTCGCGCGCGATCTCGCAGACCTCGGCGCGCTGGTGGAGCAAGGCCTGCGCCCGCGCATCGGTGCGCGCTTCCCGCTCACGGAAACCGCCGCGGCCATGCGCTTCGTCGCCGACCGCCGCGCCATCGGCAAGGTGGTGATCGTGCCGTGAACGCGCGCGAGGCGAGTTCTTAGGCGCGCCGCGCCGCGCGCGACGTGAACAGCGGCAGATCGAGGATCGACACCACGCCCGGCGCCGCATCGCAGACCGCGGGGATCGCGTTCACCACGCGCATGGCGGTGCCCGTAATGCCTGCGGTGTTGTGATCGCCGTCTTCGCCCACGGGCTCGATTTCGCAAGTGAAGCTCGGCGAGCCTTTGACCTCGATCTTGTAGCCGGATTTCTTGCCCGTCGAGAGGCGATCCCAGTGCGGGCCGATGTCGTCGCGCAGGCGGTTCACGTGCGCGGCAACGATTACGGGTTTGCCGTTCACGATGCCTTGCACCTCGAAGCGCACCGCCGCGCAGGTGCCGCGCTCGATGCGGCCCATCGCGGTGTCGAAGCTCTCTGGCGCGGGCAAGCGCTCGTGCTCCTCGCGAATCTCGTCGAGCCGAATGCCGAGCGCGTCGGCGGCCATCAGCACCATGCAGCTCCAGCCGCCTCTAATCATCCCGGGCTGAAGCAGCGGCGCCGCATAATCGAGGGGGCGGCCGAAGCCGAAGTAGACGCCCGTGAAGCCCGGGTCGGGGTAGGTGGAGTAGTCCATCAGTTCCGAGACGCGCAGCGAATCGACGCGCTCGCAGCACGCCGCGAGCTGGAGCGGGATCACGTCGCCGGACCAGCCGGGATCGAAGCCCGAGGTGAAGAACGTGCTGTTGCCCTCGGCACAGGCGGCAGCGAGGCGATCACGCAGCTTGGGGCTCGCGTCGGGATAACAGAGAGAGACGATCGCGGTGTTCACCACGTTCTTGCCGGAAGCGAGGATTCTGCAGAGATCGTCGATCGTCTCGCGAATGCGCGTCTCGCCTTGCGCCGTGTAACAAACGCAGTCGGCATCGAGCGCGAGCAGTGCCGCCGAATCGTTCGTCGCGCGCACCCCCGTCGGCTGCGGCCAGCCGCACAACTCCGCCGCGTCCTTGCCGCGCTTATCAGGGGAATGCGCGTGCACTCCAACCAGCTCGAGCCCCGGGTGGCGCAGGATGCCCGCGAGCGCGCGCTTGCCGGCGTTGCCGGTGCCCCACTGGATCACGCGAAGCGGACGGGTTCGGTGAGCGCGCATCGGAATCTCCCTCTCGGTGAAGCGCCGCACAGTACGACGATTCGTGCGGCGCGCGATCCGATACCGTGCGCGCGCCGCCAGGAGGTCTCATGCCCGTCACGATCGTGAACACGCCGAACGCGCCCGCACCGATCGGGGCGTACTCCCAGGCGGTGCGCGCCGGCGACACGCTGTACGTGTCAGGGATGATCGGCCTCGATCCCGCGAGCGGGCAGCTCGTCGAAGGCGGCGTCGCCGCGCAGGCCGAGCGCGTCTTCGCGAGCCTCGCCGCAATCGCGGCGGCGGCAGGCGGTTCACTCGCGACCGCGCTGAAGCTCACGATCTACCTCACCGATCTCGCGAACTTCGGCGTCGTGAACGAG
The DNA here is from genome assembly GCA_031401135.1 of Deltaproteobacteria bacterium. Taxonomy (GTDB): domain Bacteria; phylum Myxococcota_A; class UBA9160; order UBA9160; family UBA6930; genus VGRF01. The sequence goes on along the minus strand of JANNRF010000077.1, from coordinate 19,637 downwards.
CAGATGACGCGCGCATGCAGCGCACCGTATCCCGCGCGCGCGACGGTGGGGGTGAAGGAGTTGCCGCGCGGCGCGGCTGTCGAAATCGACGCGGTGCTTTACCTCGGGTGACTCGCGCCAAGCCCGCGGGTCAGTACTCGTCGCGTCGCTTCAGCCACGCCATCGGCATCGGGAGATCTGATTCGTCGCGCCCCTTCGGCACGAGATCGAGCAGCTGATACGCCGGGTTCAGTGCGTCGAGGCCGCGCGAGAAACATTGATAAGTGAGGAAGATCTCGCCCGCGCCCGAGCGCTCGAACACGCTGACGCCCGGCGCTTCCTCCACGCCGAAGGGCAGCGTGCCGAAGTTGTAGACGGCCGCACGGCTCGCGATTTCCTCCGCGCTCACGGAGACGCCGAAATCGCGGTTGAAATCGCAGCCCGCGGACGACAGCCACTTGAAGCGCCATCCCATCCTGGCTTGGAACGCGCGCAGCTTCGCGAGCGGCGCCTTCGAGATTGTCACCATGGAGACGTCTCGCTCCGCCAGGTGCGGAATGATCCCGTCGTAGCCGTCAGCCCAGAACGAGCAGCTCTTGCAGCCGGCCTCCCAGCTCGCGGGGAACATGAAGTGGTAGACGAGCAGTTGGCTGCGGCCGGCGAAGAGTTGTTCGAGGCTCTCCACGCCGTTTGGCCCTTCGAACCGGTACGGCTTCTCGACTCGCAGCCGCGGCAGCGCGCGCCGTTCGGCTGCCAGCCGGTCACGCTCGCGGGTGTGCGCTTTCTCCTGCTCTAGCAAGGCCTTGCGCGCTTCGAGCCAAGCATCCCGTGACGCGGCGATTCGCACCTGACCTAGCGGAGTCGACAGGGTGGCCTCCAGTCGGGCTAGAGATAGCCCGCTGCACGCATGACGTTCGAGCCGGCGGCGGTTCGACACGAATCACCGGGCGCGAGTGATCAAGCCTTCGCGAGCCTGAGCCGCTCCGCGCCACGCTGGGCCGCGAGCGTCATGATGTGCTCATTCCCGCGGCGCCAGGTGACCGTGAGCTTCACGCCGCACAGTTTCCAGCCCGAGGGCGTGCGCACCAGCCGATCCGTGTAGAAGCCGCCGAGCGTGAACTCCGGATCGCCTTCGTTGTTATGAAGAAAGTGCGCGGCCTGCATGTACATGATGCAGGTCGCATGCTCGCCTTCGATCGCAACGCGCGGATTCGTCATCGAGTGCTGGGTGGCGTCGAGGCCTGTGAAGAGCACGCGCACACCGGCAACCCACTCGTCCGCTTTCTGGCGCCGCGCGGAGTTGTTGGGATCCCACGAGGAGAAATCGAACTCGACTTCGTCCGTGAAGATCGAGCGGTAGAGCGCCCAGTCTTTGGTGTCGACGCCGGTCGCGTAGCAGTAGACCGTCTCGAGTATCTCGCTGCGGTCGTCGCGCATGGGAAGAGCTCCTGAGTTCGTCTCAGCGCGCGCGGCGGCGGCGCGAAACGTCATCGAGCGCGGGGTTGCCCACCGCGGTGTCGCGGCGATCGAGGTTCTCGCCGGGCGGCACGATCGCGTCGATGCGATCGAGCACTTCGGCGGAGAGGCGAACGTTCGCGGCGGCAAGGCTGTCTTCGAGCTGCGGCATTGTGCGCGGCCCGATGATTACGCTCGAGACGGCAGGGTGCTCCGCCGCGAAGGCCGTCGCGAGGTGCGTGAGCGGGAGACCCGCCTCGCGCGCGAGCCCTCCGAGCGTCTCGACCACTTCGTGCTTGCGCGCGACCTCGGGCCGCGCCTCGTCCCAGCGCCCAGTGCGCCCGAGCGCGCTCGCGGCGCGGCTGCCGGCGGGAGGGGCGGCGGCGCGCTGGTACTTGCCCGAGAGCCAACCGCCGTTCAGCGGCGCGTAGGTGAGCACGCCGATCCCTAATTGCTGGCAAGTGGGCAGCACGAACTCCTCGACGCCGCGAGCCATCGCCGAGTAGAGGCACTGCTCGCCGCGCACGCGCGCGAGTCCGCGCCGCTCCGCGACGCCGTGAGCCTCCATCAACACATTCGGCGGCGTCGCCGACATCCCGAGCGCGCGGATCTTGCCCTGGCGCTGAAGATCCGTGAGCGCGGACAACGATTCTTCGAGATCGGTGCGGTAATCGCGCCGGTGCAGCTGGTACAAATCGAGGTAGTCGGTCTCGAGCCGGCGCAGACTGTCTTCGACCGCGCGCACGATCCAGCGCCGCGAGCCGCCGCCGTGGTTCGGGTCGCTGCTCATCGGGATAAAACACTTGGTCGCGAGCACCACATCGTCGCGCCGGCCCTTCAGCGCCTTCGCGAGAATCTGTTCCGACTCCCCGCGCGAATACGCGTCCGCGGTGTCGACGAAGTTGATGCCCGCATCGAGCGCCGCGTGCACAATCCGCACGCAGTCCGCGTGATCCGTGTTGCCCATCGGGCCGAACATCATCGCGCCCAGGCAGAACTTGCTGACCTGGATTCCCGTTCCGCCGAAGCTCCGAACTTCCATGAGTGTTTCCTTGTTTCCACCGAAGCCCGGTCGATGCGGGCAGGGTGCTGTTGCTGCAGCTGACGGCGCCCGCGAACTCGGCGGTGACGCGCGACTATGCGCCGGGCGCCGCAGCTGAGCTACTGCCGTTGCATCGCTCGCTGACAAGCCGAACCGCGCAACCGCGCCCGCAACCGCCTCGCTGACGAAGCGCCTCCCGAGCATGTCTGCACAGGCCGCAAGCGAAGCGCGCAGCGAGCCGGAGTCCTCGGAGGCGAGCGAAGTCAACAAGAAAGATCGGAGTTGCCCGTCAAGCGCGCGCAGCGCGCGGTCAACGAGGTCGCGTATCGTGCGCCACATGAGCAACCTGACCGGCAAAGTGGTGGTGGTCACAGGGGGCAACTCCGGCATTGGCTTCGGCATGGCCGAGGGCTGCGCGAAGGCCGGCGCCGATATTGCGGTCTGGAGCCGCCGCGCAGATCGCAACGCCGAAGCCTGCGAGAAGCTCGCGAAGCACGGCGTGCGCGCCCACGGCGTGGTGTGCGACGTGGGCGAGGAAGCCAGCATCGTGGCCGCCGCCAAGGACACGCTCGAGCAGCTCGGCCGCATCGACGCCTGCGTCGCGTCGGCGGGCGCACCGGGTTACTCGAAGGCGCTGATCGATACGACGCTCGACGAGTGGCGGAACGTGACGCGCGTCAGCTTCGACGGATTGTTCGTGACGTTCCGCGAGTGCGCGCGCGCGATGATCGGGCGCGGCGAGGGCGGGGCGCTGGTTGCCGTCTCCTCCACCTCCGCGATCCACGGCGCGCAGCGCAACCACGCCTACGCCAGCTCGAAGACCGGGGTGTTAGGGCTCACGCGCGCGCTCGCGGTCGAGCTCGCGCGTCACAAGATTCGCGTGAACGCGATCCTGCCGGGCTGGACCATCACCGAGATGGCGATGGGCGGTTATCAGAACGACAAGTTCCGCAACGCCACCACCTCTCGCACCCCCGTGCGGCGCTGGGCCGAGCCGAGCGAGTTCGAAGCGGTGGGCGCGTACCTGTGCGACCCGAGTCTCACCTTCCACACCGGCGACCAGCTCGTGGTGGATGGCGGCTACACGATCTTCTAGGCAGGACGAACAGGAGCACCTCAGCAGCGCGCTGGAGTGAGGCGGATCAGCCGCGACGCGAAGCGTCGCCGGCTGCATTCGCAAGGCAGAAAACACGAGTCGACCGGGTTCCTGCCCGCGAGCCTTCACGCTACGAACTCTTGCCCGCAAGGAGCACCCAATGCGCTTTGGATTGTTTTACGAGCACCAGCTGCCGCGGCCGTGGCACGAGCGCTCGGAGTACGAGTTGCTGCAGAACTCCCTCACGCAGGTCGAACTCGCGGACAAGCTCGGGTACGACTACGCGTGGGAGGTCGAGCACCACTTTCTCGAGGAGTACTCGCACTCTTCGGCGCCGGAGGTTTTCCTCGCCGCGGCGAGCCAGCGCACGAAGCAGATCCGGCTCGCGCACGGGATCATCCAGCTCACGACGAATCATCCGGCGCGCGTCGCCGAGCGCGTCAGCACGCTCGACTTGTTATCGCACGGCCGCGTCGAGTTCGGGATTGGCGAGGGCTCGAGCATCACGGAGCTGCACCCGTTCGGGCGGCGCTTCCGCGACAAGCGCGCGGTCTGGGAAGACGCCGTGCGCGCGATCATCCCGATGTTCAGGGACGCGCCGTGGGAGTACCACGGCGAGCACTTTGATTTTCCGCTGCGCAACGTGCTGCCGAAGCCGTATCAGAAGCCGCATCCGCCGCTCTGGGTGGCGTGCTCGCAACTGGAGACGATCCAGATGGCCGGGCGACGCGGAATCGGCGCGCTCGGCTTCCAGTTCGTCTCGGCGGAAGCCGCGGTCGCCTGGGTCAACACTTATTACAACGAGTTCGTGAAGCGGCAGCAGAAGCTCGCGGACTACGCGACGAACCCGAACATCGCGCTGGTGAGCGGCTTCATGTGCGCGGAGACCGACGAAGCCGCGATGCGCATGGCGGACGGCTGGACGTTCTTCCAGTTCGCGCTGCGCTTCTACAGCTCGCACGGTGTGGTCGAGCCCGGCACCGTGAACTTGTGGCAGGAATATCAGGGCTGGAAGGAATCGCCGGCGGGCCAGAAGTCCCGACGCACGGGGCTCGTCGGATCGCCAGAGACGCTGCGCCGCAAGCTGCGCAAGTTCGAAGAGTCGAACATCGATCAGGTGATCCTGCTCAACCAGGCCGGCAATAACACCCACGCCGACATCTGCTCGAGCCTGGAGCTGTTCGCGCGCGAAGTGATGCCGGAGTTCCACGCGCGCGAGCCGGAGCATCAGGCCTGGAAGAGAGGCGTGCTGGCGCGCGAGATCGAGCTTCCGGAAGTCGACGTCGCGGCGTACGCGCTGAGGTCGAGCGCGAAGCCGACGATCGCGCCCGGCGCGAGCGACGAAGCGGCGCAGGAGGCGTGAGCAAGCGGCGTGCCTCGCCGCGCGCAGCGAGGCGCAGCCGAGCGAAGTCGAACAGTGGCATCGATGTCTCGATTACGAGCCGAGGGGCGCGCTGGCCGCGCGGGGTGAACCGGAATTGAGTCAGGCTTCAGGCGGCGAGGCACCGCTCTCCGGAATGCGTGTGCTCGATCTCTCGCGCGTGCTGGCGGGCCCGTTCGCGGGGCGCATGCTCGCGGATCTCGGCGCCGACGTGGTGAAGGTCGAGCCGCCCGAGGGCGACATCACGCGCGGCTGGGGGCAGCAGCGCCACGGGCTCGGTGGTTATTACGTGCAGCAGAACGTCGGCAAGCGCGCGGTCTGCGTGGATCTCGGCGCGCCCGGCGGCAGCGAACTCGTGCTTCAGCTCGCGGCGCGCGCCGACGTGCTGGTCGAGAATTTTCGCCCCCACGTGATGGCGCAGCACGGCCTTGGCTGGGAGCGCCTGCACGCGCTGAATCCTCGGCTCGTGATGCTCTCGATCTCCGGCTTCGGCGCGGTTTCGCCGGAGTCGCATCGCCCGGCGTACGCGCCGGTCCTTCACGCCGAATCTGGCGCCGTCGCGCGCCAGGCGGAGCTCGATCGCTCGCCGCGCACGACGGACTTCGTGCTCTCTAATGCCGACACGAACGCGGGCCTGCACGGTCTCGTCGCGCTGCTGGCCGCGGTTGTCATGCGCGAACGCACGGGCCTCGGGCAGCACATCGATCTGGCGATGCACGACGCGATGCTCGCGACCGACGACTACGCGCACTTCGCGCTCGACGAGCAGCCGGTCTCGCGCGGCGGCGGCGAAGTCTGGGACGCGCCCGGCGGCCCGATCATGATTACGGGCGAGTTCCGCAACCTGTGGCGCGTGCTCACCGGCAAGCTCGGCGTGATCGACACCACGCCCGAAGGCGCGCCGCTCCCCGAGAAGATTCGCGCCCGGCGCGACGCGGCGGCGCGTTTCTACGCCGGCTTCGCGACGCGCGCGGAGTTGACCGCTGTGCTCGATCGCGTCGCGATTCCGTGGGGCGACGTGCGCAGCGTGGCGCAGGCCTTCGCATCGCCCACCGCGCGCGCGCGCGGCAGCGCCGTCGAGATCGACGACCGCGCGGGCGGCGTGCGCCGCGTGGTGCAGTCGCCGTACCGCTTCTCGGATGCGCGCGCGGGCGCGAGCGGCAACGCGCGCTTCCGCGGCGAAGACAACGCCGCCGTGCTGCGCGATTGGCTCGGCGCGGCGGACGCAGAGATCACCAAGCTCGAGGCAGCCGGCGTGCTGCTCGCGGAGGCGCGCACATGAAGCGACTCGAAGGCCGCACAGCAGTAATTACGGGCGGCGCGAGCGGGATCGGCGCGGCGAGCGTGCGCTTGTTCGTGGCCGAGGGCGCGCGCGTATTGATCGCGGACACGCAGGACGAACGAGGCCGCGCGCTCGCAGCCGAGCTCGGCGAGTGCGCGATCTTCCGGCGCGTCGACGTGACGCGCGAGGCCGACGTGAAGGGGGCCATCGACGAGGTCGTTGCGCGCTGGGGTCGGCTCGACTGCATCTTCAACAACGCCGGCTTCGGCGGCGCGCTCGGGCCGATCGAGCAGACGAGCGTCGAGGACTTCGACATCACGTTCGACGTGCTCGTGAAGGGCCCATTCCTCGGCATCAAGCACGCAGCGCCGGTGATGAAGGCCCAGCGGTCTGGCTCGATCCTGAGCACGGCTTCGGTGGCGGGCCTGCAGACCGGCTACTCGCCGCACCTTTACAGCGTCGCGAAAGCCGCCGTGATCCACCTAACACGTTCGGTGGCGCTCGAGCTCGGCGAGTACGGCATCCGCGTCAACTGCATCTGCCCAGGCATCATCGCGACGCCGCTCGCGGCCGGGCGCCCGAACGTGAGCGACGAGGGGCTCGCGAAGATGAAGCGCGCGCTCGGCAAGAGCCAGCCGCTCGGGCGCATCGGCGACCCCGAGGACATCGCCCGTGCGGCGGTGTGGCTGGCGAGCGACGAATCGAGCTTTGTGACGGGCCACGCGCAGGTGGTGGATGGCGGCGCGTTTGCCGGCCGGCCGTGGAGCAAACAGGCGGAGTGGATCACGGCGCCGCGCCCGATCAAGATGTACCGGCCCGAGGGGCGCTGACCGCGCGCGAGAACCTTCGAGTGGCCCGATCCGAGCAGCCAACTCGGGCTCTCGAGTAAAGGCGAGCAACTCCGCTGGGAAAAGCAACCCCGATTCCGCGTAGAGTGGGCTCATGCAAGCCCGCTTGCGCTGGTTCCTCCCTCCGGAAGTGCACGCGGGGGATCGCGACGCTGAACGTCGCGCGCTGCTGGTCATCGGCGGCTGCTTCGTCACTGCGGCGCTCGCGACAATCATCGCCGCGATGCAGGTCGCGTGGGGCATTGGGCAATCCGCACTGGCCTGCGCGGTCGGCGGTGGCACTGCGCTGCTGCTTCCGTTCTGGGTGCGCCGCACGGGAAAATGGCGAGTTGCGGGCGCAGCGCTCTGCGCGGCGGTGTGGGTGCCCTCGCTCGCGGTCGCCGTGCTCACCGGCGGCGGCCTGATTCCACCGCTCTACTACCTGGTGTTCGCTGCGGCGCTGGCTGCGCTCACGCTCGGTTATCAGGTAGGAATCGCCATCGCAGTGGTAAACGCGGTGGTGCTGGCTGCGATCTACGCGCTCGCCGTGTCGGGCGCCGCCTTCCCGATGAAGGTGGACACAAGCGTTGCGCTGCACTCGGCGATGCGCGGCGCCTTCATCTTCAACTTTGCGCTCGCCGCGCTGGTCGCCGCCTACGAGCTGTTGCGCAGCGCCGCGATGCGCGACAGCGAGGAGAACGAACGCCGCTACCGCGCGCTCGCAGACTTCGGCCCCGACCTAATTGCCGAGCTCGATTCGCGCGGGGGCATCGTGCACAGCAGCGTCGGGGGCGGCGCGCTGAGCGCAGCGCTGGTAGGCCGCTCCGCGCTCGACGCCATCCACCGCGACGATCAGCCGGCCCTCACGAAATCCCTTCGGCTACTCGAGACTCAGCAATCCGTGCGCACGGCCCCCCTGCGCTGGCTCGCGAGCAAAACGGACGTGATCTGGTTCGAGGCCTCGCTCACGCGCTTCAAAGCCGGAGACGAGTGGCACATGCTGGCGGTCGCGCGGGATGTCGGCGAGCGCATCACGCTCGAAGCGCAGCTGCGGCAGTCGCAGAAGATGCAGGCGGTCGGCCAGCTCGCGAGCGGGCTCGCGCACGATTTCAATAACTTGCTGATGGTGATTTCCGGCTACTCGGAAATGCTCGCGCTGCGCACGAAGAACGACGCCGACGCGCTCGCGGCGCTGGCGGAGATTCAGCGGGCGGCCGACCAAGGCGCTGCATTGACTCGCCGCCTCGTCGCGCTCTCGCGGCCGTCCTCGATCAGCCGGCGCGCGCTCGACCTCGGCGACGTCGTGCGCGAGAACGAGCGAATGCTACGGGTGCTGCTCGGCGAGAGCGTCTCGTTGTTATTGGAGCTCGCACCGGGCGAGCTGCGCGTGAGCGCCGACGCCGGCGAGATCGAGCAAATCCTCGTCAACCTGGTGGCCAACGCACGCGATGCGTTGCCGGCTGGCGGTACGGTGCGCGTCGCCACCCTCGCGCGGGCGGAGCACGTCGCGCTCGTCGTGCACGACAACGGCACCGGCATGCCAGCCAGCGTTCGCGAGCGGATCTTCGAACCGTTCTTCACCACCAAAGCGAGCGGCCACGGCACTGGCCTCGGGCTCTACGTCGTCTACTCGATCGTGAGCAGCCTGGGCGGCGAGATCCAGGTCCAGAGCGAAGTCGGCGGCGGCACGCGCTTCACGATCGACTTCCCAGCAGCCGCGGCTGTCGCAGGCGGCGAGGCGCCCATCCGCCGCATTTCCCGCGCAGCCGGTGGGAGCGAGCGGATTCTCGTGGTCGAAGATCGGCCCGAGCTGCGCAGCCTGATCCGCGAGGCCCTCGAGAGCGTCGGCTACCAGGTGATCGTTGCGGCTGACGGCATGGAAGCGCTCGCGCTCAACGTCCGCGATCGCATCCAACTCGTGGTGACGGACGTCGTGATGCCGCGCATGGGCGGCATCGCGCTGGTGGCGGCGCTGCGCGAGCAGCGTCCCGATCTGCGGGCCCTGTTCGTTTCGGGACACCCGCAGCAGCCGAACGACTCCGGCCGCATCGAGACCCGCGACCGCTTGCTGCGCAAGCCGTTTCTGATCCAAGAGCTGCGCAGCGCCGTGCGAACGGCACTCGACGAGCGTTGACCGGCCGGCAGACGGCGCGCGCCGCGAATTCGCGGCCTAGTATCCGTGGCTCTTCAGAGGAGAATCCCATGGCCGACCTGCGCGAAATGAACGAAGGCGAGTTACGTGGGCGCGTCCAGAAACTGCTCGCGGAGGTGCACCCGGAGCGCACCGACGCGATCACGTTCCGCCGCAAGCAGTACGAGCACGGCCTTGCCTGGGTGCACTTTCCGGAGGGCTACGGCGGGCTAGGCCTCAGCCCTAAGCAACAGACCATCGTGCTCGACGAGATTTCGAAGCACTCGAAAGTCGTCCATCACGACCCGCCGGCCGCGACGATCGGTATCGGCATGGGCGCCCCGACCGTCCTCACGTACGCAAGCGAGGAGCTGAAAAAGCGCTTCCTGCCGAAGATCTTTTCCGGCGAGGAAATCTGGTGCCAGATGTTTAGCGAGCCCGGCGCGGGATCGGACGTTGCCGGCCTCTCGACGCGCGCCGTGCGCGACGGCGACGAGTGGGTAGTGAACGGGCAAAAAGTCTGGACGACGGTCGCGCACCTCTCGAGTTGGGGAATGCTCGTTGCGCGCACGAACCCGGACGTGCCGAAGCACGACGGGCTCTCGTACTTCGTGCTCGACATGAAGGCGCCCGGCGTCGAAGTGCGGCCGCTCTACCAGATCACCGGCGAGGCCGAGTTCAACGAGGTGTTCTTCAAAGACGTGCGCATCCCGAACTCGCACATGCTCGGCAAAGAAGGCCAAGGCTGGCGCGTCGCGATAACGACCCTAATGAACGAGCGCGTCGCGATCGGCGGCGGCGGCAGCAAGAAGAAAGGCGGCGGCGCGATCTCCCAGCTCGTGAAGCTGTGGCAGACGCGCAAGCCCGGCGCGCTCTCGCCCGCCCAGGAAGTCCTGCTGCGCGATCGCGTGACCCGGAGCTGGATGGACAACGAGCTGCTGCGCATCACGACGCAGCGCGCGCGCGCGAGCCAGAAATCCGGCAACCCGGGGCCCGAGGGCTCGGTGGGCAAGCTCGCGCAGGCCGAGATCAACAAGAAGATGTGGGAGACCGCGCTCGACGTTCTGGGCAGCGACGGCCTCGCCTTCGAAGCCGGCTACGCGCTGCGCCAGGGCGACTTCCACGTGGGCACGCCCGAGGCGCTCGCGAAGTATCAGTTCCTGCGCTCGCGGGCGAACTCGATCGAGGGCGGCACCAGCGAGATCATGAAGAACATCCTCGGCGAGCGCGTGCTCGGATTGCCCGGCGATCCGCGCGTCGACAAGGACGTGCCCTGGAAGGACGTGCCGCGGTCCTAATCACCGCGCCGTCCACGACCCCCAAGAACTGCCAAGCGGAGATCTCCGATGCCTGCCGATTTTGTTTTCACCGATGAACACAACGAGCTGCGCGCCACCGTGCGCGCGTTCCTCGAGAAGCGCTCGGACGAGAAAGCCGTGCGCGCCGCGATGTCGAGCGAGCGCGGCTTCGATTCCGAGGTCTGGATGCAGCTCGCCGAAGAACTCGGCCTCGTGGGCCTGATCATTCCGGAGGAGCACGGCGGCGCGGGATTTGGCCCGGTCGAGCTGCTCGTCGCGATGGAAGAGATGGGCCGCGCATTGCTCTGCGCGCCGTTCCTCGGCACGGCGGTGTTCGCGGCGAATGCGCTGCTCGAGTGCGCGGACGGCCTAACGCAGAAGGAGTTGCTCGCGAAGATCGCCTCGGGCGCGTGCATCGCGAGCGTGGCGCACGCGGAGCCGAACGGGCGCTGGGACCTCGCCGGCATCACGCTGCGCGCAAAGGGCGCCGGCCCGAACGTCACGCTCGACGGCGAGAAGACGCTCGTGCTCGACGGCCACAGCGCGGATGTGCTGCTCGTGGTTGCGCGCACGGATGCCGGCCTCGAGTTGTTGCGCGTGAACGCGGGCGCCCCGGGTCTGGCCCGCGGGTCGATTCCCGCGCTCGATCTCACGCGCAAGCTCGCGCGCGTGTCGTTCAAGAACACGCCCGCGACGCGCATCTCGAGCGGCGACCAGAGCGCGAACTTCGAGCGCGTGCTCGCGCTGGTGTGCGCCGCCCTCGCGGCTGAACAAGTCGGCGGCGCGCAGAAGTGCCTTCAGCTCGCGGTGGAGTACGCGAAGACGCGGCTCCAGTTCGGGCGCCCGATTGGCAGTTATCAGGGCATCAAGCACAAGTGCGCAGAGATGCTGGTGGCGGTCGAGATGGCGAAGTCCGCCGCGTACAACGCGCTGTTCGTGGCTGCCGCAAACGAGCCGGACTTCGTCGAGGCCGCGGCGCTCGCGAAGGCGTATTGCTCCGAGGCGTACTTCCACGCCGCCGCGGACAACATCCAGATTCACGGCGGCATGGGCTTCACGTGGGAGGCTTCGCCGCACCTCTACTTCAAGCGCGCGAAGGCGAGCGAGCTGCTGTTCGGCGACGCCGCGCATCATCGCGAAGCGCTCGCGAAGCACGTGGGGCTGTAGGCGCCGCTGGCGCGCCTCTCGTTCGCGGGCCAGAGTGCCGTCGATCGGGAGGGTGCGATGTACGACCGACGCGAGTTCCTCATTCGTGGCGCGGCGCTGGGGGCCGTGCCGCTGCTGGCCCCTCTCGCGGCAGATACGGCCGCCGCTGCCGCGGACGCGAGCAGGCCGCAGATCCGCCGCCGCGTCTCGCTCGGACGTACGGGGCTCACGCTTCCCGACATCGCGTTCGGCGCTTCTGAGTTATCAGGCGACGTCGCGCTCGTGCAGCACGCGCTCGCGCGAGGCATTACGTGCTTCGACACGGCCGAGAGTTATGCCGGCAGCGAGTCCGAGACCACCCTCGGTCGCGCGCTCGCGGGGCACCGCAACGACGTGATTCTCGCGACGAAGACCCACGGCGGCGCGGCGACGACGCGTGCGCAACTCGCTGCTGCGCTCGACGCGAGCCTGCGCCGGCTCCAGACCGATCGCGTCGAGATCTACTTCAACCACGCCGTGAACGACCCCGCGCGTCTGCGCAACGACGAGTGGTTCGAGTTCGCAGCGCGCGCCAAACAAGCCGGCAAGATTCGCTTCACCGGCATGTCGGGCCACGGCGGGCGCCTGATCGAATGCCTCGATCTTGCGCTCGACGCAAAGCTCGTCGACGTCGTGCTGTGCGCGTTCAACTTTGGCCAGGACCCTGCTTTCTACGAACGCTTCACGGGCAGCTTCGATTTCATCGCGAAGCAGCCCGAACTGCCGCGTGTGCTCAGGAAGGCCCGCGCGCAGGGTGTTGGCATCGTCGCAATGAAGACGCTGCGCGGCGCGCGTCTCAACGACATGCGCCCGTACGAGCGCGGCGGCGCGACCTTCGCGCAGGCCGCGTTTCGCTGGGTGCTCGCGAGCGGGCTCGTGGACGCGCTCGTGGTCACGATGACGAGCACTTCTCAGGTCGATGAGTACCTCGGCGCATCGGGCTTCACCGCGCTGCACGCCGAGGACGCCGCGCTGCTGCGCCGCTACGCGCGCCGCACGGAGACGACGCAGTGTCGTTATGGCTGCAGCGACTGCGCGGGCGCGTGCCCGTACGGCGTCTCGATCCCAGACGCGCTGCGCGCGCGCATGTACGCCGAGGATTATCAGGCGCCAGGACTTGTCGGCGCAGCGGTTGCCGAGGCCGGCAACCTGGCTGCTTGCCTGGGATGCGACGGGTCGCCCTGCATGAACGCGTGCCCGCACGGCATCGAGATCGGGAAGCTCACGCGACGGGCTGCGGCGCTCGCCTGAAACGTCGCGCGACCCCTCGAAGACCGCGCAAATTCCACCCGTCCCCGCGGCGTCGCGGACGCCCGAGCAGCGCCAGCCCGCCGAGCCCAGCCGCTAGTAACAAGCCTGTGCCCGCCTCTGGCACACTGAGCCAGCCGAAGCCGTGCTGCACCGAGCCGAACGCCGCGACATCGCCCGGTGTGAGCGCGAACAACTGCACGCTCGCGAGGGCGTCGAGAAAGTCTGCATTGCCGAACGCGGCACTGTCGGCCGCGCCGGTGCCGCCGGCGCTCGTCAATAACACGCCGAGCGTGGCTCCGTTCGAGAAGCCGCTCGTCGCGATCGCGATGGCACCGGGGCCGAACGCGATGCCGCTCGTCTGGAGATTCGCGCTCGAAAGCGCGAGACCAGGGCTCGTGGTGACGCGATACGCGAGCGTGAGGGCCCCGAACCCTGCGGGTCCGACCGCCGCGAGCGGCCCGCTCACGATGAAGCCCGTCGCCGTCGTGAGAACGCTGTACTGCGTGAGGTCGATGGGCAAGCCGCCCGCGAGCGAGATGCTCCCGGCTGCGAAGTCGAAGCGGAGTTCGCCTCCGCTCGAGCTGAAGCTCGCGCCTGCGTTCAGGTCTTGCAGCGTGAGCGCGTGGCTCGCAAGCGGCAGTGAGAGTGCGGCGGCAAGAACGAGTTGAGCGATGCGTCCCATGGTGCCCTCCTAGCAGCGCTGCCACACGTCGTGTGCGGCAATGTGGAGGACATCGGCGGGTGGAACGCCCGGCGGTGTGAGCCGGCGCGCGGAAGCGAAAGCGCAGCGCAGGCCCATGAGCAGCAGCCAGTCGGTCGCGCGCGCGCAACTCGCAGCGAGCGAAGCGCTACTCCGCGTCCGCCATCACGTTTCGCCAGCGCGCGAGGAACTGTGCGGGGTCGCGCTCAGCGTGCAGCGAGACCCAAGCGTCATCCGAGATCTGCGCGCGCCCTGAGAAGTTGCGCGCCGCGTCGCGGCCGATAGGCCAACGCAATTTCGGCTCGCGCGACTCCACTGCGTCGGCGACAGCATCCGCGACGACCTCCGCGCTGGCTCCGACCTCGGCGTCGCGCGCGAACACCGCGCCCGTACGCTCGTAGAGCGCCTGATAAGCCGTGTCGCGCGGCCAAGACACGAACTTCTGCTGCGCTGCCGTGAACGTGAGCCCGGGCTCGACGATCGCGGCGCGAATGCCAAACGGCGCCACTTCTAGCGCGAGCGCTTCGAGCGCCGCCTCCGCCGCGAACTTCGAAGCGCAGTAGGCGGCGTTGGTCGGGTGCACGACGCGCCCCGATTGCGACGTAACCGCCACGATTGCGCCCGCTCGCCGCGCTCGCATGTGCGGGAGCACGGCCTGCGCGCAGCGCACCACGCCGAGCGTGTTCGTCTCGTAGAGCGCGCGAAACACCGCGAGCGGCGTCTCCTCGAACGCCGCGCCTTGGTGAAAGCCCGCGTTCGCAACGAGCGCGTCGATGCGGCCGTGCGCGCGCAGCGCGTCCGCGACCGCGCTCGCGACCGAGGCGTCGTCCGTAACATCCAGCTGCGCGAGCGAGAGCGCGAGGCCCTCGCGTTGCGCGCTCGCCCGCAGTTCCTCGCCGCGCGCGGGCTCGCGCATCGTCGCGATCACGGTGTGTCCGCGCCGCGCGAGTGCGAGCGCCGCCGCGCGGCCGATGCCCGTGCTCGCACCCGTAATCAGTACGACCTGGCTCAACGCGCGCTCACCGCGAACGGGTGATCGGCTTGCAGTAACTGCAGCAACTCGATCACGTTCCCGTCGGGATCGCGGCCATACGTGAAGGCGAGGTCAGCCGTGCGCTGCGCGGGCGAGTGGAAGTGCATGCCCGCCGCCTCGCAGCGGGCCTGCTCCTTCGCGACGTCCTCGACGAGAAAGCAGATGTGCGTGAAGCCGTGATCGCAGGCCGGGCGGTCGCCCGACTGAGGTTGCGGGGCAGGGTGGCTGAACTCGAACAACTCCAACATCGAGTCGCCGCGCCGCAGCATCACCGCTTTGGCCGCGCAGTCGGGCAGTCCGATCACTCCGTTGATCATCGCGACGCCGCGGGGCCACGCGAACTCGCGCACGACCTTGTACCCGAACAACTGTTCGTAGAACGCGATCAGCCGCGCCAGGTCCGGCGTCGAGATCGCGGTGTGATGGATGCGCATCGCGTCGTCCTCCGAGCCGCGCACTATGCCACGCAACCCAGGCCGGAGGCGCGGTACGCTGCGCGACATGGTCGGCATCACCCACCGAAGTTTCGTCAGCTACATCGACCGCACGCGCGAGTATTACGGTGCGCAGGGCTACGCGAAGCCGTACGTCTGGGCGCGCCACACGGATGCGCCGTTCGCCCCACTCGCGAAGCCGCTTGCGCAGTCGCGCGTCGGCCTAATCACCACCGCGAGCCCGTGGCGCGACGACAAGCCGGTGGACGGCGTGCTGCGCGGCGGCAAGCAAGTCTGGTCCGGCGCAACGGCGACCCCGCCCGAGCGCCTGTTCACCGACGACCTCGCCTGGGACAAGGAGGCGACCCACACGCGCGATACTGAGTCCTACGTCCCGATCCGCCGCCTTCGCGAACTCGAGGCCGCCGGCCGCATCGGCAGCCTCGCCGCACGCTTCCACGGCGTGCCGACTGATTATTCCCAGCGCCGCACGATCGAACAGGACGCTCCGGCTCTGTTGGCCCGTTGCCGCGAGGACGCTATCGACGTCGCACTGCTCGTCCCGCTTTGACCCGTCTGCCACCAGACCGTGAGTCTGGTCAGCCGCCATCTCGAAGCGAACGGCATCCCGACTGTCGTGATCGGCAGCGCCCGCGACATTGTCGAAGAGTGCGGCGTCGCCAGATTCCTGTTCAGCGATTTCCCGCTCGGCAGCCCCTGCGGCAAGCCCGACGACGCCGAGATGCAACGCACTACCGTGGGCTACGCGCTCGACCTCCTCGAAACCGCCCGCCTCCCGCGCACCACCGTGCAAACCCCGCTGCGCTGGAGCGAGGACGAAAGCTGGAAGCAGAACTACGCGCGCCTCGACCCCGAACGCATCGAAGCGCTCAAGCGCGCCGGCGAAAAACGCCGAGCCCAGCAACAAGGCGCCAAAGCCGAAGGCACCGCCCGCACCAGCTAGAAAAAAGAGTGCGGGAGGCGCGCCTCAACGGCGCGCCGATCCGCACCCTCCCAATTTTGTGAACACCGCGATCCCAGCAAAAGCGCGGCGGGGGCCGGGCCGGCTGCGCGCGAATCAAGCACAGGCCGGCCCCGAACTCCGTGCAGCGCAACGCCGGGACGCAACGCGCCTCAACGATGACCGAGGACACCCACCAGAGGGGCCGCAGCCGAGCCATCGCGCGCAGCCGGCCCGGCCCCCGCCGCGCGGAGCCAGTAACAACGAGTCCTACGGTTTACACACCAACGGCAAGGGATGCCGATACAACTTCGCCGCATTCTCATGCGTGATCTTGCGAATCCACTCGACCGGTAGCGACCCCAACATCTTCTCCATTACCAGTTGCGTGTCGGGCCACGTTCCATCGCCGTGCGGATAATCCGACTCCGCCACAACATGATCGATCCCGATGTGCTCGAGCGTCGAGATCGTCGACGGGTCGTCGATCATGCAGAACCAGAAGTTTCGCCGTAACACCGCCGACGGCGAGTTCTTCTTGTCGATCCAGCTCGCGCCGTAACCCGAGCGCCCCATGATGTTGTCGAGCCGGTCCGCCAGCATCGCGACCCAGCCGATTCCCGATTCCGCGATAGCGATCTTCAGCTCGGGGTACTTCGCGGGCCAGCCGCTCCATAGCCACTCTGCGCAGGTGTCGATCGCCATCGGGCCGAACTTGGTGGCGCCGAGCTCGAGCATCGGCGCGCCGGGCGGCATCTTGCCGAAGCCCGACGAACCGACGTGCAGCGAGAGCACGGTTCCAGTCTCCGCGCAGGCGCGCACGATCGGCTCCCAATGCGGCTGGAAGACCGAAGGCAATCCCTGATTATGCGGCTGCTCGGGAATCGTCACGGCTTTGAAGCCGCGCTTGGCGTTGCGGCGGATCTCGGCGGCGCCGAGTTCGGCATCCCGCAGAAACGTGATGCCGAGCGGAATGAAACGATCGGGGAAGGGCGTCGCCCACTCCTCGTGGATCCAGTCATTCCACGCTCGCACGCAGGCGAGGCCGAGTTCGGGATCTTTCGCCTCGGAGAAGAGCGTGCCGCCGAAGCCCGTAACACCTGACGGGTAGTTGAGCGACGCGTAGACGCCGTTGATGTCCATGTCGTGGGTGCGCGCCTTGGCGTCCCAGGCGCCGGGGCGGATCTCGTCGAAGCGCGCGGGTTCGTAGCGTTGGTCTTCCTTGGCGCGGCCCGCGACGCACATGAAGCCCACCTGGAAGTAGGGCGTCTCCTCGAACATCCAGACCTGATGGCCTTCTTCGGTCTCCACCACCTGTGGCGCGCGCGCGGCGAACTTGTTGGGTAGCCGGCCCTCGAAGGTGTGCGGCGGCTCCATCAGGTGATCGTCCACCGAGATGATCGTGTACTTCTCGGCGCGCGGCTCCGGATCGGGAAGCAGCGGCCTTGTTACGGGGCGCGAGATGCCGAGCTTCACGACGCGGGCCATGGCGGTGCCTCCAAGTGCGCTGGCAGTGGTAGCGCGCTGCGGCGCAGCGCCCGCGAGTCAACCCGCGGTGACTTGCGGAATCACCTTGGCCGCGAACAACTCCAGCGCTTCGGCGAGCGCATCGTGCGGGATGCCGCCGTGGTCGAACATCGCGAGGTGCAGCTCCAGCCCCAGCAACTCGCGCATGCTGGCGATGCGGTCTGCCACCTCCCCCGGACTGCCGCAGATCGACGGCCCGCGGCAGAGCGCGTCGAAATCGGGGGGCGGTGGAGGCGCTGCGGGCGCCTGCGTTTCTCCCGCTCGCGGCGTGAGGCCGATGTTCACGCCTCCCCACGGCATCAGCACGGTAGTCACCCACGTCAGGTAGCTGAGGTGATGCGGCCGCCAGCGCGCGCGAGCAGCCTGCGAGTCCGCGGCGACGTGAACGTGGCTGCACGCGCCGACGCGCGGGCGCTCGCGGCCGGGGCCGTTCGCGACGAAGCGCTCGCGGTAGCGCGCGACGAACGGCACAAACGCGGGCGGCGCGGCGAGCACGCTCGGCAGCATCAGCGGCAGGCCGAGGCGCGCAGCTAAATCCACGGACTCGAAGCTGCTGCCGCCGCCGATCCACTCGGTGGCTGCGGGCGCTGCTGAGGCGTGGATCCAGAGCGGTGGGTGCGGGCGCCGCTGCGGGCGCGGATCCACAGCGGTGGGTGCGCGCTGCTACGGGCGTGGCTGCACGGTGACACCGCGAAGTGACGGGCGGTGCTTCGCTTCGAAGTGCGCGGGCTCGCCGCTCCACGCGGCCAGCAGGCAAGCCACGTTCTCCTCGAACAGCTCGCGCGAAAGCCCCGGATCCAAACCGAAATCCGCGTAGGTGCGCCGCAGTGCGCCGCGTCCCGCGACCACCTCTGCCCCCCCGTTCGAGAGCACATCGAGCGTGGCGTAATCCTCGGCCGCGCGAAGCGGATCGAGCGAGCCGAGCCGTGCCGAGCCGCAGCCGCGTGGTGCGCTCGACGATCGCCGCGAGCACGACGGGCGGCGCTGAGAGGATGTAGTCGCGCAGGTGGTGCTCGCCGAGCCAGACGGGGTCGAAGCCGAGTGCTTCGCCGCGCACGCCGAGTTCGACGATCTGGCGGTGGCGTTCGCTGGGCGTCGTTGTCGCCGGTGAGCGGGTTCGGGAGGTGATCGCCGAGAATCATCAGGCCTTCGCGCATCGCGCCAGCGTATCGCGGCGGCTGCTGGAATAAGCTCCGCCGCGGAGGACGACGCCATGGAGCAACTACGAAATCGGGTGGCAGTTATCACTGGCGGTGCGAGCGGCATCGGCTTCGCGACCGCGGAGGCCCTCGCGCGCGAAGGCGCGCGCATCGTGCTGGCGGACATCGAGCAGAAATCGCTCGCGGCTGCGGTGGAGAAGATCCGCGCGCTCGGCGTTACGGCCGAGGGCGTCGTGTGCGACGTCTCTTCGCGCAAATCCGTGGAAGCGCTCGCGGACACCGCCTTCGAGAAGATGGGCGCGGTGCACGTCGTGTTCCTGAACGCGGGCGTCGCGGTGAGCGGCCCCGTCGTCAACATGACCCACGACGACTGGCGCTGGGTGATCGACGTCGACTTGTGGGGCGTGATCCACGGCGTCGAATCGTTCGCGTCGCGCATCGTCGAGCAGGGCGAAGGCGGACACATCGCGGCGACGGCCTCGTTCGCGGGCATGGTGCCGAACATCGGCCTCGGCGCTTATTGCGTGGCGAAGTACGGCGTGGTCGCGTTGATGGAGGTGCTGCACCGCGAACTGCGCGAGCACGGCATCGGCGCCTCGGTGCTGTGCCCGATGCGCGTGAAGACGAACATCGACGCCTCGGGGCGCAACCGCCAGAGTGATTATGGTGGACCCGAGAAACAGAACTACCCCGATGTTGACGAGAGCCAGATGGCGGGGCGCATGATCCCCGTCGAGAGCGTGGCGCAGCTGGTGGTGAACGGGATCAAGCGCAACAAGCTCTACCTGTTCCCGCACGCCGAGAGCCGCGAGTTCATCCAGCGCCGCTTCAAACGCATCGACGACGCGTTCGGCGCCTGAGTCGCCCCGCCCGCGCGACGAAACACCCCGGGACG
>JANNRF010000076.1:0-4320 GCA_031401135.1 Deltaproteobacteria bacterium | reverse complement strand
GTGGACTTCACCCTCGGCTGGCAGCAGGGCGAGGGGAAGGGCTCGGTGCAGAGTTCGCACAACCTGCCGGCGCCGGCGGGCGACACGCAGTGCGACGCAGTCGAGAGCGCGCCCGGGATTCCGGTGATTCCGGTTGCAAACCAGAACGAGTCGACGTGCCCCACGATCTCGTTCGCGAGCGGCTCAGATCTCGCTCGTACGCCCGAACTCAGCTGGAGCATCGGCACCTCCTACCGGCGCAGCTTCGGGGCCGGCGAGTTGGTCCTCGGGAGCCGTCTCCGACACACCGACTTCTTCTGGATCATCCCGCGCCAAATCAATCCGAATCCGCCCTTCAACGTGCTCAACACACCGGTGGGCCAGAGCGGTTACTCGCTGCTCGACGCCAACATCAGCTACGAGTTCCAAGTGAGCGAGAGTTCAGTGCGCCTTGGCTTCGTCGGCCGGAATCTGACCGACAAGCAGTACAAAGAGCAGGAGCTTCCGCTCGGCCCGGGTGGCTTCCGGGGCTGGGGCCCGCCGCGCTACGTGGGTGCGGAGATCGAGATCGAGATCTAACAGGCTTCGCTTGATCTGACAGAGGCGGGGGCCCCGAGGCTCCCGCCTCTCGTCTTTTGAAGCGCCCGATCAGCCCCGCAGCAGCTTCTCGCACTCCAAATCGTCGAGCGCTGCACAGGAGCGCTGCGAGAGGGCGCGCGCGATCGCGGCGCCGCGTGCGTTCGCGAGGTCGAGCGTTGCGGCGATTGTTACGGCGTAGTCGAGCAGGTAGAGCGCGCTGAGGCGGTAGTCGTGCCAGAGCTGGTCGTGGCTGTAGTCGCGCACGCCCGCGGCGCAGAGGCCCTCGCGGTAGCGGTCGAGCAGCGCGCGCTCGTGCTTGCGCCGCACCTCGAGCTTCACGCTCTGTGTGAGGAAGTAGGCGAGATCCTGGCCGGGCGAAGACTTCGTGATCGATTGCCAATCGAGGATCGAGAACGCCGGCTGCGCGGGCTGGGCCGCGAAGAACATGTTCTCGAGCCGAAAGTCTGCGTGTGCGATCACGAGCGGGCCGCTGCACATGCGCGTCAACAAGTCGCGCGTGCTCGGGCCGACGCGCCCGCCCCAGGCGAGCACGCGCGCGGGAATGATCTCGGCGAGCTCGTTCATGAAGCGCGGCCAGCCGAACGCGAAGCCTGCCTCCATCCCGGCGATTTGCGCGTCGTTGGCGTGCGGCGTCACCCACGCGTAGCGCGCTTCGTGCGTGCGCCCCCAGCTCTCGGCGTGGAAGGCGGCCATCGCGTCGATCACGGTCTCGGCGTCCGCGAGATCGCTGCCCGCGACCTGGTCGCCGATGCGGCGCTCGCTGAGGTCTTCGAGCAGCAGCACGAAATCGCTGTTCGCTGGCGAACGCGCGGCGAAATAACAACGGGGATGGCCGAGCCGCGTGCTCGCCGAGAGTTCTTGATAGAAGCGGACCTCGCGGCCGTACATGTCGTAGGTGTCGGCGACGGCACGGTTCGCTGCGACCGGGGACGGGAACTTCGCGATCAGTCGCCGCGGAGCGCTGCCAGAGTCGCCCGCGTATTCGAGGCGCACGCTCGCGACGAGGCCGATCAGCCCGCCGCCGGCCCCCAGCGGGCGCGCGTCGCAAGCGCTGACACGCGCGCTGCCTGCGAGCGTGCGCGTGCTGTGCAGCGCGTCCGTGAGCCACGCCGGCGTGAGCGCCTCGGCGGTGGTGGGCAGCCGCGTCGTGTCGATCGCCAAGCAGGCTCCTGGGCGGCGCGCCTAATAAGGCGCTTGTCCGCCGTCCACGTTGAAGAACGCCCCCGTGATGCCGCGGCCCGCGTCCGACGCGAGCAGCACCGCGACGGCTGCGACTTGCTCCACCGTGTTGAGCTCGCCAGTGAGCGTCTTCGACTTGAACACTTTGTCGATCATCTCGTCGTAGCTGAGGCCCATCGCGGCTGCGGTCGCCGGGCCGCCCTGCGTCACGGCGTCGGTGAGGATCAAGCCCGGGCAGATCGCGTTGACCGTGATCCCCAGCCGGCCGACCTCGGCAGCGCCCGATTTCGTGAGGCCGTGAATGCCGTGTTTCGCGGCCACATAGCCCGCCATGCCGGCCACGCCCGTCTTGCCCTCGACCGACGAGATGTTGATCACCGCGCCGCTGCCGCGCGGCAGCATGTGCGCGAAGGCGTGCTTCATGCCGTAGAACACGCTCGTCAGGTTCCACTGGAGGTCGTTGGCCCACGCCTCGTCCGTGAGCGTCGCCACGGGCGCGGGCTCTGTAATGCCTCCGGCGTTGTTCACCATCACGTCGAGGCGGCCCCAACGCTCGGCGGCGGCGTCGGCGAGGCGCTTCACGTCGGCGGAGGAGCGCACGTCGCCCGCCACGAACAGCACGCGGTCGCCGGCGCCGAGCTCCTCGATCGCGCGCTTGCCCTTCTCGAGGTCGCGGCCGTTGAACGCGACGCGCGCGCCTTCGGCAAGGAACGCCTCGACGATCCCGCGCCCGATGCTGCGGCTCCCGCCCGTAACAGCTGCGACTCGGCCTTGGAGTTTCACGCGAACGGCGCCCGCGATCGTGTCATCTGCGATTCCTCTCGAATGAGTGCGCGACTATAGTCGCGCGTCTTCACGAATCCCCAGCTTGGAAAACGAACATGTGGAGAACGAACATGCGCGCCCTCGAGAGCCAGATCGCTGTCGTCACCGGCGCGAGCCGCGGCATCGGGCGCGGCTGCGCCCTCGAACTCGGCGCCGCGGGCGCGACCGTCTACGTGACCGGCCGCACGGTAAAGCCCGGGGTCGCCGCGCTGCCGGGCACGATCGGCGAGACGGCGGAGCAGGTGACGAAGCTCGGCGGTCGCGGCATCGCGGTGCGAGTCGATCACGAAGACGACGCGCAGATCAAGGCGCTGTTCGAGCGCGTCGCGAGCGAGCAGGGCGGGCGGCTCGACATTCTCGTGAACAACGTCTTCAAGGTGCCCGACCCGCCGGTGTGGGGCGGGAGTTTCTGGGAGCACCCCGTCTCGGTCTGGGACGCAATGGTCGGCGTGGGCCTGCGCGCTCATTATGTCGCGAGCGTGTACGGCGCGCCGATGATGGTGCGCGCGAAGCGCGGCCTGATCGCGAACATTTCCTCGCGCGGCGCAGCGCAGTACGCCATGAGCACTGCCTACGGCGTCGGCAAGTGCGGCCTCGATCGGCTCGCGGCCGACATGGCGCACGAGCTGCGGCCGCACGGCGTCGCGTCGGTGGCGTTATGGCCGAGCGCGGTGCGCACGGAGTTCGTGCTCGCGCAGGCGTCGCAGCGCGAGATCCCGATCGATCTCCGCAACTCGGAATCGCCGCGCTTCACGGGCTGCGCGGTCGTCGCGCTGGCCAGCGATCCGCGCGTGCTGGAGCGCAGCGGCCGCACCTGGCGCGTGAAGGATCTCGCGAGCGCTTACGGATTCAGCGACCCGGAGGCCGGCGGCACCTCAGACACCAGCAGCACGAAATGACGAAGCGCCAGGTCAATTTCGGCCTCTGGTACGACTTCCGAAACCCGCCGCCGAGCCAGCTCTCGTTCGAGGCGCTCTATCGCGCGAGCCTCGAGCAGATCGCCTGGGCTGAGCAGCTCGGCTTCGATTCGGTGTGGCTCACCGAGCACCACTTCGTCGACGACGGATACACGCCGTCGCCGCTCGTGATCGCCGCCGCGATCGGACAGCGCACGCAGCGCATGCGGATCGGTACGAACCTAATGCTTCTGCCGCTCGCAGATCCGCTGCGGATCGCCGAGGACGCGGCCGCGGTCGCGATTCTCACCGATGGCCGCTTCGATCTCGGCGTCGGCCTTGGCTACCGGCAGCTCGAGTACGACTACTTCCGCCGCAAGCTCGCGCAGCGGCCGAGCCTGATGGAAGAAGGCGTCGAGATCTTGCGGCAAGCGTGGACGGGCGAGCCCGTCCGCGTCGCTGGCAAGCACTTCGCGATCGATGGGCTGCGCGTATCGCCGAAGCCCGCGCATCCGCCGCGAATTTTCATGGGCGGCATGGCGCCGGCCGCGATCGCCCGCGCAGCGCGCATCGGCGACGGCTTCCTCTCCACAGGCGGCATCGGACACGATCTCTACGTGAAGGCGCTCGCAGACCAAGGGAAGCAGCGCAGCGCGGGCGCCATCTGCGCGGGTCACTGGGGAATCATCGCGGCCGATCCTGAAAAAGAAGCGGCGAAGCTCGCGGGTCCGGTTCTGTATCAGACGAACGAATACATCCGCTGGGGCGCATTCGGTCCGCCGGATCAGGTGCCCATTTTCAAAGACGCGCCGACAGCGCTTCGCGAAGGGCTCTACCAGCT
>JANNRF010000075.1:0-2112 GCA_031401135.1 Deltaproteobacteria bacterium | reverse complement strand
GAGCAAGCACGCAGTCATCGGCATCACGCGCTCGGCCGCGCTCGGGCTCGGGCCGCATAACATCCGCGTCAACTCGGTCTGCCCGTCGCCGGTCGAGACGCGCATGATGCGCTCGCTCGAGCAGGGCCTCGGCGGGAACGCGGCGTCTGCGGAGATCGTGAAGAAGTCGATCAGCGAGCGCATCCCGCTCGGCCGCTACGCGGAGCCCGACGAAATCGCCGCGCTGATCGCGTTTCTGGGAAGCGACGACGCGAAGTTCATCAACGGCAGCCAGTACACGATCCACGGCGGCATGAACCCGCACTAACCCCAGCGAGCGTCGGCATCCCCGCCGGCGGCGTTGCGCTTCCCTCGGCGTATGGGAATACGCCGTCGGGTCGCGCGCCTTGCCGGCGTGGCGCCGACACTCGCTGGGGCGTGCTGCTTGGCTTGAAGGAACGACGTGGGCGAGCGTGTATTAGGCCAGAATCGCGCCCGCTTGCTGGAGATGCGCCCGCAGCGCCGCGACGTCGAGCGCCGCTGGCTCGACGCCCGCACGCAGCGCGAGCGCGGCGGCAGCGCCCGCGGCTTGGCCTGTCGCGAAGCACGCGGGGATTTCCTTGGTGGCGTGGTGCACGCGGTGGTCGACCGAGATGCAGCGCCCGGCCACTAACAAGTTCGGCGCTTCGCGCGCGAGCAGGCAGGCGTACGGGATCGAGTAGAGCGCGCCGTACACCGTCCAGTGTCCGGTGAGCGCGACGCCGTCCGCGAAGATCGTGTTCATGTCGTCGCGGCCGAGCACGCGCCGGCCGACCAGGCGGCGGCTCTCCGTGATCCCTAAGTGATCGGCGATGCGGCAGAGGTGCGCACGCGCGAAGGCAGGATCTTCTCTACGCAGGCGATCGACTTCAGCCATCACGCGGCGGCGGCACTCGAGTTCTGCGTAGGTGCGATCCTCGGGCGAGGTTGCGTCGATCGCGCGCGCGATCTTCTCGGTGGCGCCCCACGGCATCAGCAGGCGGCCCTCGCCGATCGTGCGGAAGCCGTGGCCGCGCGCCGCCGCGGCGTCGGCGTCCTCGACGCCGCCGAGCACGAACCACTGCCACGGCAGCGCCCGCTCGGTTTCGTGCGCGCAACCGAGCCGCGCGAACAGGTCGCCATCGCCGGTGGCGTCGATCACGCTCTGCGCACGAATCGCGAAGCGCCCGGCCTTCGATTCGAACAGCACGCCCGCGACGCGTCCCGCCTCGAGCCACGGCTGGCAGCCCCACGCGTGCAGTAACAACTCGACGCCGGCTTCGCGGGCGAGCTCCGCCAGCGCGAACTTCATCTCTTCCGCGTCGTAGGCCACCGAGTAGCGGACCGCGTGCGGCGCGTGTCCCCACACCAGGCCCATGCGCTGTTCGCGCGCAACCAGTTCGCGATCGCTTCGGCCCCAATCACTCGCGCTCGGGAAGTAGGCGGCACCGCGCGCGGCGAGGCGATCGACGACTTCTTGGCAGATGCCTCCGACGACTTGGCGGCCACGGCCATCATCGAGGGTGAGCAGCAGCAGGATCAGCCCGCCGCTCGCGAGGCCGCCGAGCCCGCCGGTGCGTTCCACCAGCATCACGCGCGCACCCGCGCGCGCGGCGGCCACCGCCGCGGCGACGCCCGCGCTGCCACCGCCCACGACGAGCACATCCGTCTCGTGCCGCAGCGGCGTCTCGCGCCGAGGCTCTGCGACGGAGGCGGGCGCGGCGGGAGTCGTCATCGAACCACTTTGGCCCGCGCCGCGGCTTCGTTGCAACCGAATCGCGAGCGCCTAGAATGCGCCGCCTCTTTTCCCCGATAGCTCAGCTGGTAGAGCGAGCGGCTGTTAACCGCTAGGTCGCAGGTTCGAGCCCTGCTCGGGGAGCCAAGGCACCCGCCTCATCCGATCTTCGCTCGGCTGTGCCTCGCTGCGCGCAATCTACGCGCTGCGCGAGTTGGATTGCTTGCGTCGCGCTCCGCTACTCCGCCTCCACCACTTTCGAGGCCGGCGCTTCGCTGCCGTCTTTGCGCACGCCGATCAGTTGGTAGCGCGCGCCGCGTTTGCCTTCGCGATGCAGGAACTCGGCGCTCGCGCTGCGGCCGATTTCGTTGCCGCTGCCG
>JANNRF010000074.1:0-24452 GCA_031401135.1 Deltaproteobacteria bacterium | reverse complement strand
TGCGCCCACTGCCACGGCGCGGCGGGCGAGGGCGGCCTCGCGGACCCGCTCGTTGGCGGCGTCGGCAGCCTCACGAGCGCAAAGCCGCTGCTCACGGTCGGCAGCTTCTGGCCCTACGCCACGACGCTCTTCGATTATCTACGCCGCGCGATGCCCTACGACTCGCCGGGCTCGCTCGGCGCCAGCGAGGCCTACGCGCTCACCGCCCATCTCTTAGAGCGCAATGGCGTGATCCCCGCCGAGCCCCGCCTCGATGCGACGAACCTCCCCGCGGTCCGCATGCCAAACCACG
Organism: Deltaproteobacteria bacterium; assembly: GCA_031401135.1. Classification (GTDB taxonomy): domain Bacteria; phylum Myxococcota_A; class UBA9160; order UBA9160; family UBA6930; genus VGRF01. The sequence continues at coordinate 24,160 of JANNRF010000074.1, read as the reverse complement.
ATGGCTTCGAAAGCGCGTGGCCGCCCGGGAAGCCCTGAACGAAATCAGCGGCCGCGGCCCTAGCCCCGTGGTCAATCGCCCGCCATCGGTGCAACAATGCCGCGTTCATTTTGAGGAGGATTCCATGGCCCAACTCAAGGCCGGCTCGCGGCTCAAGAGCACGGTGTGCGACACGCAGGTGATGGTGATCGCGGCGCCCGCTGGCGAGTTCGCGCTCAGCTGCGGCGGCGCGGCGCTCGCGGAAGTGACGGCGCAGATCACCAAGGGTGAGATCAACGGCGAGCACAAGGACGGCACACAGATCGGCAAGCGTTACGTGAGCGACGACGGGAAGCTCGAGCTGCTCTGCACGAAGCCGGGCCAGGGCTCGCTCGCGCTCGGCGGCGCGAAGTTGAAGCTGAAGGAAGCGAAGGCGCTGCCTTCGTCGGACTAGCACGCGATGAACCTGATGATGCTGCTCGAGATGGCTGCGCAAGGCATGGGCGAGCGCGAGGCGGTCGTGTGCGATGGCGATCGCTTCACCAGCGCGCAGCTTTACGACGCAGCTGGGCGGCTCTCGCGAAAGATTCGCGAATCCGGCGCGGCGCATCTCTCGGTGCTCGATGTTTCGAGCCCCGCCGTGCCGCTCGGTTTGTTCTCGGCGGCCTGGGCGGGCGTGCCGTTCGTGCCGCTCAACTACCGCCTAACAGGCGCGGAGGTCGACGCGCTGATCGAGCGCGTGAAGCCGGTGCTGATCGTCGCGGGCGACGAGCGCGCCGATGCGCTGCGCGGCCGCGATGGCGTGCAGGTGATCTCGCGCAGCGAGCTGCTCACCGAAGTGCGCGCGGCGAAGGGCGCGGTGCCCGAGCCGGACTGGTCGGCGGAAGCCGAGGACATCGCGGTGCTGCTCTTCACGAGCGGCACCACCGGCGTGCCCAAGGCCGCGGTGCTCCGGCATAAGCACCTCGTCTCGTACATCCTCGGCTCGATCGAATTCATGGGCGCTGCGGAGAGCGACGCCGCGCTCGTGTGTGTGCCGCCGTATCACATTGCCGGCATGGCCGCGGTGCTCTCCTCGATCTACTCGGGCCGCCGCATCGTGCAGCTCGCGAGCTTCACGCCGGGCGCCTGGCTCGCGCTCGCCGAAAAAGAAGCCGTAACAAACGCGTTCGTCGTTCCGACCATGTTGGGCCGCATCGTCGACGAGATGGAGTCGCGCGGCACTGCGCCGCCGAGCGCACTGCGCGCTCTCGCCTACGGCGGCGGCAAGATGCCGCTGCCCGTGATCGAGCGCGCCATGAACCTGTTCCCGCCCACCACGGATTTCACGAACGCTTATGGCCTCACCGAAACGAGCTCGACGATCGCGGTGCTCGGGCCCGACGATCATCGCGTCGCGGCGTTCAGCGATGAGCCGCTCGTGAAGAAACGCCTCGCCTCGGTGGGCAAGCCGCTGCCTTCCGTGGAAGTGCAAGTGCGCGACGCCGAGGGCCGCGCGCTCGGCCCGAACGAGCGCGGCGAGATTTACGTGCGCGGCGAGCAAGTGGCGGGCGAGTACGCGGGCCGCGGCAGCCAGCTCGTGGACGGCGGCTGGTTCCCGACGCGCGACGGCGGCTACCTCGACGACGAGGGCTACCTGTTCCTCGAAGGCCGCACCGATGACGTGATCGTGCGCGGCGGCGAGAACATGTCGCCCGGTGAGATCGAGGACGTTTTGCTCGAGCACCCGGCCGTCGGCGACGTGGCAGTTGTTGGGGTTCCCGACGTCGAGTGGGGCGAGGCCGTGGCCGCCGCGATCGTGCTCAAGGAAGGCGCGAGCGCGAGCGCGGAAGAACTCCAAGCCTGGGTAAAGAAGCACCTGCGCTCCTCGCGCGTGCCGCAGCTCGTGCGCTTCGAGAGCGAGTTGCCGTACAACGAGACGGGCAAGCTGTTGCGGCGCAAGGTGCGCGAGCTGCTGAGGGACGCGTAGCGCCGCGCCCACTCAGGCTCGCTTCGTTCGCTACAACGGCATGCGGATCCGCAACGAGAAGGGGTGACGATGAAGCGAAGGATCTGGACCGCGCTGGGCACGGTGCTGCTCGCGGCGTGCGTCGACTGGGTGCCACTCACGCCGGCCGGCGAGAAGGTTCGCGTTGCGAGCGCGGCGGAAGTCGCGGCGTGCACGAAGCTCGGCGACGTCACCGCCAACACCAAAGTGACGGTCGGCCCGCTCGCGCGTGACGAGGCGAAAGCCGCGGGCGAGCTCGAGGCGCTCGCTCGCAACGACGCGGCCACGATGGGCGCGAACGCGATCGTGCCGACGGGCCCCGTGGATTGGGATCACCGTTCTTATGCGGCGTTTCGCTGCGAGGGCTGGTAGCGATGACGATTCGCTTCACGCTGAACGAGAGTGCCCTCGAGTTCGCCGGCGATCCGGCGATGCCGCTGCTCTGGTACCTCAGAGATCACGCCGGCCTAACAGGCACGAAGTACGGCTGCGGCATCGGCGCGTGCGGCGCGTGCACGGTGCATCTCGACGGTCGCGCGCAGCGCTCGTGCGTGCTGCCGATGGCTGGGATCGAGGGCAAGCGCGTCGCGACGATCGAGGGATTGGTCGCCTCGGCGGAACCCGCGGCAGCAGCGGTTCGCGCCGCTTGGAGCGCCGTCGATGTGCCGCAGTGTGGCTGGTGCCAGGTGGGGCAGGTGATGGCGGCCGCCGACTTGATCGCGCGCACGTCCGATCCGAGCGACGAGGACATCGCCTCGATCACGAACCTCTGCCGCTGCGGGACTTATCCGCGCATCCGCGAAGCGATTCAGCGCGCGGCGAAGACGCACCGCGAAGGAGCACGCTGATGGCGGCTTCGCTCACGCGACGCGAGTTCATCCTCGTCACCGCGACGGCGGCGGGCGGCCTCGTCGCGATCACTTATCTCCCCACGCTGGCTCGCGCCGTGGAGGCGTCGGCGCCGGCTGCGCCCGCCGCGCTCGGCGCCTTCGTGCGCATCGAGCCCAGCGGCACGATCGTGATCGGCGCGCGCGGCGCGGAGATCGGACAAGGCGTAATCACTTCGCTGCCGATGCTGATCGCAGAGGAGATGGACGCAGATTGGGCGAGCGTGCAGGTGGAGCAGTTGCCGCTCGGCATCGAGGCGTCGCCGGCGCCGCCCGGCTTCCGCTCGAAGTTCGGTTCTCAGGGCGCGGGCGGCAGCACGAACATTCCCCAAGGCTGGAACGAGCTGCGCCAGATCGGCGCGCAGGTGCGCTGGCGGCTCGTGCACGCGGCGGCGCAGCGCTGGAGCGTTGAGCCCGAGGGCGTGCGCACCGAGGCCGGCTCGCTGATCGGGCCGAGCGGGCAGCGCGGTCATTACGGCGAGTTCGCCGAGGCAGCCGCGAAGCTCACGCCGCCGGCCGGCGAGCTTCCGCTGAAGCCGGCGAGCGAATGGCGGATTCTCGGCAAGCCGCACGCCACCGTGGACGTCGACGCGATTGTTACGGGCCGCGCGCGCTACGCGCTCGACGTGCGCGAGCCGGGCATGCTCACGGCAGTAATCGCGCGTTGCCCGTACTTCGGCGGCGAGATCGAGCGCGTGAACGACACGAAGGCGCGCGCGATTCCAGGCGTGCGCCACATCGTGCGGATCTCGGCGCCCCTAGAAGGCCCGCTGTTGCATCAGCTCGCGGCCGGCGTCGCGGTGGTTGCGGACGACACATGGTCCGCGCTGCAGGGGCGCGACGCGCTCGAAATCAGCTGGAAGCCGGGGCCGGGCGCGAAGGATTCGACGGCTGCACTCGAAGCCCGCTGCATCGCCGCGCTCGAAAAGCCCGGCACGGTGGTGCGTGAGGACGGCGACGTTCGAGCGGCCGGGGCTGGCGCGCGCCACGCACTCGACGCGACCTACACGATGCCGTTTCTCTCGCACGCGACGCTCGAGCCGCAGAACGCGTACGTAAAGCTCGAGAAGGATCGCGCGCTCGTAATCACTGGCACGCAGTCGCCGGGCCAGGTGAACCTCGTCGTCCACGAGCTCACCGGCATCCCGCGCCTCGCGATCGAGGTGCAGATGCCACGCTCGGGCGGCGGCTTTGGCCGCAGGTCGGAGACCGACGTGGTCTCCGAGGCCGTGCAGATCGCGAAGCAGGTGAACGCACCGGTGAAGCTGATGTACACGCGCGAAGACGATCTGCGGAACGACTACTTCCGCCCGTTCGGCGTGCATCGCCTGCGCGCGACGCTCGACGTCGAGGCGAAGCTCACGAGCTGGTGGCACGCGACTGCGGCGACGCCGGTGCCATGGCGCATGCGCGACATGGAGAAAGCCCCGGCGTGGATGGCGACGCTGGACGAGGACGAGCTGCCCGCGGGCCTCGTCGCGAACTTCCGCAATGAGTTCAGCGCGGTGGACTTCCAGCTCGCGCGCGGCTGGTGGCGCGCGCCGGTGGCGACCTTCACCGCCTTCGCCGCGCAGAGCTTCGTCGACGAACTCGCACATCTCGCGAAGCGCGACGCCGTCGAGTTCCGGCTCGCGTTGTTAGGCGATCCGCGCGTGCTCGACTACCGCGGCCACGGAGGCCCGAAGCTCGACACCGGGCGCCTCGCGCACGTGCTACGGCTCGCGGCCGAGAAGATCGGCTGGGGCCGCAGCGTCGCGGCCGGCCGCGGGCTCGGCATCGCCGCGCACTTCGTGTTCGGCGGCTACACCGCGCACGCGGTCGAAGTCGAAGTCGCGGACGGCGCGTTGAAGATCCACCGCTGCGTCGTCGCGACCGACGTCGGCCAGCCCGTGAACCCGCTCGGCCTCGAGGCGCAGATCATGGGCGGCACGCTCGACGGCATGAGCGCGGCGCTGCACCAGGAAATCACGGTCAAAGACGGGCGCATCGAGCAGAGCAACCTTGGCGACTACCGCCTGCTCGCGATGCGCGAGGCGCCGCGCGTCGAGGTGCACATCGTGCCGAGCACGCTGCCGCCCGCGGGCGCTGGCGAGATGGGCACGCCGACGATCGCGCCCGCGCTCGCCAACGCGATCTTCGCGGCGACGGGGAAGCGGCTGCGGAGGCTGCCGCTCGCGAAGCAGCTGCGGGCGTGAGTATCGGTTGATCTCAATCAGCGCTTCGCCGCGCGCGAGATAGGAAGAACAAGCGCGTTTCCTGCTTCTGCGAACTGACGTTCGCGGACTCAGGGAAGACCGCTTGTTCTTCCTATCCGCCCGGCAGCTTCATCTTGCGCAGGAATGCCTTGTAGCGGGGGTCATCGGCCAGATTCTTGAACAGCGGCTCGCCGACGATCTCGTCAAGGGACGCATCCTTCTGCTGGTAGGCGCGTTCGAGCCATTCGAGTGCGCGGTCGTGATCACCGCGATACGCGTAGGTCATGGCCACAAGAAACGCACCCTTGTCGGCCCATTGCGCAATTTGCGCTTGCAGCGCCTCGTCCGCCTCGGCCTGACGGCCGGCTGCCTGCAAGATGACCGGTAGGAACCAGAGGCGAGTCGCCTCGTCAGCTTCTTGCTGCACCATGGCAAGCGCAGCGTCCGGCTTGCCCTGCGCCAGTAGCGTCTTGCCGAGGTACGAGCGAGTCCACAGGAACCCCGGCTCCAGCTCGAGCAACTTCCGGTACAGGCCTTCGGACTCGCCGAATCGACCTGCGCGGTAATAGGTAAATCCGAGATTCCAGATCACATAGGTGTTGAGCGGATCACGGACGAGCGCGGCGCGAAGGTGTCGCTCCGAATCGTCCCAACGGCCGAGCGTCGCGGAGAGCCTTCCGGCGGCCATCAGCGCGCTCGGATTCGTTGGATCGATGGCGAGAGCCCGCCGTCCTTCGGCCTCCGCGGCCGGCCAATCCCAGTCCAACGACATATACGCCCACCCGAGGCGCGCATGTGCCTCCGCGAGATCCGGACTCAACTGCAACGCGTGCTGCGCCAGCTGCCGCACGCGTTCCCAGCCTTCCGTCGGGGTCAGCCAGACATTGTCCGTCTTCATCGAAACGACAGTCGCGAGCGCGTACCACGCCATTCCGTAGGCCGGGTCGAGCTTGATCGCTTGTTCTAGATAGACATCTGCGGCGTCCAGGGACTCCCTGGTGTTCTGATTCACAGCACTCATCGCCCGCAGGTACAACTGGTAGGCCTCGAGATTCAGCGTGCCACCCTTCCGGCGACTCACCTCTCCACCCGCTAGCCGGATTTGCAGCGCCTGGACGACCGCGTTGGCAATCTCGTCCTGCACCTTGAACACGTCGCGCAACTCGCGATCGTAGGTCTCCGACCAAAGGTGGTAGCCGTTGTCAGCCCGAACAAGCTTGGCGGTCACGCGCAGCTGATCGCCTGAGCGCCGGATGCTGCCCTCGAGAACGTGCGCGACGCCGAGCTCGCGGGCGATCTCGGGGATCTTCGTTTCCTTGCCCTTGAAATAGAAGGACGACGTCCGCGCCGGGACGAGCAGGTCGGGAACCTGGGCAAGCAGATTGATGATCTCTTCGGCCATCCCATCGGCGAGATACTCCTGGTCCTGCTTCTCGCTCATGTCCGTGAACGGCATGACCGCGATGGACTTTTCCGAGATTGCCGCAGCAGCGGGCGCGAGCGTCGCTCTGCCCGCAGCGACTGGCTGCTCGGTTGCGACGACATCGACCCCTAACAGGCGCGGCCAGATCGCCCAGAAGCCCAAGCCCGCGAGCGCGACCCCGAGCGCGCCGGCCAGCGCGGTCGTGCGTCTCGGGCGCGGCGCACGCGGTTGCGCCGCCTGCTGCGGCGCGTCCGGCACTCGCAGCCGATACGCGCGCACCGGGTTCGCGATGTTCTTGAGCGCCTGATCGCCCAGGTCTTCGCAGACGATTCCGAGCTTGCTCCGCACCTGCTCGTAAACCGCAGCGGACAGACAGATCGCCCCCGGCTCGGCCAGCGTCTGCAGCCGCGCCGCGATGTTCACACCGTCGCCGTAAAGCCGGCCGTCCTCGCGGCGCACGTCGCCGAGATGCGCCCCGATCCGGAAGCGCAGGCGGCGCTCTTCGGGCAGCGCGGTGTTGCGCGCGGCGAGCACGCGCTGGATCTCGATCGCGCACTCCACAGCGTCGCGCGCCGCCGGGAACTCGGCGAGAAAGTTGTCGCCGGTGAAATCGGCGAGACGGCCGCGGTGCTCTGCAATCAGGGCGCCCACCTGCTCACGCCAGGCCCGGAGAGTGCGGATCGTGCCGTCCTCGTCCTCGGCGATCAGGCGGCTGTAGCCGGCGATGTCAGCGGCCAGGATCGCGATGAGGGTGCGCTGCCCGGGTTGAGCTGGAGGCGCGCCTTGGGAAGGCACCGCCGTCACCACCACCACGTCCGCCACGAACCGATACCCCGCGCCTTTCTGCGTTCTGATCACGCGCTGCGCGTCGCCGTCATCCCCGACTGCGCGGCGCACCTCTGCAAGCGCAGTCGTTAGGGCTTCGTCGCCCACCACGACGCCCGGCCAGATCGCGTCGAGCAGCTCGCGGTGCGGCACGGTGCGATCGCGGTGTTCGGCGAGGTAGAGCAGCACGCGCAGGGGCGTCGGCTGAACCACCACGGACGCGCCCGCGCGGCGCAGCTCGCGGCGCGCGAAGTCGAGATCGTGCTCGCCGAAGCGGATCGTCGTCTCCGTCATTTCCGCCCCGCTCGCCGCCCCCCGCCATTGTATGGCGGGGTTCGTTGCGAATCAGTCAGCCTCGCCTTCGAATCACCCTAAGCGATTACCGGAACCAGCTCCGTCTCGGCGATGCGCGCGTCGCTCGTCACCAGCCGCGCGCCGCGCTCGAGGGCGGTCGCCACGACGAGCTGGTCGGCGGGATCCCGCAGCTGCGGGAGTCGCACGGCGCTCGACACGATGCCGAGCGAGAGCGGGACGATGTCGAGCCCGGGCAATTTGCTCGCAAGGTCGAGCCACGCCTCCGCCGGGATCGAGAAACGCAGCCGGCCGCGTTGCGCCAGCAGTGCGACCTCCCAGCAGGAAATGATCGAGACGAGCAGCGGCTCGCGACTCGCGCGCAGCGAGCGCTCGATCGCCGTGCGCTGGCGGCGCGAAAGTTTCTCCGGGCGCGTCACCCACCAGACCCAGGCGTGGGTGTCGAGCACGAGCGGGCTCAGCGCCGCGCGGAGCGCCACTTCACACCCGTCTCGAAATCCGCCAGCGCGAAGCCCAACAAGAGCGTGCCGCGCAGGCGCTCGAGCGCTTCGTTGGGCCTGTCGTCGTCGACCGGGACGAGGCGCGCCACTTGCCGGCCGCGTTTGGTGATGACGACGTCGCGGTGCTGCGTCGCCACCTCCTCCACGATGCGGAGACAATGGGTCTTCAGTTCGGAGACACTCACGCGCCGGGCCATGCCGACCAATGTCCAAAGGGCATGGTCATCTGTCAATGGTCACATTGGTTGGCTGGATGGACTCGAGGCGCCGTTCCACGCGTAGCGCCAGATTGCGTACGACGCAGCTGTTCACAGCGATCATCGAGCGTGAAACCGACGCTTTTGTCGCCCTTTGCCCCGAGCTGGACATCGCGAGCCAGGGCGAAACCGTCGAAGCTGCACGGGCAAACCTGCGCGAGGCCGTCGAGCTCTTCTTCGAGTCGGCCGACCCCTCCGAAGTCGGACTCACGCACACGGCGAGCAGCGCCGAGGCAGCGGAGCGCGGCCTGCGCGATGCGGCCGCGCGGCTCTATCGCGAGGCGCTCGCCGAGTGCCAAGCCGCGCAAGATCTCTACGACCGCGAGACGCGGCACGGCAACCATCGCTCCGCGCAGGGGCGCTGGACGACGCAGCTCGCGAGCGAACTCGCGGGTAGCTCGGGCTCGGCGGTCGCGTCGGCGGACTAGCGCGGCTTATCGTGCGCCCCTCTCGCGAAGGAGCACACGCATGGGCCGCTGGACACGCGCAGAACTCGAAGACGCAATTCAGACTTACCGCGACACCGCGCGCAAGAGCGCGACCAGCGGCGACTGGACGCACTGGGCAGCGCTCTTCACCGAAGACGTCACCTACAACGAGCACCACTTCGGGAAGTTCTCAGGCAAAGACGCCGTCTACCGCTGGATCTCGTCGATCATGTCCAACTACCCCATGAACCACATGATCTTCTTCCCGTGGACCTGGCACCTGGTGGACGAAGAGCGCGGCTGGGTGGTGTGCGAGCTGATGAACCGCATGCAGGACCCCGGCGACGGCTCGCTGCACGAGGAGCCGAACATCACGATCCTGCACTACGCGGGCAATAACAAATGGAACTACGAAGAGGACGCCTACGACTTCGAGAACGTGGCGCGCATGATCGCGCGCTGGCAGGAGACGAAGGAGCGCTGCGACAAGGCGATCGCGGAGGGCCGCGACCCGCGCCAGGAGCGCCACCTCTCGCGCTTCGGCGGCGTGGAGATCAAGCAGTGAGCGGGGCGACTTACGCAAGAACGTCCCCGATTCCGAGTTACGCAACGTTGCGTAAGTCGTGAGTGGGGACGCTCTTGCGTAACTCGGTGGTCGCGCTCGTCTGTGCGGCGAACGCGGCGTGCGTCTCGATCGAGCGCGGCGCGGTAACGGTGCAGCGCGCCGATGCGCCGGAGTTCCTCTCCTCGCCCGCGACCGATGCGCTCGGGCTGCCGTTCTCGGAGGCGGCGCGCGTTGGCGATTTGCTCTTCGTCTCGGGGCAGATCGGGAATCTCCCCGGCTCGCTCGAGCTCGCGCCCGGCGGCATCCAGGCCGAGACGCAGCAGGCCCTCGACAACATCGCCGCGATTCTCGCGCGCCACGGTTCTTCGCTCGATCGCGTCGCGAAGTGCACGGTGTTCCTGCTCGACATGGCCGAGTGGCCCGCCCTCAACGAAGTCTGGGTGCGCACGTTCCCCAACAAGCCGGCGCGCAGTGCGCTCGGCGCGAGCGGCCTCGCCAAAGGCGCGCGTGTCGAGATCGAGTGCATCGCGGCTGCTGGGGACTGAGGCGGAGGCGGGCGCGTCGCGATTTCGCGGCGGATGCGCGAACGCAGGCTCGGCGGCGTCGCGATGCACCGAGGCCACTGTTCGACGTCGCTCGCCTGCGGCTCGCTGTGCGCGCCGAAGCGGCGCTTACTACTCCACGTACTTCCGCGTCTGCAGCTTCACAGTCTTCGCGATCTCGGCGAATCCGTCCTTCGCGCGCCAGCTCCAGAAGGTTTGCTTGTCGAGCACGGTGCCGTGTTTCGTCTCGCGGTCATAAGCCGTCTCGATCGCACCGAAGTCTTCCTGCACCGCGAGCATGTGCTTCGCCCATGATAACTGCAGCTGGCCGACGGCCTCTTCGGGAGAGCGCCCCGTGCCGCGCAGTTTGGCGATGATCTTCGTGCGGTTCTGATTCAGCCACTTCGCGAACGCTTCGGCGATGTCGAAGTGCAGTTGCTCGTGGCCGAGTGTGTAGGCCTCGCTGCCGCGTAGGGTCGGGTCGGCGTTCCACCACGATTCCTTGCGCGAGAGCAGCGAGTAGTAGTGCACGTTCTCGATCTCCGCGGACCAGAGCCCCTCGCGCACTTGCCTCAGCACGGGCTTCAGCTCGCACGAAAACAACAGCGCGACGTACGCGGCGGTCAGCGAGTTCGGAACGTGCACCGCCGAATTCACCTTCTCCTCTTTCTCCGAGAGAAAATCGCCGCGCACGAGCGGGCGATGCCGAGTCCAGTCGTCCTGCTGGCTCCAATCGGGCTCTTCGGTGGCGCAGCCCGACCCTCCCCAGGCCCCGAGCTCCATGAGTCGGTCTTGCAACATCTCCGTGGCCTGCGCGCGATTCTCTGCGATCTCGTCGTCGCCCAGAATTTCTTTTTCGAGGCTCGCGTCGCTCTCATTCGTCGCGCCGCCGCCGGGCGCCACGCCGCTGCCGCCGATCGCTGCGTCGCGTACTCGCTGCATCTCTTGCTCGGCTTGTGTCGCGAAGCCCTCGAACGGTTTGTCGGAGCCCGCCCCGCGCTCGCGCTTGAAGCGCTCGAGCCGTTGTTGGGGCGTTTCCGCCGGCGCGCTGCCGCCGATGTTGGTGATCGGCGCGCGCTTCGGCGGCTCGGGCGGCGCGGTCTCTGCAGCAGCGGCGTCCTCTTCCGGCTCGCCCTCCGCGTACGCGAGCGGCGCGGCGAGCGAACCCAACAACATCGCGCACGAGATGAAACGCACGATCAGCCGCATCGAGCGCGAGCCTCCATTGCCAAGCGCGCGCCGGCTAGGCCCGCAGTGCGCCGAATGCATAACGGTTGATGCTGAAGAAATATTCGCCGCGCGCACCGAGTTCGCGGAGTTCCGCAGCCCACGCCTTCGCCTCTTCCTTCGTTACGCCGCGATGCTCCGGCACGAAGTTCGCGATCGCGCCGAGGATGCCGTGGCTGTAGCAGTGCGGGTGAAGCGTGGCGTTCACGATCGGGATCACCTCGACGTGCGTGACGGCGAAGCCCGCACGCGCGAGCAGCTTTGGCAGCTTCGCAGGCAGGTGCGCGTCGTGCAGATGGTCGTCCCAGGCATCCATCACGCGGCGCATGCGCGCGGGGTCGGCGGTGTTCCAGACGACGCTGTCCCAATCCGTGTCGAGGATGAACACGCGCCCGCCCGGCCGGAGCACTCGGCGCACCTCGCCGAGCGCCTTCTCCATGTCCGCGACGTATTCGTAGACCTGGGTGGAGGTGACGGCGTCGAAGTTCGCGTCGCCGAACGGCAGCTGCGTGGCGTCGCCCAGCTTGAACTCGCACGGCCCGCGCCCTTCGCAGCGCTTCTTCGCGAGCTCGACCATCACGTCGCTCGAGTCGATGCCCGCGACCAGCCCGCGTTCCCCAACAACCGGCGCGAGGTCGTACGTGAGAAACCCCGGCCCCATGCCGACGTCGAGCAAGTACTCGCCGGGTTTCGGCGCGAGCAACTGCGTGAAGCGCGCGCGCTGCGCCACGACGTCGGGCGTGACGTACATCTTCTCAATGCCGCGCGCCGCGGCGGCGTCGAACGTCAGCCCCTTAGGCGCCGTCACACGCGAACCCCCAGCCCGGCACGATCGCCACGACGCCGAGACGCCGCGACTCCTCTGCGTGCGAACGAGCAACCAAGTACGCAGCGGCGCCGACGCGGCTCAACGCCGCGGAGGCGCCGCCCTCCCAATTAGGTTGGATCGATGGGTTATCCGACACCGAGGAGCGCCTTGCGGGGGGCCGGGGGCTGCGGAGCCGAAATAAAGCGGAGCGAGCCCCCGCGAGAATGTGCGCTTGGAACTCTGCGCACCGCGGCCCAGCAGCAATGCAGATGCGCGAGCCGAGGGGTGAGTGAGCCATTCGGCGAAGCAGCCCCCGGCCCCCCGCAAGGCGCGGCGCCCGCGACAACCGGAACGCAGCGCGCATCACTCCCCCAATTCCTCGCACAACTTCCCGAGCCGCTTCTCGCCCTCCCGCGTCTGCCCGCCACTCGCGAGGAACTTCTTCATCGCCGCCGGCGCTTCCGGCGTCCGTAACAACACCTGGAACAGGTGGCTCTCCTCGATCAGGCCGCGCTCCCAGCTCGCGTCGGCGGCGAGCACGGCGCGCTTGGCCGCCGCGATCGCGGGCGCGGGGAAGCTCGCGATGCGGCGCGCGAGGCGGTCCACGAACGGGCGCAGCTCTGCCGGCGCGAGCGCGCGGTTCAGGTAGCCCCAGCGCTCGGCGGTGGCGGCGTCGAGATCGTCGCAGCCGAGGATCACTTCGAGCGCGCGGCCGCGGCCGATCAGGCGCGGCATGCGCTGCGTGCCGGTTCCGCCGGGCAGAATGCCGAGAGCCACCTCGGGCTGATTGATTACGGTCTTGCCGAGCGCGCCGAATCTCATGTCGCACGACATCGCGAGTTCGCTGCCGCCGCCGCCGACGCGGCCGTTGATCTCCGCGATCGTGGCCTTCGGCATCGTGCGATACGTCTCGCACATCGCGTGATACCAGTTGTCGTTCACGGCCTGATTCAGCGGCGCGATGCCGTCGGCGGGGAATCCCACGATCGCGGCGACGTCGAAGTGCGCGAGCCAGAAGTCCGGGTCGTCGCTGCGCAGCACCACGGCGCGCACGGCGTCGTCCTTCGCCACTTCCTGCGCGAACCCTGCTAGCTCGCCGGACAGCTCGATCGTAATCAGGTTGATCGGCGGGTTCGCCATCGTCGCGAACGCGACGCCGTCTGCGAGCTTCACCGAGATCAGCTTGTAGTCGTACGCCATGTTCAGATCCGGTCCATGGTTGGGGTGAAGAGCGGCTCGACGCCGATGCGCGCCCAGGCTTCGTCGAGCTCGTTGTTACTGAGTGCGCTGCCCGCGGCGCTGGCGGCGTCGAGTTGCAGCGTGAGGATGCGCAGGTCGCTGGCGGTGTTCACGAAAATGCCCGGCCGCGCGAGTGCCCACTGCACGGCACGCTTCACGTCTTCGGGCTCGGTCATCGGCGCGTACCAGGTGCTGTGTGTGCGCGCCTCGTCCGGCTGCCAGCGCCGCTTCGCGACGGACTTGATCGTCTGCATCGCGACGCCGCGGCGTTGACACTCGCGATAGAGCGCCTCGAAATCCGCGGCGTAAGCGGGCTGGCTCATCATGGCGCGGTTGTACGGCAGCAGCACCGAATCGAACGGGAAGCGCGCAAGACTTCGGAGGTGCGCTGCCGCCACCTGCGTGCCGTGGCCCGTAACACCAATGAAACGCACGAGGCCTTGCTCGCGCGCCTCGCTGGCCGCGCGCAGCGCGCCATCCTGAGAGAGCGCCATGCGCTGCTCGGCGTCGTCCACCAGGTTGTGCAGCTGAATCAGATCGAGCTGGCTCGTCTGCAAGCGCTCGAGCGAGCGCTCGATGTGTCGCCAGGCGCCGGAGTAGTCGCGCTTGCCGGTCTTGGTCGCCAAGAAGAAACGGCTGCGCAGCCGCCGCATCGATTCGCCGACGCGCTTCTCCGAAGGTCCATAACTGTTCGCCACGTCGATGTGGTTTACGCCGCGAGCGAGCAGCAGTTCGAGCGCGCGCGCGGATTGCTCGGGGCTCGCGGGCCAGAGCGCGGCGGCGCCGAAGATGATGCGCGAGCTGCGCTGCCCGGTGCGGCCGAAAGCGAGCGTCTCGATCATCGCAGGCTCCAGGGTGCGAGAGGGATTGGCAGCGTATCACGCAGATTGGCGATTCCTGGCGCAGCGAGCCGTGATAGAAACGCGGGCAGCTCGAAGCCGGAGGACATCCATGAAGTCGACTCGTTTCCGTTGGCGCACGCTGCTCGCGCCGGCGTTGCTCGTATTCGCAGTGTCGGCGCGCGCGGGCGTGACGGCCTGGATTCCGCTCGAGATCCGGGACGGAGTGATTCTTCTCCCCGCCGAAATCGCCGGCACGCCGGCGAAGGCGATGCTCGCCACGGGCACCAACCAAAACCAAGTCAGCAAGGAGTTCGTCGAGCGGATCGGTCTGGACCTCTCTGGAACGCACTACGAGAGCGTTGGCAGAGGCGGCCGGGAGTACGACGTGCGAAGCGTTGATCGGCTGCCGATCAAACTGTTTGGCGTCACGTTCGAGTTACACGATGTGCCGGCCCACGAGGAGAGCGCCGACTTGGTGATCGGCGCCGGGTTCCTCTCGGCTTTCATCTTGCAGATCGACTACCCGAACTCACGGATGCGCCTCGTCACGCACGACGCCATCGACATGGAAAAAGTCGGCAACACGCTGCTTCGCCTCGAGGAGCATTGGGGAACTCCGGCGGTGCAGGTGACGCTCGATGGCGACGAGCGCTGGCTCACCCTCGACACGTCCCACGCCGGGCCGACCCTAATACGCCGCCTCCTCGCCGAGGACAAAGGCTGGATCGCGAAGTACTTGAAGGAGACCAACGCGGAGCGCGAGCTGCTGGTGTTTCCCTCGTTCAAGATCGGGCCGTTCGAACTCACCGACGTGCCGGTCGAAGTGCCTGCGCCCGGCGTGCAGTCGAACGTCGGCAGCTTCCGGCGCTAGGGGGCTGATCGAGATACGAACCTGCGAAAAGGCGTGCGCGTGAGCGGCATCCTCGGCTACGAGGTGCTGCGGCATTTCGTGGTGACGATTGATTATGAACGCGAGGCGATGCACATCGCGACGCCGGCGGAGGAACCGAAGGCGGTGGCGGCGGAGCCGGAGCCCGCGCCAGCGCCCGAGCAGGCACCCGCACCCGAGCCGGCGCAGTGAGCGTGCGCGCAATAACAGGTGCGTTGTGCGCGCTCGCGCTGTGCGCGGCGTCCGGCGCGAACGCGAAGCCCTGGGTCACCGCGTGGTTTCCGTTCGAGGTCACCAACAACCGCATTCACGTGCCCATCAAGATCGCCGGCGCCGAAGCCACCGCGATACTCGATACCGGGTCGAACGGGGCGTTCATCGAGCGTGTCATTGCCGAGGCGCACGGCGTTCGCGTTTCCGGCGGGACGGAGCGCTCGAAGCACGCTGCGCGATAGCTTCCCCCAAAAGGGGCGCGAGATGCGGTCGACGTGGCAGCGATTCTGCTTGTCGTTGCTGGCAGGTTTGTGGGTGACCGCGGCAGGCGCAGAGGGTTGGATTCCGATCGAAGTTCGCGACGGAGCGCTGACCTTTCCCGCGATCGTCGAGGGCGTCGCGACCACGGCGGCCCTCGACACCGGCGCTTCCATCAACTCCATCGACGCGTCCTTCGCAGAACGCATCGGCCTCTCGCTGAGCGGCCCCCGCTACCGAATGAGCAGCGCCCATCTGGCGGGCAAGATCGTGCCGAGTGAGTCCCAGCTCGACGTGCAGCTCTTCGGTGTGGACGTCGTGCTTCGGGATACACCCGCCATGCGGCACCCCGAGACGCCGCTGCGCGTCGGCGTGGGATTTCTCAACAAGCTCATCCTGCAGATCGACTACCCCGGTTCGCGCATACGGATCCTTCCGCGTGAGGCGGTCGATCTCGACGCGTACGACAACGTGCGCATGCGGAGCGCGGAGGGCACCTGCGGCCCCGCATTCGAACCGGAGTTCCCGGGCAGGACGACGTGCCAGCCCGCGGTGCAGGTCACCTTCCCCGGCGAGAAGAAGCTCTGGTTGCTGCTCGACACCGGCGCCACGGGCCCCGTCGTTCTGAGCCGCCCGGTCGCGGAGCGCGAG
This sequence comes from Deltaproteobacteria bacterium, assembly GCA_031401135.1. Lineage (GTDB taxonomy): Bacteria > Myxococcota_A > UBA9160 > UBA9160 > UBA6930 > VGRF01. The sequence continues at coordinate 8,133 of JANNRF010000074.1, read as the reverse complement.
GGCTGGTTGGCCGCCTACCGCAAGGGCGCCTCTGCGAGCACGGATGTGCTCGGCAAGGTGGCTCCCGTGGAGATATTGGTGATGCCAACGCTCCGCCTCGGGCCATTCGAACTCGGCGACGTTGCGGTGGCCGTGCCCGCCGAAGGGCAGCGGCTTCTCACGGGCCGCGAGGGGTGGGGCCGCGTAGAAACGGCCACCCACATCACGCGCGGTGCGCGCGCCAACGGAATGCTCGGGTACGACGTGTTACGGCACTTCGTGGTGACGATCGACTACGAGCGCGAGATGCTGCACATCGCGCAGCCGAAGGCAGCGGGCAGCGGCGCGGCCCCCGAAGCCGGAGCGGCAGCGAAGCCGGAGTGAGGCGACACACGCGCGCGCGGCGCCAGCCTCGCGCGGAGGAGGGGTCGGCGCCTCGGTCCTTCACAGCGCGTCAGCGCGCCGCCGACGCACGCGCGTAGCGTTTCGCATCGAGCCCGAACACGCGCGCCGCGTTCGCGCCCAGGATCTTCGCGCGCGAGGCGTCCGAGAGATGCCCCATCGTGCGCTCGATCACCTGCGCGGAATACGGCCACGAGCCTTCGTGGTGGGGATAATCGTTCGCCCACATCAGGTTGTTTGTCAGGTCGAACTCCTCCGCGAAGCGCAGGCCCGCGGCGTCGTCTTGGAACGTGGCGAAGCAGTTGTTGCGGAAATATCTGGACGGCAGCTCCTTCAGCTTCGGGCGCACCCAGAAGTGGTGCGCCTTGTGGGCGTAGTCGAGCGTCTCGATCAGCCACGGCACGAAGCCGATGCCGCTCTCGACCAGGCCCGCGTGCAGCCGCGGGCGCCGCTCGAATACGCCCGAGGCGATCATCTGCACGAGCGGCTCGAGCGTGGTCTCCATCGAGTGGCAGACATAATTGACGATCGCGCCGCCGTTGCCGCCGACTGCGCGCGGATCGCGGCCGGTGGAGACGTGGAAGGTGACGACGAGGCCGGTTTCTTCGAGCAACGCCCACATGGGTTCGAAGCTCGGATCGTTGTACTCGAGCTCGCCGAACTTTTTCGGCCCGTAGATCACGTTGTTGCCGAGCGTGACCGCGCGAAAGCCGTGCTCCGCTGCCCAGCGGATCTCGCGCAGCGCGCCGGCCTGATCGCCGGCGGAGATCGACGCGGCGGGCAGGATGCGCGGCGCGTCGCCTTGCATGTGCTCGCCGCAGAACTCGTGCGCCCAGCGGTTCCACGTGCGGCACATCGCCATCGCGAACACCGGGTCCGGCGAGGCCCAGCACAAGAGTCCCTTGTTAGGGAACATCAGCTCGACGTCGATGCCGTCGGCGTCGTGCGCAGCGAGGCGCTCGGCGACCGTGCGGCCCGTCGAGTTGCGCAGCACGTCCTCGTCGTCCATGCGCGCGCCCGGGATCGCTGCGGGCAAGCCTTGGCTCGCGTCTCGGCTCGCGTCGGCAGAGGCATTCTTGCGAGCGGGCTTCACGCGCTGCGCGCGGTTGCCCTCGGAGATCAACCACTCCGAGCCGTCTTCGCGCAGCTCGAAGTGCGGAATGCGCGCGCGGTACTCGGGTTCGATGGCCTCCAGATACTTACCCGGCTCGACCGCGTGACAGTCGGCGGAGAACATGAAGTACTTATCAGGGTCGCCGGGGCGCGCCGTGCGGCTCCAGCCCGCGGCGCCCGGCGTCTCGCGCCGCCAGAGGTTGTTGGGCGTGCGCGCCGGGTCGCGCCGCACTTCATCGAGAGTCGCTGCCATGGTCGGGTTCCTTCGCAAGTTCGCCCTGCGCGATGGTTCTTCAGCGCGCGAGGCGTTGCCAGCGGCGGTGTAGGCTTCGCGCGTGTCCGCTAGCCAAAATGCGATGTCGCCGGGCGAGCTCGTGCGCGCGCTCGCAGACCCGGTCGCTTGTGAACGCTTCTCGGTGCTGACGGGCGCCGCGACCTTGCGCATCGACCTCGCGGGCCCAGAGGGAGCCGCGACGCGCGAGCACGCCGCGCGCGCGGCGGAGCTGCTCGCGGAGTTACCAGCGGTGAGCATCGCGTTTGGCGCGGCCGAGTCGCCGAGCGCGTTCGCGCTGGCGGCGGCGGCCGACGTGCGGCTCAGCGCGGACGACGCGGGCGAGCTCGCCGCGATCGAGGAGTCCATTGCGAAGGCGCCGCTCGCGAGCCTCGGGCTCGTGCAGCTGCTGCGCGCGAGTGAGAAGCGCACGATCTACGAGGGGCTGGTCGCGGAGTCGCTGGTCTACTCGACCCTGCAAAGCGGCCCCGAGTTTGCGGCGTGGCTCGGTTCGCACGTGCGCAAACCTCGCGACGCCACTCGCGAGCCCGCGGTGCTCGTCGCGCGGGAAGGCGCGCAGCTCTCGCTGCGCCTGAATCGCCCCGAGAAACGCAATGCGTTCTCGGCCGAGATGCGCGACGCGCTCTGCGAAGCGCTGCGGCTCGCGCTGTCAGACCCCGAGATCGCGCGCATCGAGTTATCAGGCGCGGGCGCGGCGTTTTGCAGCGGCGGCGATCTCGACGAGTTCGGCACGCTGCCCGACCCGGCGACCGCGCACGCGATTCGCTCGACGCGCAACGCCGCGCTCTTGCTCTCGCAGTGCGCAGCGCGCGTCAGCGTGCGCGTGCACGGCGCGTGCGTCGGCGCCGGCGCCGAGCTGCCCGCGTTCTGCCGGCGCGTCGTTGCGCGCGAAGATGCGCGCTTCATGTTGCCCGAACTCGGCATGGGGCTCGTGCCGGGTGCAGGCGGCAGCGTCAGTTTGCCGCGCCGCATCGGGCGCCAGCGCACCGCGCAGCTCGCGCTCACGCGCCGCGCGCTTGGCGCCGAGCGCGCGCTGGCGTGGGGATTGATCGACGAGATCGCGAAGTGACCGGGGCCGGCAGCAAGCGAAGCGCGCAGCGAGCCGCAGGCGAGCGAAGTCAACAGGATGGCGAACTCGCGGCGCGGCGCTGGGCGGAATCGGGCTTGTTATGGCTGACGGGCCTGCCGGATGCCGCGCCCGTGCTGCCGACCGTCGCGCTCCCACTCGTCGCCGATCGCGCGCTCGCGGAGCTTGCCGCGCTTGCTCCTGCCGGCGCGTTCGCGGGCCTCGGCGGCGCCGAACTGCTCGCCGAGCGCGCCGCGGTTCACGGCTTCACGCGGCGCGGGCGCACTTCCCCCGGCGGCGCGTGCAGGCTGCTCGAAGCGCGCGGTGGCTGGCTCGCGGTGAACCTCCCGCGCGCTGACGATGCGCGGATGCTCGCCGCGTGGCTCGAGGACGGCGCGCTCGCGAGCGCCGCGGCGCCCCTAACAGACGCGTTGTGGCATGCGCTGGCTGCGCGCATCGCGGCGAGCTCGCGCGAGGAGTGCATCGCACGCGCGCGGTTGCTCGGGCTCGCGGCCGCGCCCGCGGATCCGCCGGGCGACGCGCCCGCAGCGTGGCGTCACGTAGCGCAGCGCGGCGCACGCGCAGCGCCGCACGCGCCCGCGCAGCGCGCGCCGCTCGTGCTCGATCTCTCGAGCTTGTGGGCGGGCCCGCTCGCAGCGCGCTTGTTACGGCTCGCCGGCGCGCGCGTGCTCAAGCTCGAGAGCACGCGGCGCCCCGACGGCGCGCGGCTCGGGAACGCGCGCTTCTACGATCTGCTGAACGCGGGCAAGCAGAGCGTCGCGCTCGATTTCGGCGAGCACGGCGATCGCGGGAGGCTCGCGCAGCTGCTCGAGCGCGCCGACATCGTGATCGAGAGCTCGCGCCCACGCGCGCTCGCCCAGCTCGGAATCGACGCAGCGCGCTGGCAGGGCGCGAAACCGGGCCACATCTGGCTCTCGCTCACCGGCTACGGGCGCAGCGAGCCAACCGCGGAGTGGGTTGCGTTCGGCGACGACGCCGCGGCGGCAGCGGGTCTGTGCTGGTGCGTCGCATCGGAGGCGCCGCTGTTCGTGGGTGACGCAATCGCCGACCCACTCGCGGGCCTGCACGGCGCGCTCGCAGCACTCGCCTCGTGGCGTAGCGGCGAGAGCGCGCTGCTCGACATCTCGCTGCGCGAGGTGACGGCCTGGGCGATCGCGCAAAGCCCCGGCCGGAGCGCTGTGTGCGCGCAGGCGCCGGCCGCGTTGCCGCCGCGCCTAACAATCGAGCCGCCGCGCGCAGCCGCGCTGGGCGCCGACACCGCCGCGGTGCTCCGCGAGTTCGGGATCGCGTAGCGCCGAAGGTGCCGCCTCCGCTGCGCGCCGCCTACCTCTTGTCGAGTTCGCGCGCCTTCTCGACGCCGACTTGTCCCGCGCCCACCACGTAGCCGAGCGCGCGCAACTGGTTCAGCTCCATTTCGTCGAGAGCGACTTTGTCGACGTCGCCCCAGGGAGACTTCCCGGCGAACGAGGCATCGAGCTGCGGTCGAAGCTCGCCGGCCCACGCAGGCGGCGCCGCGCGCAAGTTCCTGCGCTCGCCCGGGTCGGTCGCGAGGTCGAACACTTGCAGCGATTCGTCCGGCTTGAGCTGGCTGTAGAGCACCCGCTGCGTGTCGCGCTGAATGCCGACCAGCGGCCTCGGCTCCTTTTCGATCTGGCCCCACACCTGGTCGATGTACGCGTGCGACGGAGGCGTTTCGAAGGGTTCGCCGCGCGCGGCCGCCTGCATCACCGGCACGAGCGAGACGCCGTCGGCGTCCGGCAGCGCGGGCAACCCCAACAAGTCGAGCAGCGTGGGCCACACGTCGACGTTGCGCACCAGCGGGTCGACCACCAGGCCGCCGTCCACGCGGAACGGCAACGAGAGGATCATCGGAACGTGCACGACCTCCTGGTAGAGATCGCGCGCGTGCCCTTCCGCGCCGTGCTCGCCGAAGGCTTCGCCGTGGTCGGCGCTGATTACGAGGATCGTGCGCTTCGAGAGGTCGAGCTCGTCGAGCGTCGAGATCAGCGCGCCGATGTTGCGATCGGTCCAGTGGATCGAGCGGTCGTAGACGTCGGAGATCGAAGTGCCGAACGGCAACTCCGCCGCCTCGTCGTCGTACACGTACTGGTGCAAGTCCATGTAGTGGAGGTAGAGCAGGAACTTCCCGTCGCGGTTGTTGCGCATGAACTCGAGCGCGTTCAGCGTGATGTCCTCATCGGTGCCACTCAGCCGCGCGTCGGCGCGTCCCTTGCGCTCTACGTGCCCGACATCAGCGCGCGGCGTCGGCCGGAGGTAGACATCGAAGCCTTGACCGAAACCGAAGTTCGGGGCGATCCAGCCGTTTCGCCAAATCCCCGCGGTCGTGTAGCCCGCTTCTTTGAAGATCTCGGCCGGCAGCGTTGCAGAAGCGGGCAGCCCGTGATCGAAACGTGTCACGCCCGAGCGCTGCGGGAACAGGCCCGTCAACAGCGACGCCATCGAGGACTTGGTCCAGCTCGATTGCGACTGCGCGCGCGCGAAGCGGACGCCGCTGTCGGCCATGCGGTCCATCACCGGGCTGGTGGGCCGCTCGTAGCCATAAGCGGAGAGCCGATCGGCGCGCAGCGTGTCGACCAGCACGAACACGACGTTCACGTCGTCGCGCTCACGCAGCTTGGCGAGATCCTGCTCGACCGTTCCGGCCGGGCGCGCAGGGCCGCGGATCCGGAACATCGAGGCGAGTCCGCCCAGGGCCAGCAGCGCGGCGAGCGCGAAGTAAGTCCACGGGGAATCGAGCAAGCGGCGCAGCACAGGGGCCTCCCAGGTGCGGAGTGAGTGCTCGCCCCGGCGCGCGGGTGACGCAGGTTCCAAAAAAGCATCGAGGCGGCCACCCCTTCGGATGACCGCCTCGACTTGGGTCAGGGACAGGCCTTAGGCAGTGCGCCTTAGCGCAGCTTGCGGCGACCGATCAGCGCGAGGCCGGCAACGCCAGCACCGAGCAGCATCAGCGTGCCCGGCTCCGGCACCGACGGCGCGTACACGAGGCGCAGGAACGTCGGCGTCGATGTGTCGGAGTCTGCGGAGAGGCCGCGCACTCTTACACGGCCGAGCGACACTAGGTTCACGTGCGTGTTGCCCATGCTGGTCACGCTCACATTGCCCATACCTGTCGCGTCGGGGATGGCGACGAAGTCATTCGTCAGCATCGTCTGGGTGACCGTGCCGATATGCCACACGTCGTTCAAGAGACGCACCGAGAGCGATGGACTGGGTGAAGTCGCCGGGTTCGGAATCGTCAAGTTGCCACCCGCTCCAGCGTTCACCGGGATCGGGAGAACCGTGAAGGCTGGTGCCTTGCCGACCTTCCCAATCACGCGCACGAGACCCATGACGCCCGACGGGGTCGTGATCGTCGGATCGTTGGTCGTACCCACCAGCGGACCATTCATGGTGAACGTGATGTCGATGTTGAATACCGGAGCAACCAGCGGAGGCACGGTCATAACGCCAGTCCCGCCCATGGTGGTCATCGTAAAAGGCCCTGGGGGAAGGTTGATCAGGACAGCGGGCGTCCGCATCAGCGGGTTGGGAGCGCAGACCGTTTGGTTCGGATTCGCGAGGCAGAACGCGATCTGGAAGGCGTTTCCAGCGTCGAGCGTGAACGTGTTGCCGACAAGCGTCCCGGTCGGCATGCCACCGAGCGGCGATCCGAGCGTAAAGGGGATGCCCAAGACGGTCTGTGAGTAACTCGCCGACAGCAGCGCCCCTGCGTTCGCGGTCATCGCAAACAACATTGATGCCGCCGCCGCTAGTAATCGAAACTTCCGCATGATCTGATTCTCCTCTGGCTGCTTGCTGGGCGAGAAGGCACCCTGCCGAATCCCAGCTCGCAGCCGAACGAAGTGTCCGATCTGCAAACCGGGTGCCGGCCTGAGGGCGCAATTCTCGAGTCAATGGGATGTTCGTAAGCCATTGATTTCGCATGACAAAGTCACTGACTCTGAGTCTTCGGAAATCCGAATCCCGAGAAGGTCGAGGGAAAACGGAACGGGCCTTCCGCCCGCAGTGGAAAACTCCTTCCGCGCCGCTGCGATTCGGGGGGATTTCCGCGTCACCCGGGCCCGCGAGTCCGGCACTCCCTTCGCGGTTGAACAACGCCCGGGCTCTGGCAGGTGCCGCAGGTTCGGGCGTTCGCGCGTGTGCGCCGCACAAGGAGATCTCGATGAACGGGAAGGCCCGAACCGTGGCGCGCAGCGCCAGGCTCGCAGCGTTCGTGATCGCCAGCGCGCTCGCCCTCGCGGGCTGCAGCGGCAGCGCCACCGACACGCTCGCCGAAGTGCAGCGCCTGCAAGACGCCGGCTCCCACGAGCAAGCGGTTGAGCTGCTGCGCCCGCACCTCGCGGCGCACCCCGACGACCGCGAGGCGAGCTTCCGGCTCGGCATTTCGCTGATCGCGCTCGGTCGCGGCACTGAGGCCGTGTTTCCGCTGCGCAAGGCCACCGAGTCGCCCGAGATCGGCAAGCAGGCCAGCCTCGTGCTCGCCGGCACGCTGCTCAACACGCGCAACTTCGAGGCCGCCATCGAAGCCGCGGACGTGGTGCTTGCGAAGGAGCCGGAGAACGAGACGGCGCTGGTGACGCGCGTGCGCGCTGCGCTCGGCGCCGTCGAGCCCGAGCTCGCGCTCGCGAGCATCGACGCGCTTGCGAAGCTGAAGCCGGATCACCTGTTGCCGAAGACGTTGCGCGCGGAAGCGCTCGCCCTAATGCCTGAACGAATCGCCGAGGCCGAGCAGTTGTTCGAAGAACTCGAGAAAGCGGACTGGGGCGACGACGAACTCGGCCCGGGCCGCGCCTGCCTCACGCAAGCGAAGCTCGTGTTCGAGAAGGCGAAAGACTCGCCGCGCGCTGGCGAACGCACACTCGCGTGCGCCGAGCGTTACACGGAGCAGCCCAGCATCGTGCTCGGCGCGGCCTCGCTGCTCGATCTGCTCGAGCGGCGCGAGGAAGGCACGCAGCTCGTGCGCGCGCGCTTCGAGCAGGAGCCCACCAATCTCGAACTGCGTTCGGGCCTCGCACAGCGCCTCGTCGCCGAGGACAAGTTTGCGGAAGCCGAGCAGCTCGTGATCGAGGAAGCCGAGAAGCAGAACCTGCCCGCGCCCTGGTCGGCGCTCGCGAACCTGCGGCGGCGCCTGCAGAACCTCGATGGCGCGCTGCAAGCGCTCGATCGCGCGCTGGCCGTCGCCGGCGACGCGGAGCGCGAGGAACTCTACGCCGATCGCGCCGATCTACTGCTCGATCTC
>JANNRF010000073.1:0-12805 GCA_031401135.1 Deltaproteobacteria bacterium | reverse complement strand
TGACAGACGGTGACCCTACGGGGCCCAGCGCATAGATGATGTCCGCAGTGAACTGTTCCTGAGCGAACTCAGCATAGAGGCAGAAGAACCCGACGGCGCCCAAGAGAGAGATGCTTTGTCGATCGGCAGCCTCCCGAGTGTCGAAGAACGCGGTCAAGCGAAGGTTGTCCTCGCCGAGGGGCGCATTCGGGCGGCGGAGGTAAAGGCACTTCGCCTCCGGGTCGCGATCGACCTCCGAACAGAAAGCTTCGAGCTGTCGAACGGCCTCCCTGGATTCCGGTTTGTCCAGAAAGCCGCGGTCCTGGTGCCACCCGTACCTCTCCATGCAAATGCGGGCCGAACTGGAATCGCGGCAGAGGTTCACCACTTGTTGGTATTCATCGGCGCGGGCCCACGGTTTCACGTAGTGGACGACAGGCGGGGGCGTTGCGCATGCGACGATGACGATCGCAATCGCGGTGAGTTTTGCTGGGCGAAGCATCGGCCGCCTTCCAGTTCTGATCTGAGTCGCCGCCTAACGGCTCGGCAATAAGCTGCCGGCCGCCCGTGAACCTACCACGCGTGCTCCGGAGGCCGGCCGCGTGACGACCCCGGACCGGCCGGCCGACGGCCGAGGCTGTTGCGAACCTGTGAGCGGCGGCCGGCCAGCTTCATTGCCTTGTTAGGCGGCATGTGGAGACTCGGCGTTGTGAACCGCTTCGATTCGGTGGCCGTCGAGATCGATGATGAACGCCGCGTAGTAGGTAGGGCCATAGTGGGGTCGCGGCCCGGGCTGGCCGTTGTCGGAGGCGCCGTGCCGCAACGCGGCTTCGTGAAAGGCGTGGACAGCTTCGCGCGACGGCGCGGCCAGGGCGATGTGGAACCCCGGCCCGGCGGATGCTGACGGTGCAGTCTGCTTGAGGGCAAGCTTGTCCTTCCCGTCTTCGACGCCGTAGCCGACGAAACCAGGACCGCTGCAAACGCGCCGATACCCGAGCGCTGCGAGCACCGCATCGTAGAGAGACACGGCTCGATCGATGTCTGCGACCGGGAGAGACGCGTGGTGGAGCATGCCGCCCAACGGATCTCGGCTCAGCAGCGGCGGCGCGTGAAGCAACCTGCCCCGTGCGCCGGCCGCGAATGCGCCGCTGACCAAGCGCGAGCCTACACCCGACAGCGGCCGGCGCGGCTGGAAAGTTGCGCGCCTCCGACCGCCGCCGCCTGCTGCAGCCGATTGTTAGGCGCGCCCGGACGGGGAACGAACTCCGCGCGCCCTTGGACCTCGGGCCTCTGCGCGCGCCCCAGCGCGAGGACGGGCTCCGGCGGCGCCGACGCGCCCACGCCCCAGCGGCCGCTCGATGCAGCGCGCCCCGACGCCGCGGGACACCGGGTTTGTTCCTGGCCTGACCCGAGCCCGCGCGCCAAGCGCTCGGGAGAAGAGAGCCACGAACGCTTTGCCGATGTTCGCGCCGAGTTCTTGCGCAACGCGACGCCGTGACTTTGCCCCTTGAAGCCGACCGCGACTGCGCCAGACCGAAACGCTGCGCGATGAGGAGCCCAGGCTCGTGGCCCGAAGGTTGCGCGGCGGCGCCGCCGGCCTCCGCACACTCAAGCGCTCTTGAAGCCAACCAGTCTTCGAGGCGGCCTAACTAGTATTGGACTGCAGGTAGCGCTGCCTTCCCGCGGCATTCTCCGCTCGGAAAGGCTGCGGCGCAACGGATTCTCCGCGCTCGGCGTACCCCAATCGGCCAAGCGGCGCGCCACCGGCGCTTCCGGTTGCTGCATATCCGTTGCAACGCGGTGCGTGAAAGGCTGCGCCCGAGGGGCGAGCGCGGAGCGGGCTCGCCACTCGCCGTGGGCATCGAGTTGCGAGGCGGTGCACCTGCCCGACTCGGAAGAGCCCGCGTTAGCGTCGCGGGCAGCATGGAAGCCGCCGTCGCCGCTCTGCTCGATCGCCGCGAAATCGAGGACGTGATCCTGCGGTACTGCCGTGGGATCGATCGCCTCGATCTCGAACTCGTGCGCTCCTGTTACTGGCCCGACGCGACCGATTCGCACGGCGGCTTCTCAGGCACGCGCGACGAGTTCGTCGCCTGGGTCGAGAAGTTGCTCGCTCGCTTCGAATCGACTTCGCACTTCCTCGGCAACCTGCTCGTCGAACTCGCCGGCGAGGCCGCGGTCGCCGAGAGCTACGCGATCGCGTTTCATCGCAGTCCGGAACCGAAGGCGAGCCTGAACCTGATGATCGGCGTGCGTTACGTCGATCGCTTCGAGAAGCGCGGTGGCGAGTGGAGGATCGCGCGGCGCGTGTGCGTCACGGAGTGGTCGCGCGTCGATGATGTCGCGGGGCGTTTCCCGATCGCGCCGGGGCACCTGCGCGGCGCGCGGGGGAAGGGCGACGTGCTGTACGAGTTCCTTGCGGGGATTGGCAGGTGAACGCCTCGCCAGTGCAGTAACAGGAAGCGCGCGCTCGACCTCGCAAACGGCGGCGCGCGTGCGTCGCGACGTAGCTGCATGGCGGACGAGCTGACTCGATCGCCGTGTTTCTCACGGCCTAACACTCCGCAACGCCCGTTTCACCACGTACGCGGTCTCCGGCGTGCGCGATTCGCGCGTCCAGCGCGCGCAGGTCTCGCGCACCCAATCGGGCCGATCTTTCGCGGCGTCGTTCAGCCAGTTGCCCACCGAATCGCGCACGTACTTATCAGGGTCGTCGCGCAGCGGCTCGAGCAGCGGGAGGCCGAGCGCCGGCTCGGCTCTCAGTTTCGCGATGTGCGCGCACCAGACGCCGCGCGGGCGCGTGGCCTCGCTCGCGAAGCGGCGCAGTCTCGCGTCGCGCTCCGTGCACCAGGGCCCGAGCAGCGCGATGGCGCGCTCGATCTCGGCCGCGAGTGCGGGGCGCGCTGCGAGCCACGCGAGTTCGCGCACGCCGAAGTGCGAATCCGCGGCGAACGGGCGCGCGTGGGCGAGCCGTACCCCGAGCGCGAGGCCTTCGGCGCCGATGAGCGCGTAGGCGCACCAACCGCGCACGGTGTCGGAGCGATGCTGCGCGAGCGCGTCGATGCGCTTGGTGCGCGCGGCGCCGCTGCCGAGACGCGCGGCGATGGCGGCGCCGATTACGCGCGTGCGCTCCGCGATGCCGCGCTTCTCGCGCGCGCTCGCGCGAGCCGCCGCGGCGACGGCCTCCGCGTTCGCCGCGCCCATAATGGGTGGCAGCGTGTTCTCCGCCACCAGCGCGAGATCGAGCGCGAGCCACTCGACGAGGCTGCGCGTCTCGATCGCGCCCGCGTGGAGCTCACGCAACACATGCGCAGGAATCGCCTGCCGCGAAGCCGCGCCGCGGCGTTCGGGGTCGGCTGGCTTTGGCTTCGTAGGCGGCATTGGGCTTCCGGCGCGGGCGCGCACCCCGCGCCGCATCTTCCCGTACCGCGGCACGCGAAAGCCAGTCTCAGCGCAAGCCGAGCGAGATTGCGATGCGCGTCACAACCGCGGGGGTGAAGCCAATCACGCAGCGGCCGCCGCCGCGCGCCGATCTCTCAGGGCAGGCCAAGCAGGAGGGCACGTCATGGGCATGCTTCGCGACGATTCCTACGACCGCGCGCGTTTGCTCGACGCCGCCGCGCGGGCGCGCCGCCGCGGGCGCGTGCAGGAAGCGATCACTCACTACCAGCGCGTGCTCAAGGTCGAGCCGCGCAACCCTGAGCTGTTACGGCGCGTCGCGCCGCTGCTCGCCCAAGCCGACGAGCCGGACCGCGCCTGGACCGCGTATCGCGCGGCGGCCGAAGAGTTCAAGCACGCGGGCTTCGCAGACAAAGCAGTCGGCGTGTATCGCGAGGCCGCGTCGCAGATGCCGCGCACCGCGGTCGCATGGCTCTCGATCGCGGAGCTCGAGGCCGCTCGCGGGCGTCTCGTCGATGCGAAGCTCGCGCTGCTCACAGGCCGCGCGCAGTACCGCAAACGCGAAGACGTCTGCGTCGCGGCAGACTTGTTGCGGCGTGCGCTCGCGCTCGACCCGAGTGATTTCGACGCGCGCCTCGATCTGGCGCACTGCGAACGGCGTGCGGGCGAGGTGGAACGCGCGCTCGAATCCCTCGCTGCCGCGCTCGTGCTGCGCCCGGATCGCGCAAGCCTGATTCGCTGGCGCGAGTTGCGCGTGCAGCCGAGCGGCGCGCGCTGTTGGGCCTGGCTGCGCGCGCTCGCGAGTTCGCCGCCTCCGCTGCACTCGTACCCGAATCTCTCGCGCGCGAACTCCGCGCCGGAGCGGCGCCGCGTGATTCTCGCGGCGAAGCCCGCGTCGGTGCAGCGCGCGCCGAGCCCGACGTTCGGCGAGAGCCACTGGCCCGCGGTGCACCCGGCGACGCTGTAATCGCGGGTTCTGGCTACAGCGCGAAGTCGTAATGCCAGAAGCGCTGCTCGCGCTTCCAGCCGTTGCGCTCGTACACGGCTTGCGCGCGCGCGTTGTCGTGCGCGGTCGAGAGCGAGAGCCGCACTGCGCCGCTCGCGCGCGCATACGCCTTGGCGGCTTCGAGCAGCGCAACACCTGTCTGCGTGCCGCGCGCAGCCGGCGCGACGAACAGGTCGTTCAGGATCCAGATGCGCGCGGTGCTCACGGAGGAGAAGCTCGGGTAGAGCTGCGTGAAGCCGACGAGCGAGCCGGTCGCGCTGAGCGCCACGATGATTACGGAATCGCCGCTCGAGAAATGCTCCGCGAGAAACGCGCGAGCGCGCGCGAGATCGGGCGGCTGCGCGTAGAACTGGCGGTAGCCGTCGAAGAGCGGCGCGAGCGCGTCGAGATCGGCGGCGCTGGCGATGCGGGTTGGCACTCTGCTCGCCGCGACGCTCGCGCTCACACCATCACCAGCCCGCCGTTCGGCGAGAGCCATTGCCCCGTAACAAAACTCGACTCGTCGCTCGCGAGGTAGACGGCGGCGTTCGCGATGTCCTCGGGCTTGCCGATGCGGCGCAGCGGCGTCTGCGCGAGCAACGGCTTCAGCGCGGCCTCGGGCACGCCCGCGGCCATCGGCGTGTCGATCACGCCGGGGCAGATCGCGTTCACGCGGATGCCGTGCGGGCCGAGCTCGCGCGCGGTGGCGCGCGTGAAGCCGAGCACCGCGGACTTCGAGGCGGCGTAATGCGCGAGACCCTGAGAAGTGAGCCCCGCGATGCTCGACATGTTCACCACCGCGCCGCCGCGCTTGTCGCGCAGCATGCGCTTCACGCCCTCGCGCGTGCAGGCGAACACGCCGAACACGTTCACCGCGAGCATGCGCTGGAAGCTCTCGTCGCTCATGTGCGGCAAGAGCAGGCCGCGGTTCTCCATGAGCTTGTCCGAGCCGTCGCCCAGCGTGCGGTCGACGCCGGCGTTGTTAATGACGATGTCGATGCGTCCGTAGGCGGCGTCGATCGCGTCGAAGGCGCGCACCACGGCGGCGCCGTCCGCGACATCGCAGGCGAAGGCTTGGTGCTTGCCCGGGCCGAGCAGCGCGACGGTTTCGCGCGCGGGCGCCTCGCGCACGTCGAGCACCGCGACCAACGCGCCCTCGCGCGCGAAGGCCTGCGCGATGGCGCGGCCGATGCCGGAGCCCGCACCTGTTACGACTGCAACGCGATCAGCGAGACGCATGGGGCGAGATCCTTCAGACGGTTCGGGCAAGAGTGTCCCCGTAAGTAACCAACCAGTATGAACGTCCCCGGTCTGGGTACTTGGGGCTACCAGCCGCGGGCTTGGAGGGCGTGTTCGAGTTGGGCGCGGGTGGAGCCGTAGAACTGTTCGAGGGTTTTTACGCGCTTCAGGAAGACGTGCGGGTCGTATTCCCAGGTGAAGCCGACGCCGCCGTGCATCTGCACGGCCTCGCCGCACACGAGCCGCGCGGCGGGGCCGGCCCAGGCTTTTGCGACAGCAATTAGGTACGCGGCCTGTTCGGGCTGGTGCTCCGCGGCGAACGCGGCGCGGTACACCGAAGCTCGCGCGCTCTCGGTTTGCAGCAGCATGTCCGCGGCCCGGTGCTGGAGCGCCTGGAAGCTCGCGATCGGCGCGCTGAAGGCCTGACGCTCCATCATGTACGCCACGGTGATCTCGAGCGCGCGCTCCATCAGCCCGAGCAACAGGGCGGAGGCGCCGAGTGCGCCGAGGCGGTCGATCTCGCCTTCCACTTTGCACGCGGCGACGCCTTCGCAGAGGAGTGTGCCTGCATTGTCGAACGCCAACTCGGCAAAGCGCTGCGCGTGGTCGATCGTCGGCATCGCCTTCGCGTTCCAGCCCGCGGCGGGTTTCTCCACCAGCACGAGCCCGCCGGTCGTCTCGACGATCAGCGCGTCGGCCTGCGCGCCGAACGGCACGAAGCGCTTCACCCCCTTCGCGACGCCGCCCGCGAAAGTCGCCGTCGGCGCGCCCACATCGCCGCTGATCAGCGCCTCGCCGCGCGCGAGCACTACGAGCGCTTCGCCCGCGGACGCTCTCGCGAGCCACTTCTTCGCGATGTCGCCGCTGCTGGCCGCTAGCACCTTGATCGCGAGCGCGAGATCGAGGAACGGCCCCGGCAGCGCGACGCGCCCCATCTCGTGCAGCACCGCCGAGAACGCGATCGACCCGAGCCCGCCTTGCTCTTCGGTCAGTAACAAGCTCGGGTAACCGAGCTCGCCGAGCTGGCGGAACAGCACTTTCGAGTAGCCAGCGGCCTCGCTCTCCATGATCTGCCGATTCGTCGCGAGCCCGGCTTCCTTCTCGAGGAGTTCCCGCGTCGAGCGCGCCAGCAGCGCGCGGTCATCGTCCAGTGCGAATTGCATGTTCTTGGTTCTCCGAGGTCAGTTGACGCGGCCCGCAAGCGACCGCAGGTCGCGCGCAGCGAGGCGCAGCCGAGCGAAGTTCAACGAGTGGTCGGCATGCGCAGCACGCGCTTCGCGATGATGTTGCGCTGGATCTCGCTCGAGCCCGAGTAGATCGTTCCCGCACGGCTCCACAGGAACTCGTAGGCCCAGTTCACGTCGGGCCGCGCGCTCGCGTGGGTGTCTTGCAGCTGCGCCTGCGGCCCCAACAAGTCGAGCGCGGTGTCGGTGAGGCGCTTCGCGTACTCGCTCCAGAAGATCTTCTCGATCGACGATTCGGGGCCCGGCGCGTTGCCCGCCGAGATGTTCGCGAGGTTGCGCAGACCGTTGCCGCGCAGCACCTCGTTCTCCACCACGAGCCGCCCGAGCTTCTCGCGTGCGTCGGCGCGTTCGAGCAAGCCGTTCTCGCGCAGACCCGCGGCGAGGCCGCCGAGGTAGCGGTCGTACTCGGCGGGGTACGCGAGCGTCGAGCCGCCGCGTTCGTAGCCGAGCAGCGTCATCGCCACCTTCCAGCCTTCGCCGATCTTGCCGATGATGTGTTCGCGCTTCGCGAGCCCGCCGTCGAAGAACACTTCGCCGAACTCCGTCTCGCCGGTGATCTGGCGAATGCCGCGCATCTCGACGCCCTTCTGGTCGATGGGCATCAGGAAGAACGTGATGCCGCCATAACGATCTTCCATGTCGGTGCGCGCCAGCACGAAGATCCAATCGGCCCACGGGCCGAAGGTCGTCCAGACCTTCTGGCCGGTGATGCGGAAATCGTTGCCGTCGGGCACGGCGCGGGTGCGCAGCGAGGCGAGATCCGAACCCGAGCCGGGCTCGCTGAAGCCCTGGCACCAGATCTCGGAGCAGTCGAGCACGCGCGGGATGAAGCGGCGGCGCTGCTCTTCGGTGCCGTGATGAATTAGGGCGGGGCAGAGCAGCGAGAGCCCCAGAAAGTTCGGGATCTGTGGCGTGTCGGCGCGGAAGAGTTCCTCCTGAAGAATGGCTTCCTCGATCGCGCTCGCGCCGCGCCCGCCCCACTCGCGCGGCCAGCCCATACCGAGGTAGCCCGCGGCGTGAAGTTTCTTTTGCCACGCGCGCCGCAGCTCGACCAGCGAGTTCGCGTCGTGCTTCGGGTCGCGCGCCTCCTGGCTCCACGGCCGCGCCAGGTTCGCCGCGATCCAGGCGCGCGTCTCGGCGCGAAACTTCTCTTGCTCGGGCGTGAAACTGAGATCCATGCGGTGCCTCCGGAGGAAGCGCGCATGTTATCTGGGCGGCGTGGCGACTCAACTCACGCGATGCTTCGCCGTCTCGTCGCGGTGCTTCGCGAGGTACTGCATGAACGGCGTGCCGCCGGTGCCGACGTCACTCGGGTTCGCGCCGCGTCCCGCTTGGGAGTGGATGTAACTCGCGGCGTACTCGAGATGGAGCGAGCGAAACGCTTCGAGCCAGCGCAGGCAGGCGTCGTAGATCTCGGCGAGTTCGGGGTGCGCGCCACGCAGTTCGCGCACCGCGCCGCGCACGTTGCCGGCGGCTTCGACGTGGGCAAGAAACCCGCGATGGCCGGGCGGCATGTAGGCGCGCATCTCGTCGAGGTAAGCGCGCAGAGGATCCGGCGCGTGCGCGACGCCGAGCAGCGCATCCATTACGGGCACGATCGTGCTCTGCGCGCCCGTCTCGCCGCGCAGCAGCTGCGGCCCTGAGAACTCGGCGCCGCCCTCGTGCGTGACGCCCTCATGAACCACGCCCTCATAAACCACGCCGGACGGCAGCGCGGGGTGATTCTTCCAGCCGTGGATGAACGGCCGCACGCGGTGGAAGTACATGTACGGATCACAGCGCTCCGGCATGCGGCGCAGCGTTGCGAGCATCGCTTCCAGCGCGCTGGCAACTTCTTCCAGGCGCGCGCTGAGCGTTGCGGCATCGCCCGCTCGCGCTGCGGCAAGGGCAGGCAGCGCGGCGTGCAGCGCGCGCGCCGCGAGCGCCTCGATCTCGACGTGGATCAGGATGAACCAGTCTTCATCCTGGCCACCTAAGAAGTTCTGAAGGATGGCGAGGTTGTCCACCGTGAGCGGGCCGCGCGGGTCGAAGCGGCGCCAGTTGTCGAGGGCGTAGGAGCTGTACGACAAGATCGGTGGGCGGCCGAGCTTGCGAGCGAGCGCGCACCACGGCGCCGCGAGTTGTTGGGGCAGCGTGGGCTCCGGCGTAGCGCCTTCCCACACGAACGCGTGCGCCACGAACGAGAGCACGCGCATCGCGGCGCGCTCCTCCCCGGGCGAGCGCAGCGCCGCGAGCTCGAAACGCGGCAGCGAACGCACCGCAGTGCGAACGCGGTGCGATGCGAGCCGCTTGGGCAACTCGCCCGCGAGCTCCTGCCAAAGCGCGAGCGGCGCAGGCAGCACGCGCTCGGGGTCGTGCTCGGGCAAGAACCCGCGCTCGGGGTTCACGTCGAAGCGCTTCAGGTCACCGTTTGCTGCGTTCGCGGCCATGCTCGATACCTCGCGGGGTGCACTCGCCATCGGTAGCCGCGCGTCCCGCTTGAGCCTTGGCGCCTTCCACGCAACCTACGCCGCCGCGGCGTCGCCTCACAGCGCAGGCGCACTCTCCGTCACAGGCGCCGGCCCCGCCTCGAACACGCGCACTCCGCCCATCCACGTTTCGAGCACTCGAATCTCCGAGATCTCTGCGGGCTTCAGCTCGAACGGGTTCGCGTCGAGCACGATGAAATCCGCGAGCAGCCCCGGCGCGAGCGCGCCTAACTCTTTCTCGCGATGCAGTTGGAATGCAGAAGTCACCGTGTACGCGCGCAGCGCTTCGCCCAGCGTGATGCGCTGATCGGCGCCGAGCACGCCGGGCAGGGCGCCCGCCACGTCGTGCGCGCGCTCGCGTGTTATGGCGGTTTCCACCGCGTCGAGGCGGTCCGAGGCGTCGACCGGCCAGTCGCTGCCGAACGAGAGCGTGGCGCCCGCATTCAGTAGCGAGCGCACGGGGTAGAGGCGCGCCTGGCGCGCGCTTCCGAGGTAGGGCTCGAGCGAATCGATCGTGTAGGCGTCGCGCTGCGCCCATTGCGGCGAGAAGTTCGCGACGACGCCGAGCGCGGCGAAGCGCGGCACATCGACGGGGTCGACCAGCTCGAGGTGCGTGATGGTGTGGCGCGCATCGCGCGGTCCGTTCGCGGTGCGCGCGGCCTCGATCGCGTCGAGCGCAGCCCGTACCGCGCGATCGCCGATCGCGTGGAAGTGCAGCTGCCATCCGGCGGCTTCGAGCGCGGTCACGATCTTCTTGAGCACGCCAGGATCGGCGTAGAGCTCGCCCTCATCACCGCCGAGGTAGGGTTCGAGCAGCGCCGAGGTTTGCGCCGGGTACTCCATAACACCATCGAGGAAGATCTTCGCGGTGCGTACCTGCAGATCCGCGCGCTGCATGCCCTCGCGCACGGCCCGCAGGCGCGCGACAAGCGGGGCCGGTTCGCGCTCGAGGGTGGCGTCCACGAGGATCGCCAAGTGCACGCGCGGTTGCGGCACGCCCGGCGCTGCGGGCGGAGCGAACGCGCCCAACTGGTCGGCTTCAACGGCCGCGGCGAGATACGCGGTGACGCCGATCGAGAGCATGTGGCGATGCGCTGCGGCGAGGTGCAGCTGCTTCTCCGCGTCCGTGACCGAGGGCAGCGCGGCTTCGACGAGCGCGATCGCGCCGTCGAGCAAGTAACCGTTCGGGGCGCCGCTCTTGTCGCGCAGCAGCTTGCCGTCGGGCGGGTTGAGCGTTTCCGCCGTAATGCCTGCCAGCGCGAGCGCACGCGAGTTGGCGATCGCGGTGTGGCCGTCGGCGCCGTGCACCAGAATCGGGCGCTGCGTCTCGATGCGGTCGAGCGTCTTCCTCGAGATGCGCGCGCCGGCGGGGATGATGCCTTGCGCCTGCCACGAGAAGGCTTCGAGCCAGTCATTCGGGCCGGCGTCGGGCTCGGCAGCCAGGCACGCCGCCACGCGCTTGCGCAGCTGCGTGCGCGTCAAGGCCTCGTACTTCATCGAGCACGATTCGAGGATCAGCCCGCCGCCGAGCGGGTGCACGTGGCCGTCCACGATGCCGGGCATTAGGAACTTGCCGCCCAGCTCGACGACGCGCGTCGCCTTCCCGATGTAGGCCGCAGCCGCCGCGTCGCTGCCTACGAACACGATGCGCCCGCCGCTCACCGCGATGGCCTGCGCGAACTTCGAGTCGGACAATGCCGTGAACAACGCGCCGCCGCGCAGCACGATCTCGGCAGGCGGCACGGGCGGCGCGCTCGGCGTGGTGGGGCAGGCAGTGAGCGCGAGCAGAAAGAGAGCAGCGAGTTTCGCGAGCGGGCGCATTGAAACCTCCGGTCGGCGCATACTAAGCGCTCGGGGGTGATTGATGAAGGCGCGCGCGGCGGTTCTGGTGGGGTTGTTCGTGTTCGTCGGATGCGGTGAGGCGAGCAAACCCGCAGCGAACCCAGCGCCGACGCCGGCCGCAGCAGCCCTGCAGCGTGGGCTCATCACGAACTCGCCAGGCGCCGAGCCCGGTTACGTGCTGTTCAGCCCGCTGCTCTCGAGCACGACCTACCTGATCGACAACGCGGGCCGCGTCGTCCACCTCTGGCAGAGCACCACGTCGCCTGGTGGCGATCAGATCCTGCTCGCGGACGGCTCGCTGCTGCGGCTCGGGCGCGATCGCGAGTTCCTGCACTTCCGGACCGGTGGCGTCGGCGGGGTGATCGAGCGGCTCGCGTGGGACGGCGAGGCATTATGGAGTTGGCGCTTCGCGAGCGAGCAAGCGGTGCTGCATCACGACATCGAGCTGTTGCCGAACGGCAATGTGCTCGCGCTGGCGTGGGAGGCGAAGACGCCGGCGGAGGCCGCGCAGGCCGGCCGGCGCGCGGATCGCATCCCGAAGCAGGGCTTATGGCCCGAGTGGGTGCTCGAGGTGGAGCCGCAGCCTCCGAGCGGCGGGCGGATCGTCTGGGAGTGGCACGTGTGGGACCACCTCACGCAGAGCGCGGCGAGCGAGAGCCCGGGCAAGCTCGACATCAATGCGGACTCACCGAAGCCGAGCGTGAGCGCGGAAGAACTCGCGCAGCTGAAGGCGCTCGGGTACGTGCCGGAGGATGCGAAGGCGGAAGACCTCGAGTCCGACTTCCTGCACGCGAACTCTGTCGATTACAACGCCGAGCTCGATCAGATTGCGCTCAGCGTGCCCCGGCTCGGCGAGCTGTGGATTCTCGATCACGGCACGACCAGCGCGGAAGCCGCCAGCAGCAGCGGCGGCAAACGCGGACGCGGCGGCGAGATTCTGTATCGCTGGGGCAATCCGGCGGCGTACGGGCGCGGCGGCGAGGGCGAGCAGATCCTGATGGCTCAGCACGACGTGCGCTGGATTCCCGAAGGCCGGCCCGGAGCGGGGCGCCTAACAGTCTTCAACAACTCCGCGGGCGGCCGCGAAGGCAAGTGGTCCTCGGTCGACGAGATCGAGCCGCCACTGCTCGCCGATGGCAACTACGCACTCGCGCCGGGCGAACCCTTCGCACCGCGAGCCCCTGCGTGGCGCTATATCGCGGAGCCTCGCAGCGCGTTCTTCGGCGCGTTCATCTCGGGCGCGCACCGCACGGCCAACGGCAACACGCTGATCTGCTCCGGGCCCGAGGGACGTCTGTTCGAAGTGACTCCCGCGGGCAAGATCGTTTGGGAGTATCGAAACCCGTTCGTCGGCAACGTGCGCATGGCCGACGGCACGCTCCCGCAGCCAGTCGAGGACGATGAGCACTACGCGGTTTTCCGCGCGACGCGCATCCCGCCGGATCACCCGGCGCTCGCTGGGAAGGTGCTCGTTCCGCTGGAGCCGCAGCCGGAGATCGCGGAAAAATTGGCGGAGTAGGCGGGAACTCAGCCCTTTCAACGGGGCTCGAGCAGTATCACCGGAATGTCGCGTTCGGTGCGTGCCTGATAATCCGCGTAGTCCGGATACACCACGCACAGGCGCGGCCAGAGCGCGGCTTTTTCCTCTG
>JANNRF010000072.1:0-29158 GCA_031401135.1 Deltaproteobacteria bacterium | reverse complement strand
TGTGCTTCCGCTTGCGCGCCGCGGGTCACCGCATCGAGCGCATCGCGAGTGAGATGACGCTCCACGACGCCGCACTTTCACAGTTTTCGCAGTGGTGGCGGCGCGCATTGCGCGCGGGCCACGCTTATGCCGAAAACCACGCGCTCCACGGATCTTCGCCGGAGCGCTTCCGCGCGCGCGAGCTCCGATCGATCCTCGCGTGGGGCGCTGGCCTGCCGCTCTTCGCGATCGGGCTCTTCGGCATCGGCCGCGGAGCGCCGCTCGCGGCGCTCGCGTTGTATGCAG
This sequence comes from Deltaproteobacteria bacterium, assembly GCA_031401135.1. Lineage (GTDB taxonomy): Bacteria > Myxococcota_A > UBA9160 > UBA9160 > UBA6930 > VGRF01. The sequence goes on along the minus strand of JANNRF010000072.1, from coordinate 28,873 downwards.
CGCTCTTCCTGCGCGTGTGCTCGGCTAGGCGAAGGGGCGGCACTCGCCTGCGCGATGCAGCGTGGTACGCGCTGTTCGTTGTCATTGGAAAGTGGCCGCAGGCGGCGGGAGCCGCATGGTATTACTGGAACCGCGCGTTCGGCCGCCGCGCAAAATTGATCGAGTACAAGCGCTCGACCTGAACTGCGCTCAGCGCGCTGGAGCAGAGGGCGCGCTGGCCGGCTTTTCCGTCGGCCACACCTTCGCAAGCTCGGGCTCGAGCTCGCGCGCGAACGACATCAGCAGTGCGCGCGCCGCTGTGCGATCGACCCCGATCAGCGGCGTCGAGAGCCGGATCAGTGCGCCGTCGCCACGCCCCTCGGCAAGCTTGCCGACGATGTGGTCGAGCTGGAGCGCGAGAGTCGAGAGCAAACCGGTGCTGCGGTAAGAGCGGTACCAGTACAGCACGAGTTGTTGCTGCCCGCGCGACTCGACCAGGTACTCGACCGCGCTGTGGCCGCTCGCGGCGTCCGTGATCAGCGTCTGCTCCTCAATCACCTTCCAGCCATGTGCGACGTAACAAGCGTGGGGCGTGTGCTCGGGCGTACCGCCGCGCTGCGTTCCGTAATACCCGATGTACAGCCAAACGACCTGACCGAGTGGATGCAGGTACTCGCGCTGAACGTTGAAATCAGCGCGCAGCATTTCCTCGACGTTGTCGCCCACCGGCGAATCGATGCCCTCGAAGCTCGACAAATGGAACGGCAAGGCCGCCAGCGACGCGGGTGCAGGTTCGAGCGCTGGCCGCAGCTGAAACCACCACGCAGCCATGCCCGCGAGCAGCAGCAGTGCGACGGCGGCGATCGTCGATGTGCGGTCAGACACGCGCGGGCACCTCGCTCTTTCGTGCGAATTCGAGTGCCGCCACCGTCGTGATCGCGCACAAGATCCAGATGCCATGCGTCAGGAACGCGCGCGCGAACTCCGATGCGCCAGCCCGAGTCAGCGCAACGGCCGCAATCACCGCCGCGAGCTGCACGGGCAATCCCAGCATCGCGAGCTGTGCGCCGCGCCGAAATGCGCCGCGCCAGCTACCGCCCTTGCGTGCGTCCGCGTACCAGCCGAGCCCCGCGAATAGCGCGATCAGTCGCGCGCCGCTGTCCCAGGCGTCGAGGCGCAGCGCCGGCCCCGTTGGACCTAACAAGAACTCGGCGAACGCGCGCCACACCGCTTCGAGCGGAGCGAGCGCCGCGAGCGCGTGCGGGACCGGCACGATGAAGAAGGCGAGGGCGGCAGGCGCCAGCGCGGCGGAACCGGTGAAGCGCAAAAAGCCGATCACGCCGAGCGGAATCGCCAGCCGCCCGAGCCTTGGAACGTCACCGCCTACCGCGACGAGTTCGATCGCCATCGCGGCCGCGATCCACGCCAAGCCGGCCCCACGATCCGGCTGCGTCGGCGGCACGCGGCGGCCTGCTGCGAGCAGCAGCACCGGAAAGACGAGCGCGTAGGCCGTCGCAGGTTCGGCGGCGATATGGTGCGCCCACTCGAAGAGCGCGGCGCGCAGGCCAAACACCAAGGCGAGTCCGACGAGCAAGGTTTGCATTGCGTCTCGTCAGCTGATTCGGCCGATCGAGCCGAGCACATGCAGGCCGAGTTCGTCCTCCAGCTGCTTTACCGAGACGATCACCGGATCGAGCAATTCGAGCAGCACGGCCAAAGCCAACCCAGCCATTAGGGAGACCGCGAGTCCGGCCAGCAGGTACTTGAGACGGGTCCGCTCCGGCGCTCCCGGCGGCACGGCGCGGTCTAGCACCTCGACGCGCGCGCCTTGCTGGGCGGATTCGACGCTCTGGGAGAGTTCCGCCGCCTGCAGTTTGCGCAGGTTCGTGACATAGGTCTCCTGGCGCACAGCCATCTTCTGCGTGAGCCCGGCGAGTTCCTCTTCGCGTTCGGGCGTACGCGCGACGCGAGCCTCGAGCGCAAAGACCTCGCTGGCCGCGCGCGCGAGCTGCAACTTCAGGTCGGCCACTTGCTCGCGCGCCGTGCGCAGCGCGATGTCCTGCGCGGGATCTCCGTTCGAGGGCGCACCTGCGGCGACTTCCTTCTCGAGCGCCTCGATCTGCCGCTTGGTGGCGATCACGTTCGGGTGCTCTTCCGTGTTGATCGCGAGTTCCGAGACGAGCTTCGAACGCAGCGCGCTGAGCCGCGCATACGGCGAGGACGGGTTCGCGAGATCGCCTAATTGCTCCATGTCGCCGAGGCGCGTCTCGGCGGTTTCGAGCTGACCAACCAGCGTCTGGCGCAGCAGGGCGAGCCGCTCGAGTTTTGAGATGTTGGTCGCCAGTTCGCCCGGTAGCTCGCCGCGGTAGCGCGTCTTGAACTCGCTCAGCTGGCTCTCGTTCTGGCGCAGCTCGCGCTCGGAACGTTCGAGCTCTGCGCGCATGAAATCCGTCGTCAACTGCGCGGAGGCGCCGCTGATGCGGCTGGCTGCGGCGGTGAACAGCGTCGCGAGGTCGTTCGCCATGGCAGCCGCGACTTTCGGGTCGCCATCGACGAACGAAATCATGAAGACGCTCGCCGGCGTGCCGCGCTTCGACTTCACGACGGTCGCTGCCGGGGACACCGACACGTTCCCGCGCGCCATGCCCACCAAATCGAGCATGCCAGTGGATCTGCGCAGTTCGGGATAGAGCTTGTGCTTCTCCACGAGCGGGGCGAGGCGCTCGCGCGAGAGGATCTCGCCGACCAGCGCGTCGATCTGTTGCAGCGGATCCTCTGCCACCGTGTTAGGGACGAAGGCGGCGGAGATCTTCTGATCGCTGACGAGCAACGTCGCCGCGGCGAGGTAGGTCACCGGGATGCTCGAGACGTAGATGGCGGTCGCAACGACCCCAATCGCCGACACGCCCGCGATCCACTGCCAGCGCCGTCGCAGCACGCCACGCGGATCCGTCAGGAACGCAGGCAGCGAACCGCCTTCTTCCTCTTGCGTCATTGCGGCTTGACCTCGCGGGAATCGCCGTTTTTCTCTTCGTAGCCGTAATAACCGTAATTGTAGCGGCGATGGCGCGGCGTCGTGCCCTCGTTCAGGAAGACTCCGACGATCTTCTCCGGGCCGATCGATTCGAGTGTCTCGCGCAGCGCCGCGCGCCGCGAGACGCCGTTACGCGCCACCAGCAAGATCGCGTCGGCATGCGCAGCGAGAATCGGCACGTCGGGCACGGGCAACACCGGCGGCGTGTCGATCACGAGCAGATCGTAGTGACGCGAGAGGTCGCGAATCAAAGCGCCCGTGGTCGCAGCGGAGATCGTGCCGAGGGGGTCGCGAGCCGGCTCGGTCGCGAGGTAGAGGTCGAGTTCGGGGAGCTGCGTATGTACGCAGGCTTCGGAGAGCGCTGCGCCCTCCGCGAGCACGCGCTGAATGCCAATGGGCACCGTTACGCCGAGCGAGGGAGCGGCGGAAGGGCGCCGTAAATCCAGCTCGAGCAGAGCGATGCGGCGCCCACTCGAAACCGAGGCGAGCGCGAGCGCCAGGTTGCAGGCAGTCGTGGTCTTGCCTTCGCCGCGCGCCGCGCTCGTCACGATCACCGAGCGCGCACCGCGTTCCTTGAGCGCGCGCTGGAGCCGGATCGCGAAATGGCGGTAGCTCTCGGCGAACTCTCCGCGCGGAGCCACCAGCACGGCGCGGCCGCTCCAGCCGCCGTCCTCGCTCTCGGGGATCGCAACCGCGTTCGCTGCGTCGCGATGTGGCGCCGCCGACGGCCGCGGCGCTTCGCGCAGCGCAGGCGCACTTAGCGGCGTCGCATCTCGCTGCGAGTTCTCTCTCGCGCGCTTTAGCGCCTCGGAAATCTCACCCAAGTTTGGGCACCTCTGCGGTGGGCGGCGAAGGCAGGCGAGCCGCTGCCATTTCTTTCGCTTTGCGCTCGACCAGCACAGTCGGGACAGGGCGCAGTTGCTTGCCGAACGCGGCGAGCATGACGCGATCCGCAAGCAAGCTCATCAGGCGCGGGCAGCCCTCGGAGAACTCGAAGAAGATCGATTCCACCCCGGCCTCGAACACGTCTTCCAAGCGGCCTCCCGCGATCTCGATGCGATGACGCAGGTACGACCCGACGTCTTCTTGACGCAGCGGCTGCACATGGTGCTCGATCGCGACGCGCTGCCGGAGCTGGCGAAGGTTCGTGGCTGCGAGTTTCTGCCGCAGTTCCGGCTGTCCTGTGAGCACGATCTGCAGCAGCTTCTCGGTGTCGGTCTCGAGGTTCGAAAGCAAGCGCACCTCTTCGAGCAGCGTCGCGTCGAGATTCTGCGCTTCGTCGATGATCAGCACGGTGTTGAGACCGCGCTCGAGCTGCTCGAGCAGAAAGCGGTTCAGCGAGATGATGTAATCGACCTTCGTTTGGAACGGCCCGGGCAACTGGAACTCGGCGGCGATCAAGCGCAGCAGATCGGTCGGGGTCAATTCGGCGGTGTTCATCACCAGCGCGACTTCGGTGTCGGATGGGATCTGGTCGAGGGCCGCACGCAGGAGGGTGGTCTTGCCGGTGCCCACTTCTCCGGTCAGCAGCATGAAGCCCTTGCGCCGGGAGATGCCGTAAACCAACGCTGCCAGACCCTCCTCGTGGGTGTCCGAGAGCCACAGGAAACGCGGGTCGGGCGCCAGCGAGAAGGCTGGCTCGCGCAGGCCAAAGAACGATTCATACATGCGCGCACCCCTCGAAGCGCCGTAATAGGCCGCTCTGGGCGGCCTCCACGCATCGGATTCCCCGATCGAAGAGTGAAGCTGAACCCACCCCCCAGCTCGCCAGTTGCCGGTGCATGAACCCCCAATCCGCGAAACTACGTCGCGTTCGTGGCTGCCGTGGAGTAAAAGGGTACGCCTGATTGTTGGAGTTCCCCTCGGCTTGGTCCGGTCGGGGTGGGAAGGCGGGAGCAGTGATGGCCATTCGTGCGCGAAACGAGTTCATCGCGCCTGCAGGGCTGAAGCCTCGGATGTTCGCCGTCACCGCAGCGAGCTTTCCGGTCACCTACCTGCGATCCGTCCCCGTTTCGCTCCCGCCGAACCTAACCGCAACGAGTCGCTGATGCTGCGCGTGCATTCCCAGAGCATGCATTCGGTCCTCGTCGCCCTCGATGTGGCGCTGAGCGGGACCGTGTTGATCTTGATGCTCTCGTTCCCGTTCGCCACTGGGGTGCGCGCCGGCGAGGCCTGGCAGCTGACGCCCGCGTTGCTCGCGGTCGCGTTGTGCGCGTGCATGGCCTGGCCCTTGGCGCTGCAACAGCTGGGGCTCTACGACTCGCAGCGCCGCGCCTCGCTCGACGACATCCTCGGCCGCCTCGCGATGGCGGGGGTGGTTTCGACTCTGCTCCTCACCGCAACGGCGTACGTCAGCGGCGCGCCGATCTCGCCGAAGTTCCCGCTGCTGTTTGGCGCGGCGCAGTTTTCGATCCTGATGACCGAGCGGCTCGCGCTTTTCGGCATCCTGCGCATCGCGCGCCGGCTTGGTCGAAACACCCGCAACGTGCTGATCGTGGGTTCAGGTCCCCGCGCTCTGAGCGTCAGGCGGCGCATCGACAACAACCCCCACTGGGGCCTGCGCGTGGTCGGTTACCTGGACGATGTGGACGCGCCAGTTACTGGAGGCATCGATCCGGCGGCCATGCGAAAGATCGTGGACGTGCGGCGAATCCTGCGCGACGAGGTTGTCGACGAAGTGATCATCGCGGCGCCGCGCTCGATGTTCTCGCAGATCGCGCCGGTGGTCTCGGCGTGCGGCGAGGCCGGCATTCCGTTCACGCTGCTGTCGGACATCTTTGGTGACTACTTGCCACCGCCGGAAATCACGCGCTTCGGCCCACTCGCCGCGCTGCGCTTCGCCGTGGTGCATCACAGCCCCACGCGAATCCTCGCGAAGCGCGCGATCGACCTGGTGGGAGGCTCGGCGCTCTTGCTGGCGGCGGCGCCCGTCGTCGCGGTCGCGGCGATCGCCGTTCGCGTGACAACGCCGGGCGCCGCGTTCTTCAGGCAGACGCGCTGCGGCTTGTACGGCCGCCAGTTCACGCTCGTCAAGTTGCGCACGATGGTGAGCGACGCCGAGCAGCGGAAGGCCGCGCTCGCGCACTTGAACGAGATGAATGGCCCCGTCTTCAAGATTCGAAACGACCCGCGCGTCACCCGCGTTGGTCGCTGGCTGCGCCGCTTCAGCATCGACGAGTTACCGCAGCTCTGGCACGTGGTGCGCGGCGATATGAGCCTGGTCGGGCCGCGCCCCGCATTGCCGCACGAAGTGGCTCAATACGAGACGTTCGAACGCCGCCGCCTCTCGATGCGGCCGGGCTTGACGTGCCTTTGGCAGGTCGGCGGCCGCAACCGGGTCAGCGACTTCGACGAATGGGTGCAACTCGATCTCGAGTACATCGACACCTGGTCGCTGACGCTCGACCTGCGCATCCTCGCGCAGACGGTTGTGGTGGTGCTGCGCGGGTCGGGCGAATAGGAACGCCCGCTCAGGGGCGGGGTAGCTGGCCGCCGCCCATGGCCGCGCTCATTCCGCCCGTCGCGACCATGCCGCCCACTTTGGCGCCGAGGCCGAGAATGCTCTGCAGCGGGAAGAACACGCCCTGCACCCAGTAACCGATCTTGGCGCCGGTGGTGGGTGGCACGTAGACGATGTCGCCGCCGCGCAGCGTGTAGTTCGTGGAGAGGTCGCCGCGCTGAATCGCCTTGACGTTGGCGGCCAGCAACTTCACCTGGCCGTCCTCAACGCGAATGATCCGGATGTCGTCGAGGTCGGATGTCAGCCGCACTCCGCCGACCATGCCGATCACCTCGATCAGGCGCGTCTCGCGCTGCAGCGGAAAGGTCGAGGCGCGGATCTCACCGATGATCGTCACCTCGGTGCTGAGCGACGAGGCGAGTGACACGTTCACCGACGCGTCCCGCTTGAAGCGCGAGATGCGCGTCTCGATGTCATGCGAGATCTCCGCGGTCGTGCGCCCCGCCGCGGGGACATCGCCGACGAGGTCGATCGAGATCATCCCGTCCGGGCGCACCGTGGCGGTTCGTTCGATTGCCGGGTCCGGGAGGATCGTGATCGTTAGGCGGTCGGGCGGGCCGACGCGATAGGGCAGCATCTCAGGTGCGGGTGGCGGCCCGACGTTTACGGCTGCGCAGCCAATCGTCCCTGCCGAGATCGAGAGTGCGAGAAGGGCCAACCCGAGCCGCTGAGTTCGAACCGGACGCAACATCGAGGTCTCCTGGTTTGGCGAAGCGCGGGGCGAGAGTATCCGGCGCCGAGGCCGGCGCTGGAGTCAGTCGCCGATGAGGAACTGAAAGCGCGTATGTCCTACCTGAACCTCGTCGCCTGACTTCAGTACCGAGTTCCGCACTCGCTTCCCGTTCACCTTCGTGCCGTTGGTCGATTGCAGGTCCTCGACCGAGTAGTCGCCGGTGTCCGGGTCGAACTGAATGATGGCGTGCTCGCGGCTGATGCCTTCGTCGAGCAGCGTGATATCGGTGGTCGGGTTGCGGCCGATCAGCGTCTCGATCGCCTCGATCTCGTAGATCATGCCCTCGAATCCGCCGTTGCGGATCACGAGGCGCGCGCGCCCACCCGATTCGGTCGCATCTACTGACACCGATTCCCCTCGCCACGATCGCTCCGGGCTCTTCGGCCCGCGCGGAGGCGCTCTTGAGGAGCGGCGCTCCTAGAGCCGCCGGTGCCGAAGCGCGGGCAGACTCCCGCGGATGCGGTCTTGCTGTTCGAGATCGCAATCGACGACGACGGCGCAGGGGCGGTCCGGCGCGACCGCGAGCACGACGCCCCACGGGTCGATCACCAGACTTCGGCCGTGGCTCGCGCGCGCAGGCGTGTGCTGCCCCCACTGCGCGGGCGCCAGCACGAAGCACTGGTTCTCGATCGCGCGGGCGCGCAGCAGTACCTCCCAATGGTCGCGCCCGGTCTCTTTGGCGAACGCGCTCGGCACGGTCAGGAAGCGTGCGCCCGCCTCGGCGTGGCGGCGGTAGAGCTCGGGGAAGCGAACGTCGTAACAAACCGACATGCCCACGACGCCGAACGGGGTCTTCACGGTCACCACGTCCTTGCCGGGCGCGATGCTCGCCGACTCTTGAAGCATTGGGCCGCCTTGCGCACGCAGATCTACGTCGAACAGGTGGATCTTCCGATACACCGCCTCTAGTTCGCCGCTCGGAGACAGCATCACGCTGGTGTTATGGACGCGCCCGCCCTCCGCAAGTTCAGGAAATGTCCCGCCCAGGATCCAGAGGCCGTGCTCGCGCGCGAGCGAGCGGAGCGTGCCCACGATCTCGCCGTCGAGCCCTTGCGCGCACGGGAAGCCGAGGCCCTCGCTGCGCATGAAGGCGAAGTTCTCAGGCAACGCGGCGAGTTCGGCGCCGGATCGAGCGGCGTCAGCGACCAACTCGCGCGCCGCCGCGAGATTCGCTGCGACATCATCGGTCGAGCGCATTTGGATGACAGCGGCGCGCACGCGGGCATCATAGGCGCGATCAAAGGATTGGCATGACGCACGACTCTCGCGACGTGAAGCTCGAACTCGGCGGCAGCCTCGCGCCGCCACTGCGCCCAGAAAACGGACTCACGCGCGGCGACATCCTCCGCGAGTTGCCGCGCCTCGCAGGCGTGCTGCCGCTTCTGCTCGGCGACGCGCGGCCCTCGGGCTTCGTTGCCGCGCTCAGCCGCCCTCACTTGTTGCGGGAGGTCATCGCAACCGCGAAGCGATTGCGAGCCGCGGGCTTCAGCGATCTCGTGCACATCGGGATCGGGGGCTCGTCACTCGGCTCGGAGACACTGCTGCGCGCGCTCGGCCACCCGTTCCATAACCAGTTGCCCGATCGCGCGCGTCCCGGCCCGCGCGTGCACTTCGTCGACAACGTCGATCCCGACACGGTAGGCGCGCTGATCGAGTTATTGGGAAAGCGCAAGACGCTGCTTCACATCGTCTCGAAATCCGGTGGAACCGTCGAGACGGCGGCCGGCTTTCAGGTGTTACGCACGGCGCTCGCGAACACGAAGAATCTGCGCGATCGCTGCGTGGTGACCACCGGGCAGGGCGCGCTTCGCAGCTTCGCCGAAAAAGAGCGGCTCGCGATCGTGGAGTTTCCGGACGACGTCGGCGGTCGCTTCTCGGTGCTCACCGCGAGCGGACTCCTCACGCCTGCGATCGCAGGGGTGGATGTCGCGGCGGTCGCGCGCGGCGCCAGGCGTTTCGCGGCGCGCGTGCAGAGCACTTCGCTGGAGGCCAACCCAGCCGCACTCGCCGCCGTCGTCGCCCACGGCATGGCCGAGCGCCTCGGCAAACCGATCCACGTGCTGATGCCTTACGCCGACGCGCTCGAGCCGTTTGCGCGCTGGGGCGTCCAGCTGTTAGGGGAGAGTCTCGGCAAGCGTCAGCCGGGCGCGGCGGGACGGAACATCGGCCCGACTCCGCTGGCCGCGCGCGGCGCGACCGATCAACACTCGCAGGTGCAGCTCTTCGTCGAGGGGCCTGCCGACAAGTGGGTCGCCTTCGTCCGCGTCGCGAAAACCCGCCGGCGCGTCGTGATCCCGGGCGGCGAGCCCGCCGCTTACCTGCGCGGAGTCGAGTTCGGTCGGTTATTGCGCGCCGAGCAGGACGGCACCCGCGTCGCCATCGCCGAGGCCGGGCGCCCGAGCCTGACCTGGGAGTTGCCGCAGCTTTCCGGCGACACGCTCGGACAACTGTTCCTCGCGCTCATGTTGCAGACCGCTTATCAGGGCGCGCTGTACGGGATCGACGCCTACAACCAGCCGGGCGTCGAGGCCGGCAAGATCGCCGCCTTCGCGCTGATCGGTCGCGCGGGCTACGAGCAGCGCCGCCGCGAACTCGAGGCGCGCCCGCTACCGAGTTGGCGGGTCTGAGCGAGCGGCGCTTCGCCGAGCGAAGGCAACGCGCTAGTCGCGGAAGTTCGAAGGATCGATCCCGGTGCGGCGCAGCACGTCGTAGAAGTCCTTGCGATCCTTGCGGGCCAAGCGCGCCGCGCGGCTGATGTTGCCTTCGCAACGCCGTAACAATCCCTCGACGTAGCGCCGCTCGAACGCGCGCTTCGCCTCCTTGAATGACGGCGCCCGGTCGCGCGCCAGCAGCAGCGACTCCGCGCTCAAGGCTCCGCTTCCGTTCAGGCGCACGGCCTCGCGGATGCGCGCGCGCAGTTCCAACACGTCACCGGTCCAGGCCTCCTCTAACAAGCACTCGCGCGCATCGGCGCTGAAGCCGACCGCCGTCACGCCCGCTTCGTCCGCGAAAATGCGCAAGAAGTGAGTGGCGAGGGACAGCACGTCTTCGCGGCGCTGCGCGAGCGGAACCAGGGCGATCTCGTGGTGCGGCGTCTGGGCAAGCGCAGAGCTTCCGACAGCGTCGGTCGCGAGCACCACCTTCGCGCCGAGTGCGCGGTCGCTGGTATCGCCCTCCCTGCGGAAACTGCCCAGCGCAACTGCGTGCACGAGTTCGTCTCGCACCGAGGCACGCAACGCCTCGATGCCGTCGATGAAGACCGCGCCGCCCGCGCCGCGTTCGAGCACGCCAATGTGCGCGCTCGGAATCGCGGGATAGTGCCCCGCCACGCAACCGAACAGAGTTCGCGACTGAAGGCCTTCCGGGATCGCGCTGCACACGAGCACGCCGAACTCGCCGCGCGCTCGGCTGCTCCAGCTGTGAATTGCGCGCGCAACGCCTTCGCGGTCGCTGCCCGGTGGGCCCGAGAGCCATACCGGGAGATCGGAGCGCGCGGCCGCTGTGGCCTGAGCAATCAGTTTTCGCGTCGCTTCGCTTGCGCCGACGATCGCGTCTTCGCGGCGTTTTCCCGTCGCCGCGGATGCGAGCGGTGCCTCTTCCGAACGCAGGGCGCTCGCGTTAGCCGTTGCCGGCTCCACTCGGTCGCTCGCCGTCATTTCGGTAGTCCTCTCGGGGGGCGTCAAAAACTATTGATAATCCAACAGCTTTGTCAATCCACCTGCGAGTTGATGATTGGCCGGCGGGGGGCCGACGTGGTACGGATGCCCAGATGACGACGACGCGACCGCGCATTCAGCGCCTCGAGAGCGAGATCGTCGATCAGATCGCGGCGGGTGAGGTCGTCGAGCGCCCGGCCTCGGTGGTCAAGGAGCTCGTCGAGAACGCCGTCGATGCCGACGCGCGGCGCCTCCGCATCGAGGTTCGCGGCGGCGGGCGCGATTTGATTGCGGTCACCGACGACGGCTTTGGCCTGAGCGGCGCCGAGGCCCGCCTCGCGCTCGAGCGCCATGCCACCAGCAAGCTGCGCGGGATCGAGGATCTCGCGGGCATCGCGAGCTTCGGCTTCCGCGGCGAGGCGCTCCCGGCGATCGCCTCGGTCTCGCGCTTTCGGCTGCGCAGTCGGGCGCGCGGGGAGGCGGAGGGCGTCGAGCTCGACATCGAAGCCGGCAGGCTGATCGCAGAGCGCGCCTGCGCTGTCAGCGAAGGCACGCGCATCGAGGTCGCGGACTTGTTCGCGAACGTGCCGGCGCGGCGGAAGTTCCTGAAGGCCGCGTCGACCGAGTGGGGCCACGTGAGCGACTGGCTCGGGCGCGCGGCGCTCGCTCTCCCGCGTGTGCATTTCGATGTTGCGCGCGACGACCACGCGGCCTTCAGCTGGCCTGCCGTCAACGACCCGATCGAGCGCATCGCGGCGGTGCTCGGCGAAGAAGACGCCGCCGCACTTGTTGGGGCCGAGCAGGCAGCCGGAGACCTCGCATTGCGCGCGTTCGTCTCGCGGCCCGAGGCGCACCGCGCGACTGGCAACGGCATTTACCTGTTCGTGAACGGCCGCCCGGTGCGCGACCGCTTGTTACGGCACGCGCTGCTGCAGGTGTACCGCGACGTGCTGCCACGCGGGCGCTTCCCGAGCGCCGTGCTGTTTCTGCAAGTCGCGGCCGGCGGCGTCGACGTGAATGTGCACCCCGCAAAATGGGAAGTGCGGTTCGCGGATCCGCAGTCGGTGTATCGCCTGATCGAGCGCGCGCTGCAGGGCGCGCTCGCGCACCGCTCGTGGCTCGGCGGAGCTGTTGCGGGAGGCCCCGCGCGGCCCGGATTCGCGGCAGACCCGAGTGCCGGCGTGATCCGCGAGCGCGACAACCAGATGTCGGACTGGGCATTCGCGGGCAACCGCGACGCACGGCCTTTGGCAGAGGGGGCCGCCAGCTCCCAGGGCGCCGCGGCGCCGCGCTTCCGAGAACTGCGCGTGATTGGTCAACTGCTCGGCACTTACGTGCTGCTGGAAGGGCGCGACGGCCTGTTGCTCGTCGATCAGCACGCTGCGCACGAACGCGTGCTGTATGAGCGGCTGCGTGCCGCTTGGCTCGCGGGCAAACTGCCGCGCCAAGCGCTGCTAATGCCCGCGACGTTCGAGCTCTCGCCGAGTGCCGTCGCCGCCTGTGACCGCAACGCGAGTTGGCTCGAGCAGCTCGGCTTCGAGGTCGCGGCGTTCGGCGATCGCAGCGTCGTGCTGCGCGCGGTGCCCGAGATTTTCGCGGGCCGCGATCCACAGCCGCTGCTCCGGGAACTCGCCGACCAGCTCGTGTCGGAAGGCGGGGAAGGGCGCGCGAGCCGCCCGCTCGACGCCGCGGACCGCATCTTCGCGAGCGTCGCCTGCCACGCCGCGCGCCGCGCGGGTGACGTGTTGCCACTCGAAGAACTGCGCGCGCTCGTCGGCGAACTCGACGCGATCCCCTGGGCGCCGACCTGTCCGCACGGTCGACCCGTTGCGACTCCACTCGCGAAGAGCGAGATCGAGCGCCGCTTCGGGAGGATCTAGGGGGCGCGTCGAGCCGCCCAGCGGCGGGAGCCTCAGCCGCTACGTTGCGCCGCCATGCCTGCCCCCGCACAGCGCGAACCCGTAATTGTCGTCGCTGGGCCGACCGCTTCGGGCAAGACATCGCTCGCCATCGAACTCGCGCTGCGCTTCGACGGTGAGATCGTGAACGCCGACTCGATGCAGATTTATCGTGGCATGGACATCGGCACCGCCAAGCCGAGCAGTGCCGAGCGCTCGAGCGTGCCGCACCACCTGCTCGACATCGTCGCGCCCGACGACCCGTATCACGCCTCGCGCTTCGCGGACGACGCCGCCGGCGCCATCGCAGCGATCCGCGGACGAGGGCGCGTCCCATTCCTAGTGGGCGGAACGGGCCTCTATCTCCGCGCCGCGCTCTACGGCCTGTCCTCGGGTGTCGGGCGCAACAAAGCCTTCCGTGAGGCGCTCGAAGCCGAGCACGCGGCAGCCGCGCGCGGCGGGGACCTCGAACGCCTACATCGCCGGCTCGCGGAGGTAGACCGCGAGAGCGCCGCGCGGCTCCACCCAAACGACCGCATGCGCATCATCCGCGCGCTCGAGATTCACGCTGCCACGGGCCGCAGCGCCACCGATGTGCTGCGCGGCGCGGCTCCATGCGCGCGCTTCGAAGCGCTCTACCTCGCGCTCGACCCGGGTCGCGAGGAACTTCCGGCGCGCATCGACCAACGCTGCGAAGCGATGATCGCGGGCGGGCTGCTGCAAGAGGTGCGCGCGCTGCGCGAGCGCGGCTACGGCGCTGAGCTCTCATCGATGCGCGCGATCGGCTATCGCCACATGCAGCCGGTGATTGATGGGCGCGAGACGCTGGTGAACGTGCTCGAGGCCATGAAGCGCGACACGCGGCAGTTCGCGCGGCGCCAGCGCACCTGGCTGCGCGGCGAGCGCGGCGCCGTGTGGGTGAAACCCGAGGACTCCGGCGCCATCGCGTCCCAAGTCGCAACGTTTCTCGCCGCGCGCGCGGCGGCCTAACACGCATGTCTCAGCGCCTCCCGATCGTCGCAATCGTCGGCCGTCCCAACGTCGGGAAGTCGACGCTCTTCAACCGCTTCGCAGGGCACCGCCGCGCGCTGGTCGACGACACGCCCGGCGTCACGCGGGACCGCATCGCCGCGGAGGTGGCGGTGCGCGGGCGCAGCGTGCTGATCGTCGACACCGCGGGCCTCGACCCGGACGCCGACAGCGAGATCGACGCCGCGGTCCAGGAACAGGCGCGCGCCGCGCTCGAGGCGGCCGACGCGATCTTGTTCATCGCGGATGGCCAGAGCGGACTGGTGCCGCAGGAATACGAGATCGCCGACTTGTTACGGCGCACCCGCAAGCCCGTGGCGCTCGCCGTCAACAAGATCGACACGCCGCGCCACGAGGCGCGCATGCTCGAGTTTCACGCGCTCGGCATCGAGCCGGTGCGCGCGATCTCGGCGGAGCACGGCGCGGGCGCGTGGGATCTGCTCGAGGAGATCGTCGCGACGCTGGCGCCGCCGAGCGAGGAGGCTCCACTCGCGAGCCTCGCCGAGGATCCGAAGCGCCCGCTGCGCATCGCGATCGTCGGCCGCCCGAACGTCGGCAAGAGTTCGCTGCTCAACAAGCTCGCGGGTGAGACGCGCGTCGTAGTCTCGAGCGAGGGCGGCACCACGCGCGACGCGATCGATGTCGAAGTCGAGCGCGACGGGCGCCGTTACGTGTTTGTCGATACCGCTGGCATGCGGCGCGCCGGCAAGCGCGATCGACTCGTCGAGCGCGGCAGCGCGCTGATGGCCGTGCGCGCGATCGAAGGCGCCGATATGGCGCTCGTGCTGCTCGACGCCAGCGAGGGCTTCACCGATCAAGACGCCCGTGTCGTGATGCACGTACGCGACCGGGGCCGGCCACTCGTGCTGCTCGCAAACAAGTGGGACTGCATTTCGGGCGAGGGCGCGGTTCAGCGCGTGCGCGAGAGCATCGCGCGCCGGCTGCGGCCGGTGCCCGACGTGCCGGTGCTCGAGATCTCGGCGAAAACGGGGAAGAACACGCAGAAGATCTTGCCGCAGGCGGCAAAAGTCGCAGAAGCAGCGGCGCAGGAAATCTCGACGTCGGAACTCAACCGCTGGCTTCAGGACAGCGTGCGTCGTCATGAACCCTCAATGGCCCAGCGCGGCAGCCGCAAGCGGCCGATTAAATTTTTCTACGCAACCCAAGTCGGAACGAGTCCGCCCACCTTCATGTTGTTCTGCACCGAGCCCGACGACGTGCTCGAGTCCTACCGGCGCTTCCTCGAGAACCGCCTGCGCGAAGAATTCGGCTTCGCCGGGGTGCCGCTTCGGCTGAGATTGCGGAAACGCCACCGAGAACGTGAGACGTAGCCGCTCGCGGCCGATAGAATGCGCCGCTTTTTTCGGAGGCCCACGTGGCGACTCGCAAGCAAGCGCATGAAGCCGATCTAGCGGTCGAGGTCGATACGATCTTTGACCGCGGCGCGTCGTGGATCGGAAGCCATCCGCGCGAAGTGCTGATCGTCTTCGCCGCGCTCCTCGTGATCGCGGGCGGGATCGGGATCGCTCGCGAAGCCCGCATTCGCGCAGCCAGCGCCGCCGAAGCGCAGATCAGCGGCGTGTACGACGCCTACCTGGTTGCGATGGGCGCAGCGCCTGGCACGAACGAAGTGCCAGAGCCCGCGAACCCGGAACTCGGCAAGAACGCGCGCAGCGAGTACGCGGCGAAGCTGCTGGAAGCTGCGAACGCGCACGACGACAGCGCCGCAGCGGTGGGAGGCCGGCTCCAGGCCGCGAAGATGCTCGAGGCGAACGGCGACGGAGCCGGCGCGTTCGAGGCGCGCAAGCTCGCGGCAACCCATGCGCCCGCAGGTTCGCCGGTCGCCGCGCTGGCGCTCGTTCGCTACGCGGTGGCGCTCGAGACCAAGGGCGATCTCAAGGCCGCGGCCGAAGCTTTTGAAAGCGCTGGGGAAATTGACTCGCCGGGCCGCGTGCTCGCGCTCGCCGACGCGGCGCGTTGTCGAGCCGGGCTGGGTGAATCCGCGCGTGCGCTCGAACTATTCGCGCAAGCAGAGAAGCTCGGCATCGAGGCGGTGCCGGCACACGTGAAGCAGCGGCTCGTCGAACTGCGCAGTTCGCAGCCGGCGACTGAATGAGCGAACCGGCCACATCGGGCAATGGCGCCGATAAGATAGATTATGTCAACTCGTGACCTCGACATAGCCTCGACCCGCAATCGATCAGCCCTCACCGTCTGCCGCTGGACTTCAGCGTGTGCTACCCGCGGCGCGCTTCGGTATGCCGCAATGACTTCCAACGGAGGACGCGCTCGATGACCCGCAAACCATCGAAGACGAGGAAGGCCACGTCGAAGAAGCCGGCAAAGACGAAGCCGCGCCCCGCGTCCAAGTCCACGACCAAGCCCACCAGCAAGGCCAAGGCGAAAGCCAAGAAGCCGGAGAAAGTGTTGCCCTCGAAGAAAGCTGTACCTGCCCCGCCCGCTGCCAAGGCGAAGTTGCCGAAAGCTGCCGCACCTCGAGGCGGGCCCGCAAAGCCCATTGGAAAGCTCGCCGCAAAGGCGCCGGCCAAAGTAAAGGGCGCGAAAGCTCCCGCGGCAGGCGGCAAGAAGAAGCCGCTCGTCCTGCCCACAGGCATCCTGAAACCCGGCTTCGGTTACAAGTGGGCCTGTTTCAACTGCGGCGCGAAGTTCTACGACCTCGGCAAGCCCGTACCGGTTTGCCCGAAGTGCGAAGCCGACCAGCGCGACCGCCCGCCCGTGGTGGCGTCAGTGGCGCCCTCGACGCCGCAGCCGAAGCGGCCCTCGATGCCGCCGATGTCGCGCTTCCTCGATGACGATGAGGTTGCCGCGCCCGAGCCCGACGAGTTTGGAGCGGCGCCCGCGGCCGATGGCGACATCGAGGAGCCGGAAGCCGCCGAGATCGACATCGAGGCGCTCGACGAACCCGGTGGCGGGATGGCCGAGCCCGAGTTCAGCGAGGCCGAGGAAGAGTAAGCGCGGGCGGGTTCGCGAGGAACGCCCGCAGTTGCTCGCGATTGGGCAAGCCGGCCTGGGCGCCGAGCGCGAGACACGCACAGGCCGCGAGCGCGTGACTCCCGCGTAACAACTCGTCCGCCTCGAAGCCGCTCAGCAGCCCATGCACGACGCCCGCGTGGAAGGCGTCGCCCGCCCCGGTTGTGTCGACTGGGGTGATCGCGAAGGCTGCGCTTGCCGCGAGTTCGCCGCGCATCCACGCGAGCGCGCCTGCGCGCCCGAGCGTGACGACGGGCATGCTCGCGCCGGCCTTCGCGAGCCCGGCGACGGCGGCCTCCGCGTTCCCGTACAGCGCCTCCGCGAGCGATTGCGAGATCACCGGGTGCGAGACAGTCGCCAGCAGCCCCTCGATGCCGGGCGCAGGAGTGTCGGCGTCGAGCACGCAGGGCACGTGCTCGTCGCGCGCGAACTCGGCCACTCGCAGCGCGAGCTCGAGATCGCCCGCGTCGAGCAGCACGACGCGGGCGGCGGCGACTTCGGCGCGCGAGACCGCGCCCGGCGCGAGCGCGAGCCGCGCGTCGCGGTCCCATAACACCGTGCGCTCGCCCTGCGCGTCGATCCAGATCCACGCGCTCTGGGTGCGCACCGCAGCGACCGAGTGAACGCGCGAGAGATCGATGCCCGCATTTCGCAGCGGTGCGAGCACCGCCTCCGCCGCCGCGTCGCTGCCGACGCTGCTCACGAACGCAGCGCGCCAGCCGAGTCGCGCGCAGCCGAGCAGCGCCGTAGCTATTTGCCCGCCCGGCGAACTCCGCCGCTCGCGCATGCGCGCCTTCCCGCTCGGCGCGGGTGACGCATCCACGCGCGCGACTTCGTCCAGCGAACACTGCCCGACGCCGAGCACGTCGCAGCGTTTCTCCGTCACGTCAGTAGAGCCCCTGATAGATCGCGAAGCTGCGCAGCACGCGTTTCGCATAGGCGCGTGTCTGGTCGTACGGGATCGATTCGATCCATTCGTCTTCGTCGAGCGCAGCGTCGCGGGCCAGCCAACGCGCGACAGCATCGGGACCGGCGTTGTAGGACGCGACCGCGGCTGACACGCTGCCGTCGAAGCGCGCGAGCAGTTCCGCGAGGTATGCGGCGCCGAGTTCGAGATTTCGCGCCGGCACGAATAACTCGTCGACCGCGAAGTTCGCAGCGCCGAGCCGCGTCGCGAGGTCGCGCCCGGTCTCGGGCATTATTTGCACGAGGCCGCGGGCGCCGACCACCGACAGCGCTCGCGGTTGAAAGCCCGATTCCTCGCGCATCACGGCGTATAACAGCTGCGGGGGGATGCCGTGCCGAGCGGCCGCGCGCTCGACATCGGGCGCGAACGCCTGGGGATACGCCGCCCACCACAAATCCGGCTCACCGCCCGCGGGCCCCGCCGCGAGCACGAGCGAGTAGGCGTCGAGGATCACGCGCTGCGCAGCATCGAACTGCCCGGCGTCCTGCAGCAACGCTGCGAGCGCGAGGCGATCCTCGCGCCGCTTGGCGCGAGCCGCGAGGCCACGCGCCTCGGCGCCCGCGTCCTCCACCAAGCCCGCCTCGAGCAGAACCCGCACGCGCGCGAGCCGCAGCGGATCGAGCGCGGCGCTCGCGGAACCGGCGGGTCGTGCGACAGGCGCTGCTGGCGCATTCGGCTCCGCGCCCTGCGCGTGCCGCTGCGACTGCTGGCCGTAATAAGTGAAGCCCCAGTCGCGCGCGAGCGAAGCGAACTTCGCTGGGCCGCGCGGGTCGCCACTGCTGGCGAGTGCGCGGGCCTCCCAGTAGCGCGCGCGCAGCGCCTCGATCGGATCGGCGGTGTCGCTCGCGAGCGCAGCCAGCCCGCTCGCGGCCTCACCGAAACGCCGCTCGAGGTACGCCCGCCAGGCGAGCCGCCAGCGCGCTTCGATGCGCAGCTCTGGCCGCGTCGCCTGCGCGAGCGCCGCGCGGTAGCGCTCGCTCGCGGTCGCGACGTCGTCGTCCTCGTAAAGCGTGCCGGCCAGGAACAGCGCGCGCGCGCCCCAATCGTCCGGCTGCTCGCCGAGCTTCTCGAGCGCGGCTTTGGCCTCGGCGATGCGGCCGCTGCGCGCGAGCGCGCGCGCTTGCCAGAAGCGGTGCTCGCGGGCGCTGCCGAGCGCCGCAAAGGCGGTCTCGGCCTCGGTGTAGCGGCGGTCGCGGAATAACAACTCGGCGCGCAGCGCAGCCAGCGCCCGGCGGCGCGAGGGCTCGAGCGAGGAGTCCGCAAGCGCCGCGTCGCAGGCCGTCAGCGCCGCCTCGTTCCAGTACGCCACGAACAGCGCGCGGCAGCGCTCGTCGCGATCGCTCGCGCGCACTAGTGGCCGCGCAAGCGCGCGCTCGAGCCGCGCGAGCGCCGGCTCGGCCTCGCTCGCAGACGGCGTCGCCGCGTCATCGCGCCAGACACCAAGAACCGCGCGCGCTGCTTCCTCGAGCGCGCCGCCGCGCTCGTGCGAGCGCGCGATCGCGAGCGCGTGCGCTGCGCGCTCGTCGCGCCCAGAGGCCTCGCGTCGCGCCACCGCGAATGCGGCACGCGCGAGCGGCTCATCGCCGAGCGCGACTGCGGCCTCGGCTTCGAGCGCAGCCACGCGCCCGATCAGCGGAGACTCGGGCATCGCCGCTGCGAACTCGCGCGCGAACTCCGCTACGGAAGCGTGCTCCCGCTGCCGCGCATACGACGCGATGATCTGCTGCTGCGCGTGGTCCGCGATAATCGGGTAGCGCTGCGCCACTTGCGCGAGCTGTTCGCGCGCGCGCGCCGGCTCCTCGTTCGCGAGTGCGGCGATCGCCGCGCGTAGCGCCGGCCCCGCCTCGCGCTCGGCAACCTCTTCGGGCAGCTCGGCTTGCCCGCTGGCCGCGCCCGCAAAACCCAGCGCCGCGCCGAAAAACGCCGCGCAACTCCAACTTCTCATTCCGTCCCCCGGGTCGGCCAGTGTGAAAGACGAGCCTCGTGTGTCAACGCGCAGCGAGAACTCGCCTAAGGTCCGCCGCCGTGATGGACGCCCGCTCGCCGCGCCGAGTTCTCAGGTTTGCGCTGGCGGCGCTCGTGATCGCGATCGCGCTCACGCCTTCGACGTTCGCGGCAGCCCCCGCGCCGCGCGGCATGTGGGTCCTCTGCGAGGGCTCGCAGCGCGTGCTCGAGCATCCGGAGCGCGTCGAGTCCTTGCTCGCCGATGCGCACGCGCTCGGCGTGACGGACTTGTTCGTGCAGGTGCACCGCGGTGGCCGCGCGTGGTTCGACTCGCGCTTCGCAGACGCCTCGCCCTTCGCGGCGGCGCGCACCGCGAACGCCGGCATCGACCCTTTCGCCGCGTTGATCGAGAAAGCCGGCGCGAGCGGCATCCGCGTTCACGCCTGGGTGAATGTGCTGAACCTCGCTGCGAATGCGCAGGCGCCGATCCTGATGCGGCTCGGCCGCGACGCCGTGATCGTCGATCACAAGGGCCGCTCGCTGCTCGACTACCCCGAGTACGAAGTGCCCCCGCCCGACCGCCGGTACTACCGCATGGGCACGCCCGCGATCTGGCTCGACCCCGCGGCGCCCGGCGTCGCCGAGCGGCTGGCGGCCACCTTCGGCGAACTCTCCGCGCGCTACCCGAAGCTCGCGGGCGTCCACCTCGACTACGTGCGTTACCCCGACGCGCTTCCCTTCGCGCCGGGTTCGCGCTTCGGCGTCGGGCTGTCCTTCGGCTACGGCGCCAAACAGCGCGAACGCTTCCATCGGGAAACCGGGCAGAAGGCCCCGTTTGGCGACGACGTCAGCAACGCCGATGCCTGGGATGATTGGCGGCGCCGGCAACTCTCCTCGCTGGTGGCGCGCATCGCGGCCGCCGTGCGCGCGGCGCGGCCCGGCCTGCAAGTTTCCGCCGCCGTGATTCCGGAACCCGAACGCGCACTTACGGTGGACTTCCAAGACTGGCGCGGCTGGCTCGATGCGGGCTGGCTCAACTTCGCGGCGCCCATGCTCTACACGCGCGATTCCGCTCGCTTCGGGTACGGAGTCGAAACGCTCGGCGCGATCGCGGAGAAGCGCCCGCTTTGGGTGGGCGTCGGCGTCTGGCTCTTCCGCGAGAACCCGTCCGGCGCGCAGGCGCAGCTCGTGCGGCTCGCCGCCGATCCGCGGCTCGGCAGCGTGCTGTTCTCCTGGGACGCGCTGCGCGAGAACCCCGAGCTGCTGGCCGCGCTCGTCAGCGCCCAACTCGAAGCCCGCGCCGCCCCGAGCAAGTGATCGCGTGATCGAACTCGGCGACTACGACTACACGCTGCCCCCGAGCGCGATCGCCCAACAACCGCTGCCCGAGCGCGATGGCGCGCGCTTGCTCCGGCTCGACCGCACCAGCGGAACCCGCGCGCACGGCGCGATCCGCGACCTCGCCGAGTTGTTGCGGCCAGGCGATCTGGTGGTGCTGAACGCGACGCGCGTCGTGCCCGCGCGACTGCGCGGCGAGAAGGCGACGGGCGGCCGCGCCGAGGCGCTGCTGCTCGGCAAAGCAAGCGAGCCCGGGCGCTTCGAAGCGCTGCTGCGGGCGCGCGGCCGGCTGCGCGCGGGCCAGAAGCTGCGCTTCGCGCGCGGCGCCCACAGCGAGGAGGCGGAGATCTCACACGTGCTCGGCGACGGGCGCGTCGTACTTCAGTTCGCGGCGAGCGCCGATCCGTACGCGCTCGGCGAGATGCCGCTGCCGCCGTACATCGCGCGCAAGCACGCCGACGCGCGCGACGCCGAGCGCTACCAGACCGTATTCGCGCGCGCGCCCGGTTCGGTGGCGGCGCCCACGGCCGGGCTCCATCTGACCGAGCAGCTGCTCGGCGCCATTCGCGCGCGCGGCGCAGAGACGGCGGAAGTCATTCTCCACGTTGGCATTGGCACCTTCCGCCCACTGCGTCCGGAAGATCTCGCCGCGGGTGCGCTGCATGCCGAGCGCTACGAGTTGCCCGCTGAGACGGCGCGGGCAATTGCGGCGACGCGAGCACGCGGCGGCCGCGTCGTCGCGATCGGCACCACCAGCGCGCGCGTGCTCGAGAGCTGCGCCGACGGCGCCGGCGGCGTCCACCCCGGCGCGGGCGAAACGCGGCTCTTCCTCGCTCCCGGCGCGCGCTTCCAAGTGGTCGACGCGCTGCTCACGAACTTTCACTTGCCGCGTTCCTCGCTGCTGCTGCTCGTCTCCGCGTTCGCGGGCCGCGAGCCCGTGCTCGCCTCCTACCGC
Source organism: Deltaproteobacteria bacterium (assembly GCA_031401135.1). Lineage (GTDB taxonomy): Bacteria > Myxococcota_A > UBA9160 > UBA9160 > UBA6930 > VGRF01. The sequence continues at coordinate 6,829 of JANNRF010000072.1, read as the reverse complement.
GAGGCCATCGCGCTCGGCTATCGCTTCTACTCCTACGGCGACGCCATGTGGATTGCCTAATGCCTGCCGCTTTTTCGTTCCAGATCACAGCGCGCAGCGGCGCCGCGCGGCGCGGCTTGCTCGTGACTCCGCACGGTGTCGTCGAGACGCCCGCGTTCATGCCCGTCGCCACCTACGGCGCCGTGCGCGGCCTCGGCGCCGAAGACTTGATCGCGCTCGGCGCGCAGATCGCGCTCACGAACACGTTTCATCTCCATGAGCGCCCGGGTGAGGACATCATCGCGCGCGCCGGGGGTTTGCACGGCTTCACCGGCTGGCGCGGCCCGTGGCTGACCGACAGCGGTGGTTATCAGGTCACCTCGCTGGCAGACCGCGCCAAGATCGACGAGGACGGCGTGACGTTCTCATCGCCCCTCGACGGCCGGCGCCGGCTGCTCTCGCCCGAGAGCGCCGTCCAGATCCAAGAAGCGCTCGGCAGCGACATCGCGATGGTGCTCGACGAGTGCTTGCCAATTGCGGAGGGCGACCGCAGCCGCGCCGAGCGAGCGCTCGCGCGCAGCCTGCGCTGGGCGGAGCGCGCGGCCCGCGCGCGCGGGCGTCCCCAACAAGCGCTGTTCGGCATCGTGCAGGGCGGCAGCCACGCAGATTTGCGCCGCGCGGGCGCGCGCGAACTAGCGGCGCTCCCTTTCGAGGGCTTCGCCCACGGCGGCCTCGGCCTCGGCGAGGCGCCCGAGCGTCGCCTCGAACTGGTCGCCGAGGCGAGCGCGGAGCTGCCCGCGGCGGCGCCTCAATATCTAATGGGCATCGGCAAACCCGAAGACATCGTCGGCGCGATCGGGCTCGGCGTCGATCTGTTCGATTGCGTGATTCCGACCCGCCACGCGCGCCACGGCTTGCTCTACACCTCGGCCGGCACGCTCTCGATCCGCAACGCGCGCTATCGCGACGATTTCGCTCCGATCGACGCCCACTGCGATTGCCCTGCCTGCGCGCGCTACGGCCGCGCCTACTTGCGCCACCTATTCGCCGCGGGCGAAGCGTTCGGGCCGCGCCTCGCGACGCTTCACAACCTGCGCTTCTACCTGCGCCTGCTCGCGCGCGCGCGCGCCGCGATCAGTGCGGGCGCCCTCGCCGCCTTGCAGGCCGAAGTTGCGGAGGCCGCGGGCGTCCGCGCTGGGTAACGCGAGGGCTGAAACTCGTACCTGCGCTCGGGTTTTCACGCCTCAAGCGGTCGCGCAGCCGCACCGATCCGTGTGCGGTATGACGAGCGAGATCAAGAGCGATGCGTCGCGCCCGGGACTGACGCCGCTCCTCGTCGCCGGTTTTGCGGGCCTCTCAGTGATTGCTGCCGCGCTCGCCGTGCAATTCGCGGGACGCGCGGCCGCGTTGCTCAGCGTCCTGTTGGCGACCGCTAGCGCCGCTGCTGTCTTCGCGGCCTCGAGAGCGGCGTCCGCACGCGCGGCAGAATCGCGCGCCGCGCAAGAAGCGCAGCTAAAAGCTCTGAGCGACGCGCATGCCGCGGCGATCGCCGAGCTACAGGCGGGCGCCCTCGCGCTCGAGTTGCGCCACGCAGACGCCGCCAGCGGCGCTCGCGAAAGCGCCGCCGAGATCGAGGAAGCGGTCGAGGAGACCGCCTCGCTGATCGCCCACATCAACGGCTCGATCGCTGGCATCAACGGCGAAGTCGAACGCCTCGTAGCGGCGGTGGCAGGCGTGGGCATTGCGATCGGGCAAACAGGCGCGTCGATCGAGCGGGTCGCGGGCAGCGCCGGCAACCTGCACGAGGTCTCGAGCGCTACCGCTTCCACAGTGACCGAGATGAGCGCGAGCATTCGCCAAGTTGCGGAGAGCGCGGATTCCGTGCAGAGCATGGCGGAGGAGTCCGCGGCAGCGATGGTCGAGATGGACCGCGCGATTCAGGAAGTCACGCAGCACGTCGTCGACGCCGCGAACCTCACCCACGAGGTGAGCGAGAGCGCGGCGCAGGGCGAGCGCGCCGTCGAGGAGACGATCCGCGGCATCGCCGACATCCGCGGGCAAACCCTCACCGCGCGCGCTGCGATCGACGAGCTCGTCGCGCGTGTCGGACGCATCGGCGAGTTTCTCGACCTGATCGGCGCGATCAATCAGGAGACGAACCTGCTCTCGCTGAATGCCGCCATCATCGCGGCGCAGGCAGGCGAACAGGGCAAGGCGTTCGCGGTCGTCGCGAACCACGTGAAAACCCTCGCGCAGCGGACGGCGGGCAGCACGCTCGAGATCGGGAGCCTAATCGCTGCGATTCAGAGCGCGTCGAGCGCGGCAACGCAGGCGATGGCCGCGGGCATGGAGGCCGTCGAGCGCGGCGTCGGGCGCTCGCGGCGCGCGGGCGAAACGCTCACGCAGATCCGCGCCGCCGCGGATCAGGCGAACGCGCGCGTTGGCGAAATTTCGCGCGCTTCGCAGGAGCAGACGCGCAATTCGCGCCACGTCGCGGAGGCAGCCCAGCGCACGTCGGAGCGCGTGCAGCAGATCAGCGGCGCGATCGGCGAGCAGTCGCGCGCGAGCGAGAGCCTGCTGCTCGCCGCCGAGAACGCGCTCGAGCAGTGTCGTCAGGTGCAGCGCGGAACAGCCGAACAGCGCGAAGCAGCTCTCACGATTCGCAGCGCCGTGGCCGCGATCGGCGTAATGACAGAGAGCATTCAGCGAAACACCGAGAGCCACAGCGCCGCGAGCGAGTCCGTCTCGGACGCGGTGAACCGGATTCTCGAAGTGGCGCAGCGCAAGCGGGATGCGCCAGGTGCCCCCCAAGCCCGGCAGGCCTAATCGCTGCGAAGCGCTTCCGCGGCGACGCCGAGGCCTGCCAGCAGCGGCAAGCGCTCGCCGAGCGCGGCGGGCGCGATCGCGATCGGGCGCGGGCGCGGCCAGGTGTTCGCGTGCACGCGCTCGCGCACGGGCCCGATGCAGAGCGCCTCGCCCGCCGCCACAGCGATGGTGCCCAGCACAAAGATCTCCGGCGCGAGCGCAGCCGCCAGCGTGCAGAGCGTCTGCGCGAGCAACTCGTTGAAGCGCGCCATCTCCGCGAGCGCGAAGGCATCACCTGCGCGCGCCGCGGCGACCACGTGCTCGGGCCGCGCGGCGCTGCCGCCCGCAGCGGCGAGCCGCGCGACCTCGCTGCCCGCCGGTGTCTCGCGCGCGAGCCGCCTCGTCCAGGCCGCGCCGCCGATATACGCCTCGACGCAGCCGCGCAGGCCGCAGGCGCACAGCTCGCCACCCCAGACCACCGGGATGTGCCCGACCTCGCCGCCCAGGTTCGCATCGCCGCGGTGAAGCCGGCCGCCAAGGATCAGCCCGCCGCCGACCCCCGTGGACATCGTGAGATAGATCGCGTGCTGGAAGCCGCGGGCGGCGCCGAAGCGCCACTCCGCGAGCGCCGCGGCGTTCGCGTCGTTCTCGAGCACCACGCGCGCACCTAACGCTTCTGAGAGCACAGCGCGCACGGGCGCGCCGTCCCAGCCCGGCAGGTTCGGCGGGTTGCGCACGAACTCGCCGTGCGGATCGACTCCGCCGGGCAGCGAGACGCCGACGATCTCGAGCTCGGGTCCACGCACGCCCTGCCCGGTCAGCAGCGCCTGCGCTGCTGAAGCGATGCGGGCGAAATCGCGCAGCGCGTCGCCACTCGGCGCGGTCGGTATACGCACATCCGCGATCACCTGGCCCGCTGCATCGCCGAGCGCGAGCGCCGTCTTGGTGCCGCCGATGTCGATGCCGAGCCGCAACAACGTCTCCGATTTCGCGCAGCCTACGGAAACTCGCGCGACCCGGCTCAAGTCCGGCGCGGCAACCAGCCGAAACGGAGCCAACACCGAAAGCTCTCGGCGCAGCGGCTAGCTGCAAGCCGTTTTGCCGGTGCAGGAGAACGCAAATGACCGGAATCAGTCTCGCCGCTCGCGGCCTCGTGCTCGTCCTCGCCGCGCTTGCAGCGGCCTGCACGACCTTCGGCGATCCGCTGCATCGCGAGGACGACTTCAAGGACAGCCAGCGCAAGTTCACGCAATTCGTGCGCTGGGGGAACATCCAAGGCGCAACGCTCTACCTGGTCGAGGAGCAGCAGGAAGAGTTCCTGGCGCTCGCGCCGCAGCTCTCGGACGTGCGCTTCACCGATTACGAAATCCTGCGCGTCGATCTCGAGGACGACATGAAGAGCGCGACCGTGGACGTGATCTACACGGGTTACACGCTCTCCTCGCCGATCGCGCGCACGATGCGCCTCCACCAAGTCTGGAAGCGCGACGACGAGGGCGACTGGAAGGTGACGGTCGCGCTCGACCCGATCCGGCAGGCGCTGGGGCTCGCGGCCAAGTGAGCGCCGAGGCCCGCCCGCGCATCCTTGTAATCGACGACGTGCCGCTTTTCCGCGAAGTCGAGGCGCTCTATCTCTCGCGGCTCGGCGACGTGCGCAGTGCGAGTTCCGCCGCGGAAGCGCGCGCGCTGCTCACGCGCGAACCCGCCGACATCGTCGTTTGCGATCTCCACTTGCCCGATCAGGCCGGCGACGCGCTCTGCCTGGAACTCTCGGCCGAGGGCGAGCACCGCGACGCGCGCTGGGTGTTCATCACCCGCGACGACGCCAGCGACTACTCGCGCGCGATTCGCGCCGGCGCCGCCGACGTGCTCGCGAAGCCGATCGCACGCGCAGACCTCGTGGGCGCCGTGACCCGCCTAATCGGTGAGCTGCGCGGCCTGCCCCGCGCCGCGCTGCGCGAACCGGCGCATTTGTTGGGGAACGATCGCGTCAGCACCGGCACGGTGCAGAACATCTCCCGCGGCGGCGTGTTCGTCGCGTCGGGCTGGCTCCCGCGCGAGGGCACCGAGCTGCGCATCGAGTTCGCGTTGCCCGGAACCCAGAGCCCAATCACGACCGAAGCGCGCGTCATGTGGCGCCGCTACGACGACGAACGCGCAGGCTTCGGCCTGCGCTTCCTGGCGCTCGACGGCAAGACCCAGCGCGCGCTCGCACGCTACGTCGACGAGAACGCGGCGGTCTAAGGGCGATCGCTTCGCGCCCGCAGCTGCCGCGTTGACTTCGCTCGCCTGCGGCTCGCTGCGCGCGGCTGCCGCCGCTTTCCTACTCCTCGCCGATGAGTTCCTCGAGGCTCGGCCAGTCGGTGCCGCTGTGATTGGTGTGCGGGCGTACGACCGACAGAATCTTTTCGCCCTGCCGCACGATGTAGACGTGCGTCGTGGTGTCGCCCGCGCGCACGCGGTGCTCCTCGACCACGATCGGCTCGTCGCTCGCGAGCTGCGCGCCAGGTAGCGCGACGGACAGCTTGCCGTTCACACGCACCTGCCCGAGTTGGGGCCCCGCCGCGTGTTCGGGCGCTGCCTGCTCCGCCGCTACTTCCGCATTCAGGGTGCGCAAACGCTCCACCTGCGCGTGCAAACGCTCCGTGTAGCTCCGGCTCTGCGACGGCTCTGCCGGCGTGAAGCGCTTGTAGCTCGCGAGGCTCGACGTCTCGATGCGCACAGCGCCCGCGCGATACGCCTCGGGAATCCGTTTCATCTCGTCGCTGAACGCGACGACTCCGTCCGAGTTCGTCCAGCGATAGAGCGCGCCGGCGCTCGTACCGCTCGCGACGATCGACACCACCAGCAAGGTCCAACTCAGCTTCGACAAGATCCGCATTGGGCGTACCTCCACGGCGATGAGGTGGTGCGTTTCGTGGAGAAAGCGCATTAATTCCGCGAATGCGAAAGGCAGCCAGGCGGCAGGCAAAGCCACGCAACCAAATCACTCCAACGGGTTGACGCGTGAATTGCACCCTCCTAGTTTGCGCGCCTTCCTGGTGCGGGGTGGAGCAGCCTGGTAGCTCGGCGGGCTCATAACCCGCAGGTCGCAGGTTCGAATCCTGCCCCCGCTACCACTTCTCAGAACGCCCGAGAGTCTGCTGGCTCTCGGGCGTTTGCTTCTCGAGCGTTTGCTGTTTGGGCGCAGCTTCAGTCGCGCGTAATCCCTGCGCCGCTGATTCGCAGCTTGACGCGAACCACCGGGCTACCGGCATCGACGAACGCGAAGTCGATCTTCCCGCGCGACTTCATGGCTTCCGCGCCGCTCTTGAGCACGCGCGCTTTGATCGCGAGGTCGCGCCTCCCGATCGTCATGCCGAGCGTCGGGAAAATCGCGCACTCGGCCGGAGTCGCGACGCCGAGGCAAACGTCGTCGATCAATCCCCTGAGCCCAGCCTCGAACTGCACTGGGTCCGGGTTGAGCAGCGGCCGGCCCAGCGAATCGACGGAATAGGTGCCTTCAATCTCGAGTTCGACCGAGCCGTCGTCGAGCACGAGCCTGAACTCGTTGCTCGAAAGTGCCGGGGCCGCGAGCGGACCGAAGGCGATCACGAACGTGGTCGTGCCGCGCGTGCGGTCGGTGCCCTGGCCCGGCGACGAGATCTTCGCCGCCAGGTTTGCGCTCCCGCTCCAACTGCTGCCCGGCAGCACCGCGGGTGAGCCGGCGTGGGCCTCGAGTGCGACTGCCGCAAGTGCCCCCAACGCGAACTGCAGAACTCTGCTTCTCATAACGCCTCCAGTTGGACGCGACTCTACGCCCGGCGCGCTGTTGTGGTCCACGCAAATTGTTCCAGCGGCGCCGGAGGCTCGTTGCGGAGAGGGCGGCGCTCTAGGCTGCGGCAATTCCCACGGCTGGAGGCCAGATGCCGATCGAACATCTCCCGAGCAGCGCTGCACCCGAAGAGATCGCCGCGGTGATTGCGCGCGACGGCTGCGCGGTGCTCGACCGCGTCGCAGCGCCCGAGGCGATCGCGAAGTTCCAGGCAGAGATCGCGCCCTACGA
>JANNRF010000071.1:0-4286 GCA_031401135.1 Deltaproteobacteria bacterium | reverse complement strand
TTGCCGTGGCGCGCGAGCCGCGCGACGGGATCGAGGCGCTCCCACTCCGCGGTCTCCTCATCGGTGCGGTACGCGCTCGGATCGTCCGCGGTCGAGTGCGCGCCCACGCGATAAGTCATCGCCTCGATCAGCGTGGGGCCGTCGCCGGCTTTCGCGCGCGCCACGGCCTCGCGCATGGTGTGGAGCACCGCCAGCAGGTCGTTGCCGTCCACCTGATAACCGGGCACGCCGTAGCCCTCGCCGCGCGAGGCCAGGCTCTCGGCCGCGGTCTGCACGGATTCGGGCGTCGAGATCGCGTAGCCGTTGTTACGGATCACGAATATCGAAGGCGTCGCAAACACGCCGGCGAAGTTGAGCGCGGTGTGAAAGTCGCCCTGAGAAGCGGTGCCTTCGCCGCAGAACGCCACCGCCACCTGGCCGGTCTTGCGGAGCTTCGCCGCGTAGCCGAAGCCGGTCGCGTGCGGGAGCTGCGTGCCCACCGGCGCGCTCACCGAGGGGATGCCCCACTCCCGGTAGCAATAATGCACCGGCATCTGGCGCCCGAGGCAGAGATCCTGGCTGTTGCCGATCAGCTGATTGAAGATCAGCGGCAACGGAATTTTTCTCCACAACAAGCAGCCGAGTTCGCGGTACGACAAAAAGATCGGGTCTTCGATCGCGAGCGCCATCGCGACGGCGAAAATCGTCGCTTCCTCGCCGCGGCTCGTCATGTAGAAACCGAGCCGGCCCTGGCGCTGGAGCATCTGCAGGCGGCGATCGAGGATGCGATTCAGCACGAAGCCATCGAGCACCGCCGCGAGATCTTCATCCGAGACCATGCGCGCGTGTTCCGGCGCGCAGCTGCCGTCTTCGTTGAGGATCGAGAATGGCGACGCGGCGCTCACGCTTCCTCCGCAACAGAAATCACAGGACTCCAAAAAACCCAAGAACCGCGCGCGCATCATATCCCCGCGCGCGCGCATGAACTCGTAGTTTTCGCGGTCGCGCGCGATTGCCGCAGTTAGATTCGGAGCGCGATGACGAACACGCTCGACCGCGTTCCCGCGCACCTGCGCCAGTACGTGGCGTTTCAGGACTACTTTGCTTACGACGAGATCGATCAGGCGGTCTGGCGGTTTATTTTGCTTCAGACCCACGCGCGCCTCGTCGCGACCGCGCACCCCGCTTATGCGCGCGGCCTCGATGCGTGCGGCCTCTCGGTCGCGCGCATCCCGCGCATCGAGGAGATCGACGCGCACCTCGCGCGCTTCGGCTGGGGCGCGGTGTGCGTGGACGGCTTCATCCCGCCGCGCGCGTTCCAGGAGTTCCAGGCGCTGCGCATCCTCACGATTGCGGGCGCGATCCGCACCCAGGAGCACCTCGCCTACACGCCCGCGCCCGACATCGTGCACGAGGCGGCCGGCCACGCGCCGATCCTGCCCGACCCTGAGTACCGCGCGTTCCTCGAGCGCTTCGGCGAGGTGGGCCAGCGCGCGTTCTCCTCGCCGCACGATCGCGCGGTGCACGAATGCGTGCGGCAGCTCTCGGTGGTAAAGGAGGACCCGCACGCGACACCTGCGCAGCGCGCCGCCTGCGATCGCGCGCTCGAGGAGCTGCTCGCGGCGGCGCCCGCGCCGAGCGAAGCGGCGCTGCTCTCGCGCCTGCATTGGTGGACGGTCGAGTACGGTCTGGTCGGAGCGCCGAGTGATTATCGGATCTACGGCGCGGGCTTGCTCTCTTCGCTCGGCGAAGGCGAGGCGTGCCACGACCCGGCAGTGCGCAAGCTCCCGCTCAGCGCCACGTGCATCGACGTTGGTTACGACATCACGCGGCCACAGCCACAACTGTTCGTTGCGCGCGATTTCGCGCAGCTCCGCGAGGTGCTCGATACGGTGGCTGAGGGCTTCGCACAGCGCCGCGGCGGGGCGGCGGCGCTCGAGGTTGCGCGCGCGAGCGAGGAGGTTGCGACGCTCGTGCTCGCTTCGGGCGCGAGCGTTACGGGCGTGGTGGCGCGCGTCGAGCACGCTGGCGGCGCGCCGGCCTGGGTGGAGTTATCAGGGCCGGCTGCGCTCGCGCACGAAGGCCGCCATCTCCCAGGCTGCGGGCCAGCGGAACTCGCCCGCGGCGTCGCCTTCCCGCTCGGCCGCCTCGCAGACGGCGCCGACTCCGCGCGGCTCGATGCCAGCGCGCTCGTGCGCCTCGGCGCGCGCTGCGCGCCCGACGAGCTCGATCTGCGCTTCGCCAGCGGCGTGCGCATCGCGGGCCGCCTTCGCGACACCCTGCGCGCCGCCGATGGCCGTGTGCTCGCGCTGGTTGTTGGGGAGAACGCGGAGGCAAAGCTCGGCGAGCGCCCGCTCGCGCTGCCGAGCCGCGTGATTCCGCTCGCGGGCGAGATCGCGGCTGCGCACGCCGGCGCCGCGAGCCCTGATTACTGGCCCGCCGGCGAGTTCCCGCGCGCGCTCACACCGCCGCGCCGCGCGCGCCCCGCCAGCGATCAGCGCCTCGTGCTGCTCTACCGCGATGCGCTGCGCCTCTGGGAGCGGCCGGACTCGATCGATGAGGTTCCGGACGCGCCCGACATCGTGCCCGGCTTCACCCGCATCGCGAACGAGCTGCGCACTCATTATCCCGGCGACTGGCTCTTGCGCTGGAACCTGCTCGAATCGCTGCGCAAGCTCGACGCCGGCGTCGTGCTCGCGACCATGCTGCGCGACGACCTGCTCGATGTCGAAGCGAGCACGCCCGGCGACGCGGCGACCAAAGCGCCAATCGCGCGCGGCCTCCGCTATCTCGGCTTCGAGCCGCGCCGCCCAACAATCGCCGTCAAAGGAGGCGCCGCATGAGCAAAGCCCAACTCGACCCCAACAACCCGATGGGCACGGACGGCTTCGAGTTCGTCGAGTACACCGCGCCCGAGCCCGCACAGCTGGCGGTGCTCTTCCGCCAGCTCGGCTTCCGCGCCGTCGCGCGCCATCGCTCGAAGAACGTCACGCTTTATCGCCAAGGCGGCATTCACTTCATCTTGAACGCCGAGCCGGATTCGTTCTCGCAAGCCTTCGCGCGCGTGCACGGCCCGTCGATCTGCGCGATGGCGCTGCGCGTGCGCGATGCCGGCTTCGCGCTCGAACGCGCGCTCTCACTCGGCGCGGAGAAAGTCGAGACGCCGGTCGGCCCGATGGAGCTGCACATCCCCGCGATCCGCGGCATCGGCGGCAGCGTGATCTACCTCGTCGATCGTTATGGGCCGAAGACGATTTACGACGTCGACTTCGTCGAGGTCGACGATTCCGCCGAGCACGGCAACGACTGCGGCCTGGTCGAGATCGACCACCTCACGCACAACGTTCATCAGGGTCGGCTCAATGAGTGGGCGACATTCTACGAGCGCCTGTTCGGCTTCCGCGAGCAGCACTACTTCGAGATCGAGGGCAAACAAACGGGCCTGCGCAGCCGCGCGATGGTGAGCCCGTGCGGAAAGATCCGCATCCCAATCAATGAGAGCGCCGACGACCGCTCGCAGATTGCGGAGTACCTCGCGGCGTATCGCGGCGAAGGCATCCAGCACATCGCGCTGCGCACGAACGACGTCGAGCGCTCGATCGACGCGCTCGCGCGCCGCGGCGTCCGGTTTCTGGCGACGCCTCGGACCTATTACGAAGCAATCGACGCGCGTTTGCCGGGGCACGGCCTCGATCTCGCGCCGCTCGAGAAGCGCGGAATCCTCGTCGATGGCACCACCGCCGGCGCGCCGCGCATCCTGCTCCAGATTTTCACGGAGAACGTGATCGGCCCGATTTTTTTCGAGGTGATCGAGCGCCGCGGCGACCAAGGCTTCGGCGAAGGCAACTTCAAAGCGCTGTTCGTCGCGATGGAGCAAGACCAAGTGCGGCGCGGCGTGCTGAAGGAGAAGTGAGTTGGGCGTCGCTGAGGGGCATCGAGGCGGCTCCGGGGCGGGCGGCCCGGATCGGGCCCTTGGCATTTTGGTGTGCGGCGTTGGGTGGAGACGGCGCGCGGCAGCTGGGCGTGCTTTCGCGCTCGCGGCCCAGGACGCGCGACTTGGTGGTGTGCCTTCGTGTGGGCGGGATCCGGGCCCTGCGGCTGCGACCGCTCCGGCCCGCCCGCCCCTTCGCCGACGGACGCCGCGGCGCACACGAGTGGGGAGAAGTGGCGCATCCCGCGCCCCCCAACCCCCCCCCCCCCAAGCAACCCGAAGAAAAATTTTGAAAAAAAAAAAAAAACAACACCAAAAAAAACCAGAAAAACCCAGCCAAACCCCGCCCCAACCCCCCCAGATGTAAACCCAAACC
>JANNRF010000070.1:0-6256 GCA_031401135.1 Deltaproteobacteria bacterium | reverse complement strand
GAGGGCTTCGAGCGCGTCTCGATGCGACGCATCGCGGACGCCGTCGGCTACACGTCCGGCGCGCTCTATGCCTACTTCCGCGACAAGGACGAAATCCTCTACGCGCTGCACGTCGAGGGTTTCGCGCGGCTGCGCGCCGCGATCACTGCGGTGGACGACGCGAAGCTCACACCCGGTCAGCGGCTCTATCGCTTGGGTGAGCTGTACCTGCGCTTCGCCTTCGAGAACCCACAGCTCTATCAGCTGATGTTCATCACCAGCCGGGTCGGCCAACGCATTCGCGAAGACAAGAAGTGGGAAGTCGGGCTCGATAATTACGACCGCGTCCGGCGCGCCGTCCGAGATTGCATGACGGCCGGCGTGCTCCCACGCGGGGAACTCGAAGCTGCAACGTTCGCAACATGGGCTCAGGTGCATGGCATCGCCGCGATCGTGATCCGCGGCCGCTTCGCGGGAATCATCTCCGACGAGGATTTACCCCGCGTCGTTCGCGAGGCGTACCAATTCGCGTTTGGCGCGTTGCTTCCCGCGCACGCCAAGCTTCGTTCCGCGCGCCCGCGGCACGCCGCACCACGAACGCGGCGGAGGTGACGAGATGTTGGACTCGGGAAGTAGCGCGCGTGTGCTGTGTTCGGCCGTCTTGCTTGCTGCGGCGTTCGGGTTTGGCTGCTGGGAGGACCCAGCGCCCACCGCGCCGAACGCCACGAGCGTGCAGCCCGTGCGCGTCGCACCCGTGCGGCGCGTCTCCGCCGCCGCGCCCGTTCGCGCAACCGGCACGATCGCAGGCAAGCAGGAAGCGAGGCTCGCGTTCAAGATTCCCGGCTTCGTGGATCGCATGCTCGTAGACGAAGGCGCCGCCGTAACAACCGGGCAGCTGCTCGCGACGCTGAAGCCCGAGGAGGCGGCTTCGCGCGTGACACAAGCGCGCATGGCGCACGAGAAGGCGCTGCGCGATGTGGCGCGCGCCGAGGAGTTGCACGCCGCGGGCGTCGCCTCGCTGCAGCTCGTGCAGGATGCGCGCACCCAGGAAGAAGTCGCGCGCGCGGGCCTCACGCTGGCGCGCTTCGATGCGCAGCACGCGGAGATTCGCGCGCCGGCCGACGGCGTGATTCTCGCGCGGCTCGCGGAAGAGAACGAGATGGTGAGCCCGGGCGCGCCGGTGCTCGCGTTCAAGGCCGCGGCCGAAGGCTGGATCGTGCGCGTGGGTGTCGCCGACCGCGACATCGTGCGCCTGCGGCTCGGCGACGCCGCGACGATCGAGACGAACGCGTATCCCGAGCGCCCGCTCGCGGGCAGCGTCTCGCAGATCGCAGCTGCTGCTTCGCCCGCGACGGGCACCTTCGACGTCGAGATCGCGCTCGCGCCGGGCGAGCTCGCGCTCTTCTCAGGCATCTCTGCGCGCGTCGAGATCGCGCCGAGCGACGCCGAGCCGCTTGCGTTCGTGCCACTAGCAGCACTCGCGCTGGGCGACGGCGACACGGGTGTCGTCTACACGCTCGATCGCGACGGCCAGCGCGCGCGGCGGCTCGAGGTGCGTGTCGCGTTCCTGAGCGGCGATGACGCAGCGCTGCGCGCGGGCCTCGACGGCGTCGAGTCCGTAATCACTGACGGCGTCGCCTGGCTGCGCGAGGGCACGCCGGTGCGCGTGGTCGAACCCGGGCTCGCCGCCGCGCCGTGAGGATCGCGCGGCTCGCGGTCGAGCGTCCGCAACTCACGCTCGTGCTGTTCGGCATGCTGATCGCGCTCGGCGTGAGCGCGCTGCTCACGATTCCGCGCGCGGAAGATCCCAGCTTCCCGATGCCGATGTACACGATCACCGCGGTGCATCCCGGTGCGAGCCCGCGCGATCTAGAAGAGCTCGTCGTCGACCCGCTCGAAGACCGCGTGCGCGAACTCGACGAGTTGAAGAAGGTCGAGAGTTCGATGCAAGACGGCTTCGCGGTGACGTTCGTCGAGTTCGACGCGAACGCGGATCCCGATCGCAAGTACGAAGAAGTCGTGCGCGAAGTGAACGCGCTGCGCGGCGAGCTGCCGGGCGACCTCGCGAGACTCGAGGTCGATCGCTTCCGCACCACCGAAGTCGCGATCCTGCAGATTGCGCTGCTCTCCGAGACGACGCCGTGGCGCGAACTCGAGCGCCAGGCCGAGCGCCTCGAGGATCTGCTCGAACCGCTGCCGGGCGTGAAGGAAGTCGAGACCTGGGCGTACCCGGAGTCTCAGGTGCGCGCGCGGCTCGATCCCTCGAAGCTCGAGCAGCTCGGCGTGCCGATCGGCGGCGTGCTCAGTGCGCTCGAAGCGGGCGCCGCCAACGTGCCGGGCGGCGCGGTCGAGCAGGGACGGCGGCGCTTCAACGTCGAGACCGGAACTCATTATGAATCGCTAGCCGACGTGCAGCGCACCGTGGTGGCCGCGGACGGCGCGCGGCTGGTGCGGCTCGACGATGTGGCCGATGTCGCGTGGGGTTATGCGGAACAGACGCACATCGCGCGCGTCGACGGCAAGCGCGCGGTATTCGTGACGCTCGAGATGCGCGACAACCAGCACATCTTCCAAGTGCGCGATCGCGCCGTCGCCAAGCTCGATGCCTTCCGGAAAAGCCTGCCCGCCGAGATCGAGGCCGAGCTGGTCTTCGATCAGTCGAAAAACGTCGCGCACCGCCTCGATGGCCTCTACCGCGATTTCGCGCTCGCGATCGCGCTCGTGATGCTCACGCTGCTGCCGCTCGGCCTGCGCGCCGCGGGCATCGTGATGCTCTCGATCCCGCTCTCGCTCGCCATCGGCGTCGCGCTGCTGCAAGCGTTCGGGCTCTCGCTGAACCAGCTCTCGATCGTGGGCTTCGTGATTGCACTCGGCTTGCTCGTGGACGACTCGATCGTCGTCACCGAGAACGTGACGCGATTTCTCCGGGCTGGCCTCACGCGCCGCGAGGCCGCGATCCGAGCGACTGAGCAAATCGGCGTGGCGGTACTCGGCTGCACCGCAACCCTAATGCTCGCGTTCCTGCCGCTGCTCTCGCTACCCGGCGGCGCGGGCAAGTACATCCGCGGCCTGCCGCTCGCCGTGATCTTCACAGTCGGCGCCTCCTTGTTCGTCTCGCTCACGATCATCCCGTTCCTCGCGAGCGTCGTGCTCAACCAGCGCGATCAAGAAGGCAACCGCCTGCTGCGCGCGTTCAAGCGCGGCATCGAGATCAGCTACCGCCCGCTGCTGCACTTCTCACTGAAGCACCCGATCGTGACGCTGCTCGGCGCGCTGGCCTTTACGGCCGGCGCCTTCGCGCTGGTCCCGACGATGGGCCTTTCGTTCTTCCCGAAAGCCGGCGTGCCGCAGTTTCGCATCCGCATCGAGAGCGCCGAGGGCGCGACGCTCGCGGCGAGCGACGAAGCCGCGCGCTTCGTCGAGCAGGTGCTCGCCAAGCATCCCGAGATCGAGCGAGTGATTACTAACGTCGGCCACGGCAACCCGCAGATTTTCTACAACGTGCGGCCGCTCGGCGAGAACACGCGCATCGCGGAGTTGTTCGTGCACCTCGGCGAGTGGGACGCCGACGCGTCTCCGCGGCTGCTCGACCAGCTGCGCGCGGAGGTGGCGGACTACCCGAATGCACAGATCCGCGTGTTCGAGTTCCAGAACGGCCCGCCGCTCGATTCGCCGATCCAGATTCGCGCCTTTGCCGAGGAGCTCGAACAGCTGCCTGCGCTCGCCCGGCGCATCGAGGACGTCCTAACAAACGTGCCTGGCACACGTTACGTGGACAACCCGCTGCAGCAGGCGAAGCTCGACCTCGCGGTGCGCGTCGACAACGAGCAAGCAGGCCGGCTCGGCGTGCCGGAGCTCGAGCTGAAGCGCGCGGTGCGCCTCGCGATCGCGGGCGTAGAGGCAGGCGTGCTGCGCGACGCAGCGGGCGAAGAGCACGCCGTGCGCGTGACGCTCGATCAAGCCGGCCGCCCGAGCCTTGCGGCGCTCGATCGGCTCTCCGTAGCAGCTCGCACTGGGGCGCAGATTCCGCTGCGGCAACTCGCGACGATTGAACTCGAGGACGCGCTCGCGCGCATCGACCACCGCGACGGCATGCGCACCGCTGGCGTCAGCGCCGACGTGCAGACCGGCTTCAGCACCGACAAGGTGACGACCCAAGTGCTCGCGCGGCTCGCGGCGCTCGAATGGCCCGAGGGCGCCGGCTACATCGTCGAAGGCGAACTCGAAGAACGGCAAGAGAGCTTCGGCGGCCTCGGCTCCGCGATGTTGCTTGCCGCGTTCGGTGTGCTCGCCGTACTCGTGCTCGAGTTCCGCACGTTCAAGAGCACGCTGATCGTCGCGAGCGTGATCCCACTCGGCGTCGCGGGCGGCCTGCTCGCGCTGTTCGTAACAGGCCAGACGATCTCGTTCACTGCGATGATCGGCTTCATCGCGCTGATCGGTATCGAAGTGAAGAACTCGATCCTGCTGGTCGACTTCACGAACCAGCTGCGCGCGCAGGGCGTGCCGCTCGACGAAGCCATCGAGCGCGCCGGTCGCACGCGCTTCTTCCCGATTCTGCTGACGACGATGACCGCGCTCGGCGGGCTCTTCCCGCTCTCGCTGGAGGGCGCGCCGCTCTACTCGCCGCTCGCGATCGTGATCATGGGCGGGCTCGTGAGCTCGACGCTGCTGGCGCGGCTTGTTACGCCGGTGCTCTACAAGCTGCTCGCGCCAGAGGTGCACCCGGATGACGCGGGCACCGCGGAGATCGGGGACGAGGAAAGCGCCGAGCCGCGCGGCGAACTCGCGGCGTGAGAGCCGCGCGCCCGTGTTAGGTTTCGTCCTCGATGCGTACCGCCACTTCGAGGCCTGACATGAACGGCAACGTGGTCGACGCGAAGCCTTGGCGTCCCGAGCGGACGCGGGCGACGAAGGGCGCCAGCGTCTTCTTGAACGTGCGCACGTTGTCCGCCAGAACGAGCGCGCCAGGGCGTAGACGCGGCGTCAACAGCTCCAAGATCTCGACGTAGAGTTCCTTCCATCCGTCCAGGAACAGGAGATCCACCGGCTCCGCGACATCGCGCGCCAGCGTCTGCATCGCGTCGCCGAGCCGCACATCGACGCCGTCCGCGAGCCCTGCCTCTGCGAGGTTCGCCAGCGCCCGTTCGCGTTTGCTCGGCTCGAGTTCTGTGCCGATCAGCTCGCCGCCACCGTTGTCGCGCAGCGCGGCGGCGAGATAGATCGTCGAGACCCCGAACGACGTGCCGAACTCCACGATTCGACGCGCGCCGATGGCACGCGCTGCCACGTAGAGGAATCGGCCGGCGTCGGGCTCGACCGGGATGAACGCGTCCTTGAGGTAGGGCTTGAGCGCTTCCAACGGCGCGCCTCCGCGGACCCATGCGAGCGCCATAGCCGGCGCCGCGCGCAGGAAGTGCCGCGCGTCGCCTTTCGCGGCGGTGTGCAGCCGAGCGAGCAGCGCAGCCACCTTGGGATCGTCGAGTGTCGTCACTGGAGTCTCCTGGCGAGCGCTCGCCATAATGCTACCTCGGCCGCGCTTAGGGGAAAAAGTGTCGAGCGATCGCCAGGGGCAGTGGGCGCGAGAGGCCGCGCAGCGCACTGCAGCGGCGGGCCGTGCGGCGACACCCGAGGACGAGATCCTGCACGCGCTGCTCACCGGCGAGCCCGCGCAGATCTCGCGCGCGGCGCAGATCTGCGCGGACGCGGAGGGGATCGATCACGACTACCTCGCGTATTGGGTAGACGAGCTCGGGCTGCGAGAACACTGGCGCGCGCTCGGTTGATGGTTGTTATGGCGCGCGGCGCGGCGCGATCCCCGACTCCGTCGCCGGATCTCCCGCGATGCGCGTGTGGTGCATCACGCGCGGCTGCGCAGGATCGAAGGGGCGAGCGCGGTGGAGCACGCAGCGGTTATCCCAGATCGCCACGTCGCCCGGCTGCCAGCGGTGTTTGAAGGTGCGCGGCGGCTGGCAGGCAAACGCGAGCAGCTCGTCGAGCAAGCGCTCGGACTCCGGCTCGCTGAGGCCGGGAATCCCGTAGGCGTGGCGGCCGATGAACAGCGAGCGCCGACCTGTTACGGGATGGCGCTTCACGAGCGGGCGCAGCGGCGGGGCGTGGCCCTCGGAGCCGTAGTTGAGCGCGCTCGCCGCACGCTCGCCGATCTTTGCCTGCGAGTAGACGAGCGAGTGATGCGCCGCGAGGCCCTCGATGCGGCCGCGCGTGCCGGCGTCGAGCGCTTCGTAGGCGGCGCGCATGTCGGCCCACTCGGTTTCGC
>JANNRF010000069.1:0-1538 GCA_031401135.1 Deltaproteobacteria bacterium | reverse complement strand
AGCGTCCAGAGCGACGGCACGTAGATGTTGTTCAGGAAATAAAACACGCCGAAGCACGCGAGCGCGACGGCGGCGCTCTCGGCCTGCGCGAACGCGACGAAGAACGGCGCGGCCGCCAGCGAGACCGTGGCTGCGAGCCACGCGTACCAGCGCGGGTCGCGCGCAGCGAGGCGATCCGCGAGCACGCCGCCGAGCAGGCTGCCCGCGCCGCCTGCGATGCCGGCGATCAGGCCGAACGCGACTCCGGATTCAGCTTTGTTCATGTCGAACACGCGCTGCAAGAACAGCGCACTCCAAGTGAGCGCTGCGAAGCCCACGAATGCCTGACAAGCCGCCGCGGCCATTAGGCGGCGATACGTGCGTTGCCCGCGCAACAGCCGGAGCATCTCGCGGAAGGGTGAGCTGCCGGCGGTCTGCACGTGCAAGCGCGCCGGCTCGCGCACCGTGAGAGCGATCAGCACGGCGAGCGGAATCCCTGATAAGCCGGCCACCACGAACGCGGTGCGCCAGCTGAACCACTCGGCGATCACGCCGCCGCCCGCGAAGCCGAGCAGCGTGCCGAAGTAAATGCCGAGCCCGAACACGGAGAGCGCTCGCGCGCGCTGCGCGGCCGGAAAATAATCCGAGAGCATCGACAGCGAGGGCGGCGCGCCCGCGGCTTCGCCAATCCCGACGCCGAAGCGAAGCGCCGCGAGCTGCCCGAAGCTCACCACCGCGCCGCAGCCCGCCGTGAGCAGGCTCCACACCGTGAGCCCCGCCGTGAGCACCCACTTCCGCGAGCGCGTGTCCGCGATATGCGCGAGCACGAAGCCCGAGAGCGTGAAGCACACCACGAACGCCGGCCCCAACAACAAGCTCAACTCGAAATCGCTGAGCGCGAGCTCCCGCTTCACATCGCCCGCCACAATCGCGAGCACCTGCCGATCCACGAAGTTGAGCACGTAAGCAAGCGACAACAACAACAGCACCCAAAACGAATACGCGCGGCTCGGATCTTCCTTCTGCATCTGGCCGCCGAGATAGCCGAGCCCGGGCGCAACCGCTTCACAGCATCCAAGCCTTGCCGCGCCAACTCCAAGCTGGACCGTGCTCGATGCCGAAGCGCCTCCCGAGCAGGTCGGCCGAGGCCGCAAGCGAAGCGCGCAGCGAGCGACAGCGAGCGAAGTAGACAAGGAAGATTTCGGATTGCGCGGTTTTGCGCGCGATCCGAAGTAAACAAGGAAGACCGGCGGAAGCCCCAACGGAGCCCCGATGCCGCGCGAATCTCTCCCTCCCGAAATCGCTCAGTGGCTCGCAACCATCGGAGCCGGCGATGTGACGCGCTGCGCGCGTCACATCGCTCGGCGCGAGGCTTGGGTAGTAGACGTGACGCGGCCCGATGGCTCGCGCGCGGAGTGGTTTCTGCGCATCGATCGGCTCGCGGCGGCGGGGCGCGCGAACCCGTTCTCGCTGGCGCGCGAGACGCGCGTGCTGCGCGCGCTCGGCGCCGCGGGCATTCGCGTGCCGCGCATCGACGGCTGGAACGAGCCGCACCAAAT
>JANNRF010000068.1:0-2090 GCA_031401135.1 Deltaproteobacteria bacterium | reverse complement strand
GCAGCCGCGATCCCGAGCGCCGAGCCACTGATCGCGAACGTCACCCAGGAAGCAGAGATCGAGGCCGCCCTCGACGCGTTCGGCACGCCCGACGTGTGGGTGAACAACGCGGGCATCGTTCGTTTCGGTCCGCTCGCGGAGATCGCGCTCGCGGACTTCCGCGCCGTGGTGGACGTGAACCTCACCGGCAGCTTCGTCGCCGCACGCGCTGCAGCGAAGCGCATGATCGTGCGCGGGCAGGGCGGCGCGATCGTGAACGTCACCTCGATGAATGGCGTCGTGCCGGGCCCGAACGCGGGCGCTTACGGCGCGTCGAAAGCGGCGCTCGCGCTGCTGACCCAACAAATGGCGATCGAGTGGGGCCGCTTTGGGATTCGCGTGAACGCGGTTGCGCCGGGCCTGATCGACGCCGGCATGGGCGCGGCGATCCTTACCGACGCCGAAGTGCGCCGCGCGCGGGAATCCAAGGTGCCGCTCGGCCGCTTGGGCAGCGCCGACGACATCGCGCGCGTCGTGCTGTTCCTCGCGAGCGACGACGCGGCCTACGTGACGGGGCAGAACCTGCTCGTCGACGGCGGCGTCACGCACAGCATCATCGCGCAGCTGCCTCGGCCCGCGAGCGTGGAGAAGACGAAGTGAGGGCGCGCTGATGCGCGACCTGCGCGGAATGTCCGTGCTGATTACGGGCGGAGGCTCGGGCCTCGGCGCCGACGCCGCGCGACACTTCGCCGCGCGCGGCGCGCTCGTCACGATCGCGGGGCGGCGCGCGGAGAAGCTCGACGCAGTCGCGCGCGAGATCGGCGCCGCGTGCCGCGCGGTTGTTGGGGACGTGACGCTCGCCGCAGATCGCGCGCGAATGCTCGAAACCGCGAGCGCCCGGGGCGGCGGCAAGCTCGGCGCGCTCATCTGCGCGGCCGGCAACATGCTGCGCGGGCAGATCGAGACGCTCGACGAACGGGCAACTCTCGAGCTGTTCAACACGAACGTCGTCGGCCACATGGCGCTCGTCGGCTTGGGAGTCGATGCGCTCGCCGCCGCGAGGGGCGCGATCGTGTTCTTCGGCTCCGTGCACACGCGCCGCGCGTTCCCCGGCGCGTCGGCCTACGCCGCGACCAAGGGCGCGCTCGAAGCACTCACGCGCGTGCTCGCCGCCGAGCTCGGCCCGCGCGGCATTCGCGTGAACTGCGTCGTGCCCGGCGCCGTGCCGACCGAGCTCCATGTGCGCGCGGGCCTAATGACGGAACCTCAATCGCACGCGCGTCTCGAGGGCATGGCCGGGATGCACGCGCTCCAGCGCATCGGCACGGGCACAGAGGTCGCGGAAGCGATCGAGCACCTCGTTTGCGCCGAGTGGACCACCGGCGCCGTGCTCGATGTCGACGGCGGCCTCGGCCTCGGGCTCACGCGAGCATGAGGACACTGCGTCCTCCGCGCGGGATGTGGTAATCGGCGGCAGTGAGGAACTCGATGCCCGGCGCCAGATTCGACGAGTTCGCCTCCCCGGCGCTGAAGTCCGGCGAGATCGCCGCCGTCTCCGCGAAGTTCGCCGAGGGCTACGCGCGCATTCGCGAAGTGACCGATCGCGACGGCGCCTGCCCAGCTTGGGCAAAGGCGCTCTACATGGCGGGCGCAGCCGCGGTGAAGGGCCAGCGCGAGCCGCTGGCGGGCGAGCTTGCCCGCGCGCAGGCATTAGGCCTCGCGCGCAGTGACGCCGAAGGGGCAGCGCTCGCGGTGCTGATTTCGCGCGGCGAGGGCGCGTACGCGGCGTTCGCCGCCGCGCTGCGCAGCGCATACGGCGCCGCCGGCTCGGCTGGCGCGCAGGAGCGCCCGATGCTCGAGGTCGATCGCGAAGCCGCGCTCGCCTACTTCCGCGGCGCGCTCGGCGCGGTGCCGCCCTACGTCACGCTGCTCGCCGACCTCACGCCGCGCGCGCTCGAGGGCTACGTGCGGATGCGAGAATGGTCGCTCGGCGAGAATCGGCTCGCGGCCAAGCACGTCGAGCTGATGCTCTGCACGATCAACGCCGCCGAGTACGCGCCGCGCTTCGTCGCGCTCCACGCCGCGAGCGCCCGCCGCGCGGGCGCGAGCCA
>JANNRF010000067.1:0-6410 GCA_031401135.1 Deltaproteobacteria bacterium | reverse complement strand
TCACATCGTGCCGACGCTCAGCGAAGCCGCTAGCCAAGCCGGGCGCAGCGCGCCGCGCGTGATCGCGACCCTTCCCGTGTGCGTGACGGACGACGCCGCGAACGTGCGCGCGCTGATCGCGAAGAATCTCGCGATGTACGGCGAGCTGCCCTCGTATCGCGCAATGTTCGAGCGCGAGGGCGTAGCGGGGCCCGCCGATGTCGCGCTGGTCGGGAGCGAATCGCAGGTGCTCGCGATGCTGGCGGAACTCGCGGACGCGGGCGTCAGCGACTTCGCGGCCTCGGAGTTCACGACGACGCCTGCGGAGCGGGAACGCACGCGCGCGCTGCTTCGCGCGGCGGTCGCGCAGCACCGCTGAGCGCGCCCCTCAGCGCGGCCCGGACCAGTTGATCTGGCAGATCTCTGCCGAGCGCCCCGCGAAATCCCAGACGCGGCCGAAGGCGCGCACGCGGCCTTTGCTCGCCTCCGCGACCGTCACGTCCGCCCCCATCCAGTAATTGCTGTTGGTGACGACGTTGTCTTCGCCGGGGCGCGCGCCCACGACCGGCGCAACTTCGCCTTGGATCTTCTTGCCCACCGTGAGCCGGCGCGTCTTGCCCTCGGTCTCGTACACGACGGGCGAGCGTTCCGCGCCGAGGAACTCGCTCACCAGCACCGAGAACAGGCCGGTCGTTCCGCCGGCCTTACCCGAGAAGATCTCCACCAGACCCTGATAAGCCGGCTCGCTGGCGCGCTCATCGATGTAGGCGGCGGCCTTCCAGTTGCCGCGCGCCATCTGGCCCGGGATTTCGAGCAAGAGGCCGACGTTGAGGCCCGCGAGCCGCTCGGCGCCGTAATTCCCGTCGTCGATGCGCACGCCCGCCCAGGCTTGGCAGACGCCTTCAGTGGGCGGGTGCTTGCCGAGCGAGATCACGCACGGACAGAACACCGTGCAGTTGCAGTTCAGGATCAGTTCGCCGCGAATCGACCAGGACGCCATGGCTTCTCCTCAGGCAACTACGAACACGGCCGCGAGGCAGAGCGCGGCGCCGAGCGCGCGTGATCCGCGCGGTCCGAGCAGCGCGGTCTTCTCCGCGATCATCACGGCCATCGCGAGGCCCATGAACAGCAGGTTCATCACGCCGGCCGCGAAGGCGAGCGCCATCAGCGCCCAGCAGCAGCCCAGGCAGAACACGCCTTCCGTAACACCTTTGCGAAATGCGTAGCGCCAGCCGGGGCGCCAGTCGCCCATGAAACTCGTGAGCGGCGCGCGGCAGGCGCGCAGGCAGGCGTGCTTCAGCGCGCTGAACTGATACAGGCCCGCGAACGCGAGCAGCGCGGCCGAGAACACGCGCGAGCTGCTGCTGCCGTCCGGCGCGAGCAGCCCCACGTGCCGAAGGCCTAAGTGCGCGCCCGCGGCGAGCAGCGAAAAACCGAGCCACACGGCGAGGTAGCCCCCGAGCAGGGACCAGAAGCCCGTCCGCCTGCCTGCGCCTGCGTGAAGGAGATCGTCGTAGGTGCGCAGCATCGGCGCTGCCGCGGGCGCCATCATGCCGACGGCCATTAGGGACCACATCGCGACGATCGCCGCGAAGCTCGGCTGCGTCGCGCACATCGCGCGCCAGAACTCGGGCGCGAAGGGCGCGTCGAAGGCCAGGCGCGCGCGCGTGAACTCGAGATGGGAAGCGAAGAGCAACACCCACGCAGCGGCGATCAACGCGTAGAACGCGATCCAGCGCTGCGCGGCGAATGACGGGGCGAGCGTGCTGGCGAGCGTTCTCACGAGCGAATCACGTCTCCTGCAGCCCGCGCGCCATCAGGATCTTGCCGCTGCGCACGAGCTCGGTGAGCCCGAGCGGGCGCAGCAGCGCCAGGAACGAGTCGAGCTTCTCGCTCGAGCCGTAGACGCGCAGCATCAGCGAATCGTGGCCGAAGTCGACCACCTTCGCGCCGTAATGCTCGGCGATCTGCAGCACCTCGGTGCGCTCCGTGGGCAGCGAGCGCACCTTCACCAGCGCGATCTCGCTCTCGATGGCGGCGTCGCCCGTGTGATCGGTCGCGTGCACTACATCCACGAGCTTTGCGAGCTGCTTGATGATCTGCTCGAGCGTGTTCGGGTCGCCGGAGCAGGTGATCGTCATGCGCGAAAAATCGCCGCTCACGGCGGGCGAGACGACCAGGCTCTCGATGTTGTACGCGCGCCGCGCGAACACCAGCGCGACGCGCACCAGCACGCCGGGCTTATTATTGACGTAAAGCGAGATGGTATGGAGGTTGCGGCGCAGAGCGCGAGCCTGCGCGGGCGAGATCTCGATGCTGCGTTCAGGTGCTGCCAACGGGCTTCTCCATGCGCGTCTTCGGCGCCTCGATGATCATGTTCGCGATCGGCGCGCCAGCCGGAATCATCGGGAAGACGTTGTCTTCCTTCACGACCTCGGCCACCAGCACCACCGGCCCGTTGTGCGCGCGCGCCTGTTTGATCTTGCGGTCGACGTCGCCGGGCCGCGTAATTCGCAGGCCCTTCACGCCATACGCTTCGGCGAGCTTCACGAAATCCGGGTTGCCTTCGAGATCGACGCCGCTGAGCCGATTCTCGAAGAACAGTTCCTGCCACTGCCGCACCATGCCCAGGAAGTTGTTGTTGATGATCAACACCTTCACCGGCAGTTTGTGGATGAAGGCGGTGGCGAGTTCGCACAGCGTCATCTGGAAGCCGCCGTCGCCGACCACGGTCCAGACTTCTTCGCCGGGCCGTCCCAACTGCGCGCCGATTGCGGACGGGAAGCCGAAGCCCATGGTTCCCGCGCCGCCGCTCGAGATCCAGCGCCGGCCTTCGCGCGTGCGGCAGAACTGCGCCGCCCACATCTGGTGCTGGCCGACGTCGGTGGTGATGATCGCGCGGCCCTCGGTGAGCGTGTTCAGGCGGTCGAGCACGTGCTGCGCGCGCAGGCCGCCTTTTTTCGCGTACTTGAGCGGGTACTTCTTGCGCCAGCCCTCGCACTCGTCGAGCCAGGCGCTGGTATCGAGCGGGCCGACCTTGGGGATTAGGTCTTCGAGCACCAGCTTCGCGTCGCCCAGGATGCAGACGTCGGGCCGGATCACTTTGTCGAACTCGGCGGGGTCGACGTCGATGTGGATCTTGGTCGCGCCGACGCAGAACTCGCTCACCTTGCCGGTGATGCGATCGTCCCAGCGCGCGCCGATCGCCATAATGAGGTCACAGTTTATGACCGCCTTGTTCGCGTAGGCGGTGCCGTGCATGCCGAGCATGCCGAGGTGCAGCGGATGCGTCTCGTCCGCCGCGCCTTTGCCGAGCAGCGTGTTCACGATCGGCGCGCGCAGCTTCTCGGCGAGCGCCATCACTTCCTTGCCGGCGCCACTAATGACTGCGCCGTTGCCGACATACAGCACCGGCCGGCGCGCGCGCATCAGGAGCTGCGCCGCGCGCTCGATCTCCGCGACGTTTCCGCGCGAAGGCACGCGATAGCCGGGCAGGTCGACCTCGGTGACGATCGAGTCCGTGCCCGGCCCCTGGCTCACGTCCTTGGGCACATCGATCAGAACCGGCCCTGGCCGCCCGGTCGTCGCGATGTAGAACGCCTCGCGCACGATGCGCGGAATGTCGTCCGCCTCGCGCGCCATGTAGCTGTGCTTCACGACCGGGTAGGTGATGCCCGTAACATCTGCTTCTTGGAACGCGTCGAGGCCGAGGTTCGCGCGAATCGTCTGGCCCGAGATCACGATGATCGGCGCGGAATCCATTTGCGCGGTGAGCAGGCCGGTCACCGTGTTCGTTGCGCCGGGGCCCGACGTCACCAGCACGACGCCGGGTTTGCCGGTGGCGCGCGCGTAGCCGTCGGCCATGTGGGTGGCGCCCTGTTCGTGGCGGACGAGAATCAGCTTGATCTTCGAATCGACGAGGGCGTCGAAGATCGGCATCACGGCGCCGCCGGAGAGCCCGAAGACGTACTCGACGCCTTCGCGCTCGAGGCAGCGGATCAGGACTTCGGCGCCAGTGAGGGTTTTGCTGGACGGTGCGGGCATGTGGAACTCCGAAAGTCGCAGTCATTTCAGCCGGGAAGGAGTAGAAGAGCGTTTCCCTTCAGACAAATCAACAGTCTGTTCCCAAGAAGGTCTATGGATCGACGAGTTTTGTCGTAAAGTTGACAGCCCCGAGGGGCTACGGAGTTCAAAGTGACAGCACTCGAACCACTCCTGAGCGAGCTCATCGCCCACGATTCCGTCAGCGCCAACGGGAATCGCGCGCTGATCGAGCGGCTTGCAGAGCGCTGCGAGAGCGCCGGCGCGCGCGTCGCTCTCCAAGGATGGGGCGAGGGCGCCGGCGCGAAGGCGAACCTGGTGGCGGTGCTCGGACCCGCGGCGCCGGGCGGGCTGATCCTCTCCGGCCACGTCGATGTGGTGCCGTTCGCCGACCAGCCCGGCTGGTCGCGGGATCCGCTGCGCACGAGCGCGGACGGCGACCGCTTGTACGGGCGCGGCACTTCCGACATGAAGGGCTTCATCGCACAGTGTCTCGCCGCGCTTGTGCAGATCGACGCCGCGAAGCTCGCGCGCCCGGTTGTGCTGCTCTTCACCGCGGACGAAGAGATCGGTTGCCTCGGCGCGCAGCGGCTCGTGCCCGCGCTGCCCGAGTTGTTGGGGAGTTGCCCGCTGCCGAAGCTCGCCTGGATCGGCGAGCCCACCCTGGGGCGCGTGTTTCACGCGCACAAAGGCGTCGTCGCGTTCAGCGTGACCGTGAGCGGGCGCGGCGGGCACTCGAGCATTCCCGAAGCCGGCGCGAACGCGATCGCCGGCGCCGCGGAAGTGGCGGCGCGGCTCGGGCGCCTGCAGGCCGAGCGTCGCGCGAAGCCGAGCGCACGCTTCGCCGCGCTCTTTCCCGAAGCGCCCTACACCACACTCAATCTCGGCACGATCCACGGCGGCAGCGCCACGAACATGATCGCCGATTCGTGCGTGCTCTCGCTGAGCTACCGCCCGCTGCCGGACGAAGATCCGCTCGCGCTCTACGACGAGATTCGCGCGCGACTGTTAGGCGAAGCGCTGCGCGACCCGGGCTCGGATCTGCCGCTCGCCGTGGAGGTAAGCCCCGCGCTCGCGGCGCCGGGCGTGTTGACCCCGCGCGGCACGCGCCTCGAGGGCGAGCTGCTCGCGCAGTTCGGCGCGCGCGAGGTGGGCGGCGCGCCGTACTGCACGGATGCGGGGCGCTTCGCCGTTGCCGGCATCGACTCGCTGATCTGCGGGCCCGGCGATCTCGCCGAGGCGCACCAGCCGAACGAGAGCATCTCGCGGCGCGCGCTTGCGGGCGGAGTCGAGCCGATCGTCGCGATCGTCGGGCGCATCTGCGGGCGCGGTGGAGACGCGCGCCGCGCCTAATCGCTGCTGCTCTCGCTCGCGAAGAATGCTCGCGCCACGCGCGCCGGATCGCCCGCGAGTTCTTCGGGCTCGCCGCCGCGCAGCCACGCGGCCGGGAGGAGGCTGCGATACGGCTCGCGCAGAAAGCGCGCGTCGTAGAGCGCGATCACGCCGCGGTCGGTGTCTTGCCGTAATAGCCGGCCCGCGGACTGGATCACGCGCGTCATGCCGGGCAGGGCGTAGGCGAGCGCGAAGCCGTCGCCGTGCGTCTCCTCGTAGTGCTCGCGCTCGAGCTCGCGGCGCGGATCGCGCGCGGGCAGGCACGGCCCTAACACCGCGACCGCGCGCAGGCCGAGGCCGCTCGTGTCGAAACCCTCGGTGAACGCGCCGCCCGCGACCGCGAGCGCGAGCACGCCGCGCGCGCCGCGTAGCGCCGCGAGCCAGCGCTCGCGTGCGCGCGGGTCTGCGCCCGGTTGCTCGCACACCACCGCGCGGCCCGCGTCTTCCAGCGCGCGCCCCAGCTGCGCAAGCCACGCAAAGCTCGGCCCCACCACGAGCAGGTTGCCCGGCACCGCATCCGCAAGCGCGCAGAGGCGCTTCGCGAGCCGCGGCAGTTCGCGCGCGCGCGCCGTGAACGTGGTCTGCACCTTCGCGTCGATCACCACGCGCAGCCGCTCGGTGCGGTTCTCGCCGCTCACGCGCGCGAAGGCGAGGCGCTTCGCATCGAGGCCTAACAGGCTCGCGTGCCAGTCCGGCGGCGAGAGCGTTGCCGACATCGCGATCACACTATGCGCGCCGCCTAACACGCGCGCGAGTTCGGGCGCGGGGTCGATGCAGGCGCGTTCGAGAAACGCCTCGCCGCCCGCGCGACCGGCGAGAGAGCGGTGCGTGCCGTCGGCCGGCGCGTTGAGAAAGGAGATCGCGGCGAACGCGAGTTCCAGGAACGCGGCGTGTGGGCCGAGCGCGGGCGCGCCGGCGAGCTCGTCGAGAACCTCGTCGATGCTCGCATCGAGCTGCGCCCGTAACAGCTCAGCTTCGCGCGCGCCGAAGCCGCCGAG
>JANNRF010000066.1:0-2199 GCA_031401135.1 Deltaproteobacteria bacterium | reverse complement strand
CGAGACGGAGATCCATGCCAGTTCCTTCTGTTGTTGGGGATTCGCGCTTGGCTCAGTGCCCGGCCGTGAAGCGCACGGGCATCGATTCGAGGCCCACGATGAAGTTGCTCGGGCGCGCGTGCAGTTCGCCTTCATCGAGCGCGATCTCGGGAAAGCGGCGCAGCAGCTCCTCGAACAGCACGCGCAGCTCGAGCCGCGCGAGGCTCGCGCCGAGACAGTGGTGCGTGCCGAAGCCGCCGAATGCGACGTGGCGATTCGGGCTGCGCGTCACGTCGAACTCATCCGCTCGCACGAAC
The DNA here is from genome assembly GCA_031401135.1 of Deltaproteobacteria bacterium. Taxonomy (GTDB): domain Bacteria; phylum Myxococcota_A; class UBA9160; order UBA9160; family UBA6930; genus VGRF01. The sequence goes on along the minus strand of JANNRF010000066.1, from coordinate 1,903 downwards.
GCGCCTTCGTCGCGATTCGCGGATGGATAGAGCAGCAGCAGCCGATCGCCCTCGCGGATCTGCTGACCGTGCAGCTCGGTATCGCGCGTGGCGGTGCGGTTCATGTTCTGGATCGGGCTGATCCAGCGGAGCATTTCCTCGACCGCGCTCGGGATCAGCCGCGGATCGTCCACCAGCCGCTGCTTCTGCTCAGGGCGCCGCAACAACTCGAGCATGCCGCCGGTCATGACGTGGCGCGTCGTCTCGTCGCCGCCGATCAGGATCAGCAGGCTCTCTTGCAGGATCTCCTCGTCGCTCAGGCGATCGCCGTCGACTTCGCCGTGGGCGAGAATGCTGATTAGGTCGTCGCGCGGGCGCAGGCGGCGCTCAGCGAGCGAGGCTGCGGCGTAGGCGAAATACCCGTTCACGATCTCGCGCTGGCGCAGCCTGCGCGCTGCGTCGTCCGCGATCTTCTGCGATTCGCCGCCGCCCAGCATCTCGTCGGACCAGATCAGCAGTTGCTCGCGATCCTCGGGTGCGACGCCGAGCATGTCGCCGATCACGACCATCGGGATCCAGCGCGCGACGTCGAGCACGAAATCGCAGCGCCCTCGCGGCGAGACGGCGTCGAGCAGCTCGTTCGTGAGCTTGCGCAGCATCGGCTCGTGGGCCTCGACGCGCTTCGGCGTGAAGCCGCGGTTCACGAGATTGCGCCGGCGCTTATGCAGCGGATCGTCGAGGTTGATCATCGACGGGATCCACGAATCGCGCTCCGGCCGCGAACTCTTGCCCGAACAGAAGATCTCGTGCTGGCGCGAAACGCTCAGCACGTCCTCGTAGCCCGCGATGCCCCAGAGCCCGCCGTCGGCGCTCTCGTCCCAATAAACCGGCGCGTGTTCGCGCATCCACTGAAAGTGCGGATGCGGATCGAGATAGAAGAAGCGATCGAGCAGGCGCACGTTCGGGTTCGTCGGGTGATTCGGCATGGGCTGCTGCGGCTCCGTTCGGCTCTGCGGCGTTGATTACCGCGTTGACTTCGCTCGGCTTCGCCTCGCTGCGCGCGGCGAAGCGCCGCTTGCTAGCGCTGATCGGGCAGCGCGTACTTCTCTGCAGCGAGCGCCGCGCGGATCACCTTTTTGTCGATCTTGCCCGTCGACGTGAGCGGAATCGCGTCGCGGAACAGCACCTCGTCCGGCAGCTGCCACTTCGCGAAGCGGCCCTCGCAGTGCGCGAGCACTTGTTGTTGGGTGACGCTGCCGCCCGGCGCACGCACGACGATCGCGACGGGGCGCTCATCCCACTTCGGATGGGGCACCGCGACCACCGCGGCCTGCGCGACCCCTGCCAGCGAGACGATGTGATTCTCGAGATCCACCGAGCTGATCCACTCACCGCCGGACTTGATCAGGTCCTTCGTGCGATCCGTGATGATCAGGTATTCCTCGGAGTCGATCATCGCGACGTCGCCGGTCAGCAGCCAGCCGTCGCGAAACTTCGCGGGCTGCGGGTTCTTGTAGTACTCGGCGCAGATCCACGGCCCGCGCACGACCACCTCGCCGATCGACTTGCCGTCGTGCGGCAGGTGCCGCCCGTTCTCGTCGATGATCGAGAGATCGATGCCGGGCACGACCTGCCCTGCCTTCGCCTGGTTCGACATCTGTTCTTCCGGCAACGACTTGCGCTGCGAGCGCTTCGCGATCCGGCGCGAGAGGGTCACCAGCGGGTTCGTCTCGGTCATGCCCCAGCCCTGGATCATCTCGACGCCATAATGCTTCGCGTACCACTCGATCAGGCTGATCGGCGGCGCCGAGCCGCCGCAGGTCATGCGCGAGAGCGCGCCGAGATCGGTGCCGGGGTTCTGCTCTAGATAGCCCTTCACGCCTTGCCAGATCGTGGGCACGCCCAGCGAGATCGTGACTTCTTC
>JANNRF010000065.1:0-1837 GCA_031401135.1 Deltaproteobacteria bacterium | reverse complement strand
CACGCGGCCGTTGCCTTGCGGGAACGCGAGGAACGAGACGTCGCGCTCGGTGCCGATCGCCTGCATCTCCGCCGGCCACGCGTGCGCGCCCTCGACGAGCAGGCCCGCGAACAGGTGATGCGCGGGCGCTTCGTGAAGCGCGATGCCGAGCTGGCGCCGGATGCCGGATGCGCGGCCGTCCGCCCCAACAACTAGCTGGGCGTGCGCCTCGTGCGCCTCGCCTCCGTGCGCGAAATGCACCGCCGGCGCAGCGCCCGCCGTGACGCGCACATCCAGGGCGCCGCGCACCACGCGCGCGCCGTGCTTCGCCGCGTGACCCAGCAGCGTCTGGCACAAGTGGGGATGCCCGATGCAGAGCGGGCCTGGCACGCCGGGGCGGAACACGTCCATCGCAAGCGGCGCCGCGTAGACCTTCGCCAGCGTCAGCGTCTCGTCGAAGCCGAGGTGACGCACGAGGTGGTGGCCGCCCGCGCCAAGCATTAGGTCGTAGAGCCCGAGCGCCTGCGCCTCGGCCACGCCCCACGGCGAGATCCACTCGCCGCGCACCACGTCCTCGAAGCGTTCGCCGCGCTCGAGGATCAGCACACTCTTGCCGGCGCTCGCGAGCGCGCCGCCGAGCGCACTGCCCGCAATGCCACCGCCCACGATCACTGCGTCGAAATTGTAGGAAGACATGGCGCGCGAGTATGCGCGATCCTGCGCGGCCATGAGCACGGCATTCTCATCAGGCAATAGCGGGCGCACGCCAGTTCTGGTGGGCGTCGGCGCGATCACCCAGCGCGAGCAGGACCCGCTCGCCGCACTCGAGCCGCTCGCGTTGATGCGCGAGGCGCTCGCCCGCGCGGGCGAAGACTGCGGCAGCCGCGCACTGCTCGCGCGCGCCGATTGGGTGCGCGTACCGCGCGGCTTCTGGGATTACACGGATCCCGGACGCGCACTGGCGGAAGCTGTGGGCGCCGCGAGCGCGAAGACGGAGATCGCCGAGATCGGCGTGCTGCAGACCACGCTGTTAGGGGATTCGGCGCGCGCGATCGCGGCCGGCGAAGCGGACGTGGTGGTGATCGCGGGGGGCGAGGCGCGCGCGCGAGCCATGCGCGCGGCGCAGCGCGACGTCGCGGCGCCGCTCACGCAACAAGGCGCGATCGCGCCCACGCGCGTGCTGCGCCCGAAGCAAGAAGTCGTGCACCCCGCCGAGGTGAAGCTCGGCATGGTTCTGCCCGTGAATCAGTACGCGATGCTGGAGAACGCGCTGCGCTTCGCGGAGGGCGTCTCGATCGCGCAGCACCGCGACGACGTGGCGCGCATGTGGGCGCGCATGAGCGAAGTCGCCGCGAAGAATCCTGATGCGTGGAATCGCGAGCCGGTGAGCGCCGCGGCAGTGCGCGACGCGAGCGCGAAGAACCGCATGCTCGCGTTCCCGTACACGAAGCTGCACAACTCCCAGTGGAACGTGGATCAGGCCGCGGCCCTCATAATGACTTCGACCGAGACGGCGCGCGCGCACGGCATTCCTGAGTCGCGCTGGATCTACCCGCTCGCTGCCGCCGAATCGAATCACATGGTCTCGCTCTCGCAGCGTCGCCCGTTCCACCGCTCGCCGGGCTTCGCGCACGCCGGAAGCAAAGCGCTCGCCCGCGCCGGCATCGCGATCGAGCGCGTCACGCGCCGCGAGCTCTACTCGTGCTTCCCTGTTGCAGTGCGCCTCCAGTGCCGCGAACTCGGCGTCTCCGAAGACGCCGACCTCACGGTCACCGGCGGCATGGCGTTCGCGGGCGGCCCCCTCAACAACTTCGTGCTGCAAGCCGCGGTGCGCATGGCGCAGCTCCTGCGCGAAACG
>JANNRF010000064.1:0-48064 GCA_031401135.1 Deltaproteobacteria bacterium | reverse complement strand
GAACGGCGCCGACGTGCCGTGCGCGCGGGTCGCCAGCCCGCACGAGCTGATCGACGACCCGCAGCTGATCGCGCGCGGCATGATCGAGCGCCAGCCGCATCCGCAGCTCGGCGAGATCGTCTTCCACGGCAACGCGCTGCGGATGTCCGGGCTTGCGCCACGCGAACGCGCGCTCGCGCCGGAACTGGGCGAAGCGAACGCGGAGGTTTTCGGCGCGCTGGGTGTTACGGCGGAGCAGCTCGCGGCGCTGAAGGAGCGCGGGGTGGTCTGAGAGACGTACGAACTCAGGGCCAGTCCGTGCTGACGAGCTGCTTCAAAAGCACAAAGCACTCGACGTCGAGCAGCAGGCGCGCTTGACACAGATCGAGGGCCGCGATGGTGCGTTCCCTCTGGCGCGAGCCGCCTGCTTCGAGAGCGGGCTTCGAGCCGCCGAACAGAAAGCAGAGTTCGCCCTGCGCGAAACCAGCCTTGCGAACGTTCCAGCCGAGGAAGACGGCACGCTCTTCTTGCAGCTTGTGCAGTGGGATGCCCACCGCGTCGTTGCCGTCCGCGTCGGTTACCGGAACGCTCACTTTCCATCCGTCGCTGACGACCTCGGGCGGCACCCGTCCGTAGTCAACGCGCTCAACCTTGTTCGGCCAGGGGAGGCCGTCCGGCGGCGGCTCGATCTCGCCGCGACCGACCCGCGGCCACACCGATGCCGGCGGCTCCGCTTCACCGCGCACCCAGCGCTCCATCGCGACCAGCAGCGCGCGCGCGACAGGCCCATACGTCACGGGGTTCGCCGGCAACTCGCAGTACGGCGCCACCATGCCTGGCGCGTGCGATGCGCCCGCGAGCAGATACGCGCGCACGTTCTCAGGGAACGCGATGTCCTTGCCAGCTCCGTCGCTTCCCACGAGCGACGCGCCCGCCTGCCAGAACTCCGCGCTGGTATCGACGTGCATCAGTTTCGGGCAGGTCTTAGAGACCTCGCAGCGCGCGAGAATGCCATCCGTCGCATCTGTTACGGGATCCGTCGTGACGGCGTAGCCGAACGGAAACTGGTTGCCCGGCACGAGGTGGTCCTCGTGTTGGCGCGAGAAGCGCCCCGGCTGCGCCCAGCGCGCGTTGGTGAACGTCTTTCGCGCGCCGGCGATGTACGGCATCACGCCGTCGAACACTGGCCGCCCAGCGCCGTCGACGTGAAAGCCTTGCCACAGCCAGTCGCGCAGATAGCGGCCCGATTGCGAAAAGCCGATCGCGAGCGCGCGATCGATCGCGCCCGCGAGCGGGTTCGGGGCGCCACTCGCGTCGCGCCCGCCGAAGCGCAGGAACGAGATCACGTCGCGCGTTGCGGCGAAGCCGAGGCCCGTAACAACGGGGTCCTGCGCGGTGTAGACCAACTCGTAGATCGCGCCGGCGTCCATCTCCGCGGGGCGATGGATCTCGACGGCGCGTGCATCCACGAAGCGCAACGCGCTCGCGGGCAGCGCGCGCGGCGGGTCGCTTTGGCGCTGGCGCACCGTAATCGTTGCCTGCGCCGCATCGAGCGAGGCCGCGGCGTAGGGCAGGGCGATCCGCCCCGGGCTATCCGCGTGGTCGAACACCTGTGCGACCTGCACGCGACCCGCAATGGCGGCGCCGTTCTCACGCGCGATCGGAAAGCGCGCGCTCACTAGGCCGGGGCCCGCGACATCTGCCTGCCAGCCGACCCACACCAGCGTGTAGCCCTGCTGCATCAGGAAGCCGTTGCCGGCGCCTTTCGCGTCGTCGAGCGAGCTTCCGCGCGGCGCGTCGTTCAGCGTGCTGAGCATTAGGCGATTGCCGCGGTTCACCACCTCGTACAGCAGCGTGCGGTTTGCCGAGCGCGGGTTCTTCGGGCGCAGAATCACGAGATCGGTGTCGTAAGCGACTCGCCCGCCCGCGTCCCGCGGCGCGAGTGCGAGATCCACGATCTCGCGATTCGCGACGTGCGCCGGATCGACGCTCACGTGGGCGACGGCGTCGATGCGCTCGTAAGCGCCCACCGCGCCGAACGTCGCGCCTCCAAAGGCATCGCCCCGCGCAAGAACCTCGAGACGTTCGACGCTCGCCGCAGGTGCGAGGGCCGCAGCGTCCGCGAGTTCCGGCGCGGCCGCGGCGGCGTCAGCCGATAACACCCACACGAGCGCCACAGCGAGTATTCGCTTCACGGAGTCACCTCGAACACGAGTGCGTATTTGTCGTTGTAGATCAGCCGGAAACGGCGGTCGCGCGCGAGCCCACGCGCCATCGCGCGCTCGCTCTCGGCCTTCTGCACGAACACGAAGCGCGCGCCGAAATCGCCCGCGACTACGCGATGCGCGTCGGGCGCATTGCCGCGATAGACGGCGAGCATGCCGGCGAACAGGCGCGGATCGAAGCGGTACAAAAAAATCGGGTCGAGGGCCTCGATGTAGCGGCCTTCTGGGCGGAAGTAATAAAGCGGCGCGAATGGGATCCAGAAGTTGTGGTAGACGACGTCGCCCGGCGCGGCGCGGCGATCGAGGAAGGCGATCGCACTGCGCATGTCTTCCACGGGCGTCGGGTGCTGGAAGAGGCGCGCGCGGAGCGCAGCGGGATTCGTCGTGCGAGCCCCGCCTGCCACGCACACGAGCAGCGCGACTCCGAGCGCCACCGCGGCTCGCGCGCGCACGAGTTCGCGCAGGCTGAGCTCGCCCGCGAGCTCCGAGAGCGCGCGGCTCGTCGCGATTGCGGCGATCGGCACGAAGAAGAACACGAAGCGATTCGCGAGCGCGCTGGCGAGCAGCAGCGCGGCGGCGAAACCGAACAACGTGAGCGCCTCGACCGAAGGCGCCGCGCTGCGCCAGCGCGCGAGCAATGCAACGCCGCTCGCGAGCGCGGCGCTCCAAACGGGCCAGAGCTGCAGAAAGCCCGCGAGCGTCATCGGCAACAGCTCGCTGCCGAACAGGTCGATCGGCACGTCGGGCCGCGTGCCCGCAACGCTGCGAGTCACCTCGACCGCCTGATCGAAGGCGATCGTCAGGTTGTTGGGGAAGTACGGGTGGAGCAGCGACGCCGCGGCGATTCCGAGCGCGATGCCCGCAGCGGGCTCCCAGGGGAGTGGTTGCGCGCGTATCCGACACGCGATCGCGTGCGCGAGCGGCAACGCGAGCAACGTGAGGAACGAGGTGTGCGCGAGCACATGCACAGCGCTCGCCAGCGCGAGCAGCTTCCAGCGCCGCTCGAGCAGAAGCGCGATCTCGACGAACAGCAGCGCCAGCCCCAACAAGTGCGGTCGCACCTTCAGCAGGTGGAGCCAGATCCACGGCTCGCTGGCAGCGAACAGCAGCACCGCGAGCCACGCGAAGCGCACGCGCAACCGCACGAGCGCGAAGCCGAGCGCGAGCAGCACGAGCGCGTTGGCTGCAACAACCGCGCGTTTCGCGCCTGGCACGGAGGCCTTCTCGCCCACGAACGGAATCAGGAACGCGTGGAACAGGAAATCCTTGTCGCTGTAATGATCGCGCCAGGTGCTGAACGCAGTCTGCGGAAACTGCTCGCGCACTCCGTGCTCCGCGAGTTGTTGGGCCGCGCGCGCATGGAAATAGCTGTCGCCATCGAACAGCCGCGGCGACGCGAACTGGAAGTGCGCGAGCGCGGCGAGAAACAGCAGCAACGCGGCGGCGAGCGCGGCGTGGTTTAGCGCGCGCGGCATCACGGAGGCGGCGCGGCTCCGGCTTGCTCCGCATCCGGCGGCTTGAACTGGAGGTTCACGCCGAACTCGACGGGTCGGCGCTGCTTCAGTTCATTGCGCCAGAACTTCTCGAACTCCTCCCTCCGCAAGTCGCCTGGGTCTGGCCAGAACGACGGCTTCCGGAACTTCCACACGTACTCGCGGAGAAAGCCCGCGTTGCGAACTGCTTCGAGGTCCTTGAGCGCAACGACCTCGCAAGGCTCGCCCGCGTCGCCAAACTCGAGGAACCCGACGAGCGCGCCCTCGAGCAGCGCGACCTCTCGCGCCAGCGTGTGAAGCGTGTGTCCCTCGGCGAGCAGCCGCTCGATGACCGACGTGAAAGTGAGCTTCGCGATGAGCGAACAGCCGGCGATGGTGTCCACGCTGAACGAGATGATCGTTGCGTACTCGATCGGGGCCAGCGGCGTGCGCCGCTCGATCTGCGCGAGGAACGCGCGCCGCGCATCTTCTAGCTGGCGCTCGGCAGCCGCGTCCGGCGCACCAACTCGCGTTGCGCGCATCTTCACGAAGTCGTCCCCCACAAGCGCGAGGAACGCCAGCGAGACGAGGGGCGTGTTCTGTCGATCGTCGCCCTGATAACGCGCGGCCACGCCGTCGAGAGTGCCGCGCTTCGTCTCGACGCGAAGGATCTCCTCCCGCGCGAGCGAAACCTTCCAGCCGCGTAGCGGCATGCTGGCCTCGACTTGGTGCTTGGCGTCCTCGTATCCCCACCAGAGCGCCTCCTCAACGGAAATCTCGGCCGGCAGGTTCCGCGCGGAGTGGACGAAGAAATCGAGCAACTGCGCCTGATCCGGTCCGATGTACTTCGCCATGAAGCCAGCTTCGGGCTCGGGGAAATCCGAGAAGCGCTGCAATCGAAACTCGCCGACTTGCTCGGGCACGCGGTAGTCCTCGCCCGAGGTGCGCACCGCCGGCCTTGCCGAAGCGGACGGCGCCTGCGGGCCCGCTGGCGTTTGGCAGGCAATCGCAAACACGGCAGCAGCGAGCGCGGCCAAGGCTCTCATGCGCGCAGCATGCCACGCGCTGAGGCCAGCGCGTCGCGGATCGCGCGCACTTCAGCCTTCCTTCATCAGCCGCGTGAAGCGATGCCCCACGATCGCCGCAACCGCGCGCAGCGCGTCGCTCGCGCGGATCTTCTTGCCGTCGCGGAAGCTGCGTGCGCGGTAACGAATCGGCACTTCGTAAAAGCGCGCGCCGCTGCGCCAGAGCTTCGCCGTCAGCTCCGCTTCGATCGTGAAAGTCGCGGAGGTGAGATGCAGCGGTCGCACCATCTCCGCGCGCAGCGCTTTGTAACCGGTGTAGAGATCCGAGAAATTGGTGTTGTAGATGAGGTTCGCGGTGAGCGTGATGAGCTTGTTCGCGAGCGTCGTCCAGAAGTAATTGATGGAGCGCTCCGCGCTCACGAAGCGCGAGCCGTACACGGCGTCGGCGATGCCTGCCTCGATTGGCCGTAACAAGGCCGGGATGTCTTGCGGCAGGTACTCGAGATCGGCGTCCTGGATCACGAACACGTCGCCGCTCGCGAGCAAGAAGCCCGTGCGCACGGCGCTGCCCTTGCCGCGCGCGTGATCGTGGCGCGCGTGGCGCAAGCGCGGATGCAACTCGGCGAGTTTCTCGAGCACGCGCGGCGTCGCGTCGCTCGAGCCGTCGTCGACGACCACGACCTCGAGCTCGTAATCAGCGAGCGCTTCGAACACTGCAGCCACGACGGCCGGCAAGGTGCGCTCTTCGTTGAGCGCCGGGATCACGACGGAGAGGCGCAGCGGGTGCGGACTCATTGCCCGGCAGAGTTAGCAGGGCGTAAGGCGCGCGCGATGGCGCGACTCACTCCGGTAACGCGAATGCGACGTAGCGATCGCCGCTCGGGCGCCCGAGCTTGCCGCCCCCCGCGGCGACCACGACGAACTGCCGCCCGTCGGCTTCGTAGAGCGCGGGCGTTGCGAAGCCTGCGGCGGGCAGTGCCGCTTCGAAGAGCAGTTCGCCGCTGAGCTTGTCGAACGCGCGCAACTTCGCGTCGGGTGTGGCCGCGATGAAGACGAGCCCGCCCGCAGTGGCGACCGGCCCGCCATAACTCTCGGCGCCTGTGTTCGTGAGGCCCTGCGCAGCGAACTCCGGGTACGCGCCGAGCGGCACTTGCCAGGCGATCTCGCCGCGCGCGAGGTCGATCGCAGTGAGCGTTCCCCACGGCGGCTTCACGGCGGGGAAGCCGTCCTGATCGAGGAACTTCTGATAACCAGCCATCATGAAGCGCGGGAAGAGTGCGCCGGTCGGAACTTCGCTCTCAGGCGCCTCCGCGATCTCCTGCTTGCCGAGCGGCTCGAACAGGTACCAGAGCAGCGCCGCCATCTCGCTGTTGCCGAGAAAGGCGAGTGGCGGCATGCGGCCGCGGCCTTCGCGCACGATGCGCCGCACTTCGAGCGGGCCGAGGCGATCGCCGACATCGATTAGGGACGGCGTGCCGCCGCCGCCCTCGCGCTGCATGCCGTGACAACCCGCGCAAACCGCGAGGTAGGCAGCGCGCCCTCCGCTGCCGAGCCCGGAGACCGCCGGCGCGCGCACCATCTGAATCAGGTACGGGACTTCCTGAGAGTTCACGTAGAGCAGCGATGTTTCAGGATCCCACGCGAGCCCGCCCCACTCGGCGCCGCCATCGAAGCCCGGGAACACGAGCGCGCCGGCCTCGCTCGGCGGCGCGAACGGCGCAGCGCCGGAGAACTTACGGAAGCGCGCGAGCGCATCGGCGTGGGCTGCGGGCGTGCGCTGCGTGAGATCTTCCTCGCGCACGGCCTGGCGCGCGAACGGCGGCGGCTTCTCAGGGAGGGGCTGCGTGGGCGCGAGCTGCTCACCGGCGAGCGTGCTCACGGGCGCCGGGATCTCGCGAATCGGAAACAGCGGCGCACCGGTCTCGCGCTCGAACACGAAGACGTGGCCGCTCTTGGTGGCCTGCGCGATCGCGTCGATGCGCTTGCCGTCGCGTTCGAGCGCGATCAGGTTCGGCGGCGCGGGCAGGTCGCGGTCCCAGACGTCGTGGTGCACGAGTTGGAAGTGCCAGCGCCGCTCGCCGCGTCCAAAGCAATTATGGAGTTCGCATACAGGTTGTCGCCGCGGCGGTCGCCGCCGTAAAAGTCATAGGCTGCGGAGCCCGTCGGCACGAACGCGAGGCCGCGCGCTGCGTCGATGCGAATGCCCGCCCACGAGTTCGCGCCGCCGGCCGTGCGCCACGCCTCGGCGGGCCAGCTCTCGTGCCCGGGCTCGCCTGGCTGCGGAATCGTGTGGAAGGTCCAGCGCAGCGCCCCGGTCTTCGCATCGAACGCGCGCACATGGCCCGGCGAGGCGTCGCCCAGTTCGGAGACGCGCCCGCCGAGGATCAGCAGATCGCGGTAGAGCGCGGGAGGCGTCGTGGCGGCGACCCATTGCTCGCTCGCGTCGCGCCCTAGTCCCTCGCGCAGATCGATGCGGCCGGCGTCACCGAAGCTCGCGATCGGCGCGCCGGTGCGCGCATCGAGAGCCCAGAGGAAAGTGCCCGCGCCGAGGAAGACGCGCTCGTCGCCGCCGTCCGCGTAATAAGTGAGCCCGCGGCTCGGCGCGAGCCCCGGCCGCTCGCGCACAGCGGGGTCGAAGCTCCAGAGCTCCGCGCCGGTCGCGGCATCGAGCGCAAACGCGCGCAGCGTGGGCGACGTGCCGTAGAGCACGCCGTCAATAATCAGCGGATTGCACTGGATTTGCGCGGCCGCGTCCGGCGTGACGCCTCCGGCCGCGTATTCCCAGGCGACGCGCAGCTCGCGCACGTTCGCGCGGTCGATCTGGGCGAGCGGCGAGTGCTGGCCGTCGTTCAGGTAGCTGCGCCACTCGCGCGCGGCGGGCGCCGCTTTCGCACGCGCAGCGGCGAACGCCTCAGCGCCGCTGCTGCGATGAGCGCTCTCTCCGCCGCACGCGGCGAGGTCGAGAGCGAGCAGCGATGCGAGGAGCGTGCGGCGCACGCGCGCACGCTAACGCGCCGTGCGTGCGCCGGGGTTCTCGGCGCGGCTTGTTAGCCGCGGAACCCGTGGTGGTGGTGGCGCAGATGGCGGACGAAGCCGTCGCGGTCGCGCCAACGCCGGCCGCACGGGCGACAACCGTAGGACGAGCGGTCGTAGCGGCGATCGCGGTCGTCGTAATAGCCACGGTGGCCGCCGCGATGGTCGCGGTCCCAGCCACCGCGGTCGTGGTCGCGATCCCGGTCGCGGCGATCCCAGTCGCGGTCGCAATGGTCCCCGTGTCGATGCACGGGGTAGGCGCGACGGTCGCGGCCGTCGCCCCAGTCGTCGTCGTGGCCAGCGAGCGCCGGGCCGGCCAGAGAGAGCATGAGCAACGCCGCCGTGGCGCCGCACGCAAGACGAGAAATCGTGGTTCGCAACATGACGAGTACCTCCGCGCGATCGGACGGAGTGGATGCGCGCGCGATTCGATCGCGGCAATCGAAAGCGGAAACTCGAAGAGCCTCGCGGCCTGCGCGTTTCCTCCCAGAGCGGGGCTAGGCTGCCGCCCGCGACGAGGTTGCCGTGAACGCTGCTGTTTCCGCCCCGCGAACCCAAGCCGTCTTTCCGCCGGGCCCGCGCTGGCTGACGCCCTTGCCGCTCGCACGCTCGATGCAAGGCGACATCCTCGCCTCGGTGGGCGAATTGCTCGCGCAATACGGCGACGCCGTCGGCGTCCGCGCGGGGCCGGTGAAGATGCTCGTGCTCGCGCGGCCCGAGTACGCGCGCCACGTCTTCATTCGCAACGCCAGTAATTACTCGAAGGGCGCACAGATCGAGAAGCTGCGCCGCATCGCGGGCGACGGCGTGTTCTTCGCCGAGGGCGAGGCTTGGCGGCGCCAGCGACGCATGATCACGCCCGCGTTTCAGCGCGCGAAGATCGAAGCGCTCGCGCCGCAGCTCGTGGCAGGCGCAGACGCGATGCTCGAGCGCTGGCAGCGCGAGCACGGCGATGGCGGCTGGTTCGACGCGATGCCGGATACCTCGCGCGTCGCGCTCGACGTGGTCTGCCGCGCGATGTTCGGCGCCGATGTGGGCGCGCAGGCCGACGAGTTTCACCCGAGAGCCGCGTTCGCCGCGAGCTACGCGCAATATCTCTTCGAGCATTTCGTGCCGATGCCGCTGTGGGTTCCGACCGCGCGCAATCGCCGCATGCGCGAAGCGCGGCGCTGGGTCGACGGCTTCGTGAACGGGATGATCGCGGGCCACCGGAGACTCGCTGCGCCCCAGAACGACTTGTTGGGGATTTTGCTCGCTGTGCGCGACGAGGAGACCGGCGCCGCGCTCAGCGACCGCGAGCTGTACGACGAGCTGATGACGTTCGTGAACGCGGGCCACGAGACCACCGCCGTCGCGCTCGCGTGGTCGCTCTACGCGATCGGGCGAAACCCCGCGCTGCGCGCGCGCCTCGAAGCGGAGATCGACGCGCAGCTCGGTGACGCCGCGCCCGATTTCGCCGCGCTCGCGCGCCTCGATTTGCTCGGGCGCACGATCCGTGAGGTGTTACGGGTATTCCCGCCCGGCTGGGCGATCCCGCGCGGCGCGCTCGCGGACGACGAGATCGACGGCGTTCTAATCCCTCGCGGCGCAACCGTGATGGTGCCCGTCTACTACCTGCACCGGCACCCGGAGTTCTGGAGCGAACCCGAGCGCTTCGACCCGGATCGCTGGCTGCCCGAACGCGGCGAGCCGCGACACCAATTTGCGTACCTGCCGTTTGGCCTCGGTGGCCGCCGCTGCGTGGGCGAGGATTTTGCGCTGCTCGAGATTCGCGCCGTGCTGGCCCGCACACTGCAGCGCTTCCGCGTGAGCGTCGATCCGAATCACGCCGTCGTCCCGAAGCCGCTACTTACGCTGAAGCCTGCGAACGGAGTGCGCATCCGGATCGAGACGAGAGGAGCCAGCGCGTGAAGCAGAGCGTTCCGCGCGAACTCGTGGAAGCGCGGCTGCGCGAGAAGCTCTCACCGCTCGCGCTCGAGGTGATCGACGAGAGCCACCTGCACGTCGGCCACGGCGCGCCCGGCTCGCACTACCGCGTGAACATCGTCTCCGAGCGCTTCTCAGGGCTCTCGCGTCTTGCGGCGCAGCGGCTCGTCTACGAAGCGCTCGGCGACTGGATCGGCGGCGCGATCCACGCGTGCGCCGTCTCGGCGAAAGCTCCCGCGCCGCGTTCCTGAGAGCGAGGCTCGCTGCGCGCGGCGAAGCTCCGATTACTCGGAGCGCGCTTCCGCAGGCTCATCCGCGACGACCTCTTCGAGTGCGTCCGCCGCCTTGCGGATCACCGCGGACGCCTTCTGCGCGCCCTCCTCGGGATCTGCCGCGCTCCGCGCGCGCAAGGCCGCCTCTTCCACGGCATCGAGCGGGGCATCGATGCGCGCCCGCAATAATTCCTGACGAGTCGCCGCGAGGTCCACGCGCCACGTGTCGCCTTCCAGGATCAACTGCGTCCGGAAGACGAGCGGCGGTTGGCTCGCGTCGACCAGGAACGTCGTCTCCACCAGCGCGCGGTCCTCGCTCTTCAGCGCCTCGCCGATCGCCGGGGTCTGCTTCGGCGCGAAGCTGCCGAGAAACTCGGCGACAGCCTCTTCGTCGGCAGCCGTCGAGAGCGGCTCCGCCTCATCGAAATCGCGCTCGACTGCGGCCTGCCAAAACTCGAGCGCGACATCTTCGGGAGTGGTGGCCTCGCCGCAGCCAACGAGCGTGGCGAGCAAGGCTGCGAGCGCGAGAGCGATCGTTCGCACGCGAACCAAGCTAGCCGCAGCATTTCGCGAACTCCAGGCAAGCGGCCAGCCGGGCGGATCAGCCGCGACGCGCAGCGTCGCCGGCTGCATCCGCTCTCCACCCAAGAGGCGAGCGCAAGTCAGGTGCTCAATTTTGGCGCTTGCCCCCGCCTTTCTTCTGCTGGCCAGGCGGGCCACCGTGCGGGTGGCGCTTCTCGCGCAGCCGCACCGGCACCGCGCTCAGGGTCGAAACGCGCCACGGGCCGTCCACACCCACGCCGATCTCCCAGCGATCGCCGTTGATGCGGAAGTAACTGCCATCGAGAAACCACACGTCGCGTAGATCGACCACGGCATAGACGCCGAGGTGCGTGTCGAAGACGAGCTCGCTGCCGTGGTGCTTGTGGCGGTAGCCGTGCGCGGGCGCGTGCGGCGGCGGCCCGCTGCGGTGGCGGGCGCTAGGCGGCTGCCCTCCGCCTCCGCCGTCGACCACGATGCAGGCGGTGTTCGCAAGCGCGAGTGCGCTCGCCAGAGAGAACGTCAGGGCAAAACGAGAACGCATACGGATCTCCTCAGGGCGAGTGCCGTGTATCGGCCGACGGGCGCGCGGCTCTGTAGCCGACCTCACGCACGCTTCAGCGCGCGGCGCGTCCAGCCGACGGGCAGGGCATGGTGCGACGAGTTCTCGCGATTGCTTGCGTGCTGCTGCTCGCGGCGCCGCTCGCCGGCTGCTGGGTCGTCGAAGAGATCGACAAGGGCTCGAAGTGGATGGACGACCACAGCGCCAAGGAAGAAGAGCCGGAGAGCGAGCCGAAGTTGCCCGGAGTTCCCGCCAAGAAGGACGCCGTCGACGAATACTTCGCGGGCGAAGACAAAGCGGGCACGACCAAGACCTTCGCGCCTGGCACCGTCAGCGAGGGAATCGTCGAGTGCAAACTCGGCGGCTCGCGGCAGTTCATGAAGCGCGAGCAATGCGCCGCACGCGGAGGACGCGCGAACTAGCAAGCGGCGCTACGCCGCGCGCAGCGAGGCGGAGCCGAGCGGAGATCGAACAGGGCCTTGCTGCCCTTGGCCACCCGGCAGTGCTTCGCAGCCTCCGCCTGAGCGCTCGGCCCCTAACAGATCAAGCTTCAGCAGACAAAGCGCGCGAGCCAGTCCGCGAGATCGACCGAGAAGCCGGCGGCGTTGCGGTGCCCGCCGCCGCCGAGCGAGGCGGCGAGGGCGGCCACGTCGAACTCGCCGATCGAGTAGAGCGACACGTCCACGCGCCGGCCCTCGATGCGATACACGGCGCCGCAGGCCGCGCCGTAGCGAGCGCGCGTCGCGAGGCCGTGCCCGATCTCGGCGCGCTGCGTGCGCGCATTCACGCCTTCGACGCGCAGCCTCCCGATCGCGAGCGGCTGCGCGTTCGCCAGCGCGCGCTCGATCTCGACGCGGAACGCGCGCAGGATTGGCGCGCCTTGTTCGATCAGCGCCTCGAGCGGCGCGGCCGCGAGTGCGCTCCAGGTCGCGAAGTCGCGCGGGTGCGAGCCGATCGCGGCGTTGACCTCGCGGCTGTGCGGCAGCTTCCAACGCCACAGGTCCTGATCCTCGACGTACGCGAGTAAGTCGGGCAGCGGCTCGTCCGGATGCAATGCGCTCCAGGCGAGCGCGCAGCCGGAACGTGTTAGGTCGAAGCGCACCTCGTGTCCCGCTTCCGCGAGCGTGCGCGCGAGGAACGGATCCTCCTCGAAGCTTCGCTGCGCGGAGATGTGGTGGTCGAGCACGACGAGCTGCGCGACCTGCTCGGCGAGCGGACGATAGGCCTGCGGCGGCGGCGCGATGTCCGCGAATAACAAGTACGCGCCTTCGAACTCGTGCGGGCGTAGCGCGTCGTCGTGGCCGCGCGGCACGTAGACCCCGCGCTCGCCCCAAGCGAGCTGCGCGGACCAAGCCGCGCCGAAGCCATCCGGACAGCCCGCGTGATAGATGCAGAAGTGGCGCATGCAGCGAGCGTAGGTGAGCAGGGACGTTCCTCCTTGTTTCAGGCAGCGCCTCGCGCCGTCAGTGCCTCCGCGAAACAAGGAGGAACGTCCGGTTCACGCCCCGGTGTCCGGTCATGTCCGGGACTCGTCAACTTGTCAACCAACGTCCCCGGCATCTGCCGCCGCTACCGTCCAAGCCCCCATGCTGAACGCTTGCGCTTGGAGCGCACACCCGCTGCCGCGCGCTCACGCTTGGCTCGCGCTCGTGGCCGGGCTGCGCACGCGCGCGCATTTCTGGTGGCTCGACAGCGCGCGCGCGGGGGCGCCGCTCGGGCGCTTCTCGTTCGCGGGCGCCGAGCCGTGGTGCGTGCTGCGCGTGCGCGGCGATCTGTGGCAGCGCGAGACGCTGCGCGCGCCGTGGCCGCTCGGCGCCGAGCGCGGCGCGGGCGATCCGCTCGCAGCGCTGCGTGCGCTGCTGCCCGCGCGCCCCGAATGCGCGGATCCGGCGCCAGCGCCGCTTCCGTTCGTGGGCGGGCTCGTGAACGCGCTCGGCTACGAACTCGCCGCGCGCTTCGAAGCGCTGCCGCTGGCGCAGGGCGGGGCGCCGCTGCCCTTCGCGGACGCGTTCGCGTTCGCCGTCGATCGCCTCTTCGCGCTCGATCATCTCGAAGGGTGCGCGTATGCCGTCGCGCTGTGCGCAGCGCCGAGCCCGGAAGCGGCGGCTGCTGCGGCTCGCCGCGCGGCGCGCGAACTCGCGCACGCGGCGCCGCGCGCAGCTTGGCCAACGCCGCCGCTGCGCGCGCCACGTCCGCCGCTCGCAGTGCGCCGCGGCTTCGACGCGCAAGAACACGCCAAGGCCGTCGAGCAGATCCGCGAGCGCATCGCGGCCGGCGATCTCTACCAAGCCTGTCTCACCCACCGCATTGAGGCCGAGTTCTCAGGCGACGCGTTCGCTTATTACTGCGCGCTGCGCGACGCGAATCCCGCACCGTTCGGCGCCTTCCTCGAACTGCCCGAGGGCGCGATCGCTTGCAGTTCGCCCGAGCGGTTTCTGGCGCTGAGCGCGGCCGGCGTCCTCGAAACTCGGCCGATCAAGGGCACGCGCCCGCGCCGCGAGGAGCCCGCGGCGGATCGCGCCGAGGCCGCGGCGCTGCTCACTTCCGAGAAAGATCGCGCCGAGAACCTGATGATCGTGGATCTCGCGCGCAACGATCTCGGCCGCGTCTGCGAAATCGGCAGCGTGCATGTGCCCGAGCTGTTCGCGCTCGAGTCGTACGCCACCGTGCATCAACTCGTCTCCACGGTGCGCGGCCAGCTCGCGCAGAAGCGCGACGTGTTCGACGCGATCCGCGCGGCGTTTCCGCCAGGCTCGATGACGGGCGCGCCGAAGCTCGCGGCGATCGCGCTGCTCGCGCGCATCGAGCGCGCGCGGCGCGGGCTCTACGCGGGCGCGCTCGGGTATCTGGACGCGCGCGGCGGCTGCGATCTCGCGGTGATGATTCGCAGCGCGTTCATCGCGGGCGGACGCATCGCGCTGCACACCGGCGGCGGCATCGTCGCGGACAGCGTGCCCAGCGCCGAGTGGGAAGAGGCAGAGGCGAAGGCCGCGGCGCTGCTCGCGGCCGCGCGCGCGTGGTAGGGTCGCCGCATCACTGGAGGCCACCCATGCTTCGCGCACTTCGCTTCGCACTCTCGGCGCTACTCGCCTTTGGCTTCACGCTCGCCGCGCACGCAGACGAAACCTGTCAGTCGCCCTACCTGCTGAAGATCACCGGCCAAGAGGACTTCATCTACGTCTGGACGCTCGGCGTCGAAGGCCTTGGCGACGGCGCGGACAAGCTCGTCACCGTGGGCGCGAACCCGGCGCGCAGTGATTACGGGAAAGTCGTGCACTCGCTCTCGGTCGCGGGCCGCAACGAAGCGCACCACGCCGGCTTCACGGACGACCGCCGCTTCCTCTGGGCCGGCGGCCTCGATACCAGCCTCATCTTCGTGTTCGACGTCGCCAGCGATCCCGCCGCGCCGAAGCTGGTTCGCACGATCACGGATTTCTCGGAGAAGACTGGCTGGGTCGGCCCGCATACGTTTTATCCGATCCCCGGCCGCATGCTGATTACGGGGCTTTCGAACGCCGCGGACAAGAGCGGCCACACCGGTTTCGCCGAGTACAACAACGACGGCACGCTGGTGCGCACGGTGCAGATGCCAGAGGGTGCGGAATACGGCTACGACCTGCGCATCAACGCGGGCTTGAATCGCATGCTGTCGTCGTCGTTCACCGGCCACAACAACTACATGCGCAAGCTGCCCGAGTTGTTGGGCGACGCCGAGGCGATGAAGAACTTCGGCAGCACGATGGTGGTGTGGGATTTCCACGCACGGAAGCCGCTGCAGACGCTCGCCGTTCCCGGCGCACCGCTCGAAGTTCGTTGGGCGCTCGACGAGAGCCACGAGTACGCGTTCACCAGCACGGCGCTCACCTCGAAACTCTGGGGCGTGTTCCACAAGAGCGACGGCTCCTTCGAGGCCGTCGAGATCGGCACGATCGGCGACCCCGCCAAGATCCCGTTGCCCGTGGACATCAGCCTCTCGCGCGACGACAAGTTCTTGTTCGTCGACACGTTCTTCGACGGCATGGTGCGCGTGTTCGACGTCTCGGATCCGCGCGCCGCGAAGCAGATCTACGAACTCAAGATCGGCGCGCAGGTGAACATGGTGAGCCAGAGCTGGGACGGGAAGCGGCTCTACTTCACGAGTTCGCTGCTCGCGAACTGGGACGGAACCGGCCACCCGGACGAGCAGTTCCTGAAGGGCTTCACGTGGGACGGCGCGAAACTCACGCCCACTTTCGCGATCGACTTCACTGCGGAGAAGCTCGGCCGCCCGCATCACATGCACTTCGGGCAGCTCGGGTTCTGGGCGAAGGCGGAGAACGCAGCGGGCGACGTGGCGGCGAAGTAGTTAGGGGCGGCGCGTGGTGTTTTCCGCTCTGCGAGTGACTCGACCCGCCTGCGCGGCGGCGGCTGCAATGCTCGGTTTTGCGGCGACGTCGTACGCCGACGACCACGCCGCGCATCGCGCGCCGCCGGTTCCGCCTGCGCGCTTCGAAGCGCCGGCGCCCGGCACGTACGAGTTGCCCGCGATCGATCGCGTCCCGCAGCGCTACTTGTTGGGGACGCGCGGCGTCGCCGAGCCGCTGCTCGGGCTCGCGAGCGGCGAACTCGCGCTGATCTCGTTCGTGTACCTGCAATGCGGCGAGGCGTGCCCGCTGGCGACGGCGATGCTGCACCGACTCGATGGCGAGCTCGCGAAGGACGCGGCTCTCTCGAAGCGCGTCGAGCTCGTGACGGTGAGCTTCGACCCGCAGCGCGATACGCCGGAGAAAATGCGCGAGCTGCGCAAGGGGCTCGCGCCGCGCGGGCGCTGGCGATTCCTAACAGCCGCGAACGAAGCGGCGCTGCGCCCGGTGCTCGCGGATTTCGGCCAGGACGCTGTGTGGATTCCCGGCGAGGCGACCGCGCCGGAATCGTTGCGCCACGTGCTGAAGGTGTTCGTAGTGGATGCGAACGGCGCGGTGCGGCAGATCTACTCGACGGGCTTTCTCGACACGCGCCTCGTGCTGGCGGATTTGCGCACGCTGTTGCCCTCCGCGCCCTGACTTGTTGACTTCGCTCGGCTTCGCCTCGCTGCGCGCGGCGTAGCGCCGCTCGCGGAGGCGGCAGGGGTTCCACTCGCGGTGCGCAGGCTCGGCCTGCGCGCCTCCATTTCTTCGAGCGTGCGCGGCCAGTCTTTCTTGAGCAGCTGCGAGAGCGCGCGGTCGGCGAGCACGCGGCCGCCGGTCTGACAGCGCGCGCAATAATTGGTCTCGTGCTCGGCGTGGACGATGCGCTGCACCGGCGCGCCGCACACCGTGCACGGCTGGCGGAATTTCCCGTGCACCGCCATCTCGGGGCGAAACGCGGTGACCTCTTCGGGGAACGCGTCGCCCGTGTGCACGCGCAGGCGCTCGGTCCACTCGCGCAGGGTGAGCTGCGTGGCAGCGAACAGGCGCGCGAGTTCGTCGTCGTCGAGGTTCGTGCTCAGCTGCACCGGCGAGAGGCGGGCGGCGTGCAGGATCTCGTCCGAGTACGCGTTGCCGATGCCTGAGAACAAATGCGGATCCGTGAGCGCGCGCTTCAGCGTATGGCGCTCGCGGCGTAGCGCGGCAGCGAACTCGGCTGCGCTGCACGCGAGTACGTCGATGCCGCCGGGATCGTGCGCAGCGAGCGCGGCCTCGCCGCGCAGAGCGTGCAGCGTGGTGCGCTTCTTGGTGCCGGCCTCGGTAAGCAGCAGCGTGCCGTTCGGAAAATCGAAACCGGCGTGGGCGTAGCGGCGTTGCAACTTCGCGCCGAGCGCGCGCCAGCGCAGCCGCCCCGCGATCATTAGGTGGATCACCAGAAACAGCTCGCCCTCGAAGCCGAGCACGACGCGCTTGCCGAGCCGCCGCGTCGCGACGAGCCGCTTGCCCGCGAACTCCGCGAGCGGTGGCTCGACACTGCGCAGCAGCGAGACGCTCTGCAGCCGCACGCGCTCGAGCCGCTGCCCGACGACGCGCCGATCGAGCGCCTCGAGATAAACCGCGATGTCGGGCAGTTCAGGCACACGCCGACGATACGTCTTCGAAATTCATGCGGCGCACAGGAAGTCGCGGCCGTCGGCGTAGCCGAGGGCGGCGAGATCGGCGCGGATTTCGGCGCGCGGGCCGGCGCCGGCGACCGAGACGATCAGCGGCAACGTGCTGCGCTCGCGCAGCGCACTCGGCGGCACCACTTCGGCGCCGTGGATGCGTTGCCCGATGCGGCGCGGGTGCAGTTCGATCACGCGGCCGAGGCGCTTGCCGTGCGCAATTAGGGCCTTCGCGAGTGCGCGGCCGGTGCCGCCGTAGCCCCAGAGCGCGTAGTGCTCGTGCGCGGCCAGAAAGCCCTGCGCGAGAAACTCTGCCTTGCATGCGGTGAAGGCGGCGCGCGCGTAGGCGGGTGACGTGCGCGAGAGGCGCGCCGGGCCGTCGCGCCAGGCGAGCATCTTCTCAGGTACGACGCCGAGCGCGCGCCCGGATGCGAGGATTCGCAGCACGAGATCGTAGTCCTCAGGCCAGCCGCGCTCGCGGTAGCCGAACTCGCCTAACACTTCGCGGCGCAGCGCGAGCGTCGGGTGCGCGAGTGGGCACTCGACGAAGGCGTCGCGCCGCACGTCGTCGGCGCACCGCAGCGAGTTCAGCCACGCCGCGTAGGCGCGCATGCCGTCCGTCCGCGCGCGCTGCGGGAAGACGTGCACGTGGCAGCCGATGCCCGCGAGCGCCGGGTTCGCATCGAGCGCGTCGCACTGCTTCGCGAGGCGTTCGCGGCGCATCACGTCGTCGGCATCGTGGCGCGCGACGAGCGGCGCCGCGCACTCAGCGATGCCGCGATTCAGCGCGGCGACCAGCCCGGCGCGCGGCGCAGCAATTAGGCGGAAGCGCGCATCGCGCGCGGCGAAGCGCTCGGCGATCGCGCGCGAATCGTCCCGCGAGCCATCGTCGACGATTGCGCACTCGAAGCGCGGCTCGCTCTGGCGCGCGATCGATGTGAGCGCGCACGCGAGCGTCGCGCCGGCGTCGCGCACGGGCAGCAGCACCGAGACGCGCGGCGACTCGCAGGCCGCGCGCTTTGGTGCGCGCGCGCCTTCGTCCCCGCTCTCATCTCTCACGCGAGTGGCCCCACCGCAATGCGCGCCCCCAGTTCGGAGTGGTCCAGCCGCGCGGCCTTGTCCATGCGCGCGACGAACTCAGGGCGCTGCATGCGCCAACGCACTGAGCCCGTCGCGACGCCGTGCGCATTCAGGCGCGCAGCAGTGCTGTCCCACCACGGCACGACGCGGCCAGCGAGTGGTTCGAGGATGAGCACGCGCGCGCCCGTCGCGGCACCGCGTTCGAGCGCAGCCAGCACGCGCTCCCGCGCGGCCTCGTCGCACTCGTTCAGGAACCAGCCCGCCAGTGCGAGATCGCCGCGCGCGAACTTCGGCAGCCCACTCGGGAGTTGCGCACGCTGGGTCTGCCCGCGCAGGCCGAACGCCGCGTAGCTGCGGCGCGCCTCCGCCAGCGCGAAACCCGAACGGTCGAACGCCACGATTTCGGGCGGCGGGGGCGAGCCCGGCGACAGCCGCGCGTCCGCGAGCGCGAGCGCAACACCCGCACCCAGCGCGCCCGTGCCGGCGCCCAGATCGAGGATGCGAGTCACGCCTGCGAAGCTCGCCGCCGGCAGCGCGCGCATGGCGCCATATGCGGTCGCAAGGTGGAGCGCGGAAAAATAACTGGCGAACGCGGCGCGTTTGGCGGAGCTCCCGAGCGCCTCCGCGGGCTCGCGGCGCTCGACATAACGCTGCGAAAGCGCCTGCACCCCGCGGCGGATCTCGCTGAACGTGAGCGGCGCCGCGCGCTCGATCACGCCCGCGAGCCAGGAGTCGACGCGCACCGCGAGCGGCGCGGGAAACGCGCTCGGCGGCGGCGCAGCGAGCACCGTCTCCATCCCGTGACCGCCCGCGCTCGCCATCAAGCCACTCTAGGGCGTGCTTCGCCCGCGCGGTTTCACACCACGCGGCCAGCGCGTTCGGGGGGAGGTGCAGCGCACACCTAGGCCACTGTTCGACTTCGCTCGGCTGCGCCTCGCTGCGCGCTGCGCTTGCACAGGGTCGCGGCTAGCGTCTGTCCCCCGTGAAGCGCGCCACCATAATTCTTTCGCTGTGCTGCGTAATTTTGGGCGCGCGCGCGATCGCACAGGACTCCGCGCCGGTTGCCTCCGCTCCGCCCGAGCCCGCGCAGGTTGATGCCCCCGTCACGGTGACTTCGACGCACTGGGACGAGGTCGAGATCCTCGGCCGCCGCATCAAGCCGGGCGACAAGCGGCGGCTGTTCCTGCGCTCGAGCGAATCGTTCGCCGGCTCGGACGTGGACGTGCCCGTGCTCGTTACGCGCGGCGCGACGCCGGGCCCCACCGTGTGCCTGGTCGCCGGCGTTCACGGTGACGAGCTGAACGGCATCGAGATCGTGCGCAAGGTCGTCGAAGGCCTAACACCGCGGCGCATCTCCGGCATGGTGCTCGCGGTGCCGGTCGCGAACCTGCACGGCTTTCGCCGCTCGTCGCGCTATCTGCCGGACCGGCGCGACCTGAATCGCTTCTTCCCCGGCACGGCCTCGGGCAGCAGCGCGTCGCGCATCGCGTTCACGCTCTGGCACGACGTCGTGCGGCACTGCGATTCGCTGGTCGATCTGCACACGGGTTCGTTTCACCGCACGAATCTCCCGCAGGTGCGCACGGATGCGACGGATCCGCGCTCGCTCGCCCTCGCGCGCGGCTTCGGCAACGCGCTCGTGATCCACGACCCCGGCCAAGCCGGGACGCTGCGCCGTGCGGCGCGCGAAGCGGGGCTTGGCGCGATCACCTACGAGGCCGGCGAACCGCTGCGCTTTCAAGAGAACGAGATCGCGCGCGGCGTCGAGGGCGTCCGTAACATCATGGCTTCGCTCGGCATGAGCGACGACGCGCCGGTCGCCTTCAGCCCGCGCATCTACCAGCGCACGCGCTGGGTGCGCGTCGACGACGGCGGCATCTTCTTCACGCGCCGCCGCCTCGGCGAACTCGTGCAGCCCGGCGACTTGTTGGGCACGGTCACCGACCCGGTGACGAACGAGCGCAAACGCGTCGAGGCGCCATTTCGCGGGCGCATCATCGGCATGGCGGTGCCGCAGGTCGTGATCCCCGGCTACGCGGCGTTTCACCTCGGCGTCGACGCTCCGCAAGCGCCCGCCGAGAGCGAGACGCCGGTGCCCACGGACGGCAGCGCCGGACTCGACCCGGAAGCCGGCGCGAAAGCGGGCGACCCCGATGCGGCGGAGACTCCGCTCGATGCGGAGCGCGAGATCGATCCCGAGGAAGCGCCCGAATGAGCCGCCCGGCCCGAATTGCTGGCGCGCTGCTCGTCGTGTTCGGGCTCGCTGTGTTCGCGCTGAAGGTGTTCGGGTACGCGATCCCGCTCGCGGTCGCCGAGGGCGTCGGTCCGTGGCAAGTGGAGCTGCGCGTGAACGTGCGCGGCTCGAACGCGCGCGGCAGCGTGCGCGCGCTCTTGCCGGCGAGCGAGGACGGCCAGACGATCTTCGACGAGAACCCGACCTCGGATCGCTTGAGCTTCACGCTGCGCGAAGTGGAGGGCGGCAATCGCACGGGCGTCTGGTCGGGCGCGATTGGCCCGATTCACGAAGTCGTCTACGCGTTTCACGTTCAGATGAGCGCGCTCGAGGTTCCGCTGCCTGCGGCGGGCCCGTATCCCGATCCACCCGCGCAAATCGCCGCGCTCTACCTCGGGCAAACGCCGGCGCTGCCGACCGCAGCGCCGGAGATTCGCGCGCAGCTCGAAACGCTCGACCTGCCGAAGATGCAGGATCTGCCCGGCCGCATTCGCACGCTATTCCAGTGGGTGGCGAACGAGGTCGACACGGTCGAGCGCAGCAACGACGACGCGCTGCTGGTGCTCGCTAACAAGTACGGCACCGAGGCCGGCAAGGAGCAGCTGCTCGTCACGCTGATGCGCGCTGGGGGCGCGCCTGCGCGCATCGTGCACGGGCTCGAGTTGCGCGCGGACGCGACGCCGCGCCAGCGCACCTGGAGCGAGGTCTGGATCGCAGAGCGCTGGGTGCCGATGTCGACGAGCGCCGACGGCTTCTTCGCGCGCCGCCCGGACACCTTCTTGGCGCTCGGCCGCGGCAGCGCCGCCAACGTCGAGGCGACCGCGGTGCTCTCCGTCGGCCACCGCTACCGCTCGCTGCGCGAGCATCTGAGGGCCGACGAGATCGCGAACTTGCTCACGCCTGATAACCCGGTCTTCGAGCGGCTCTCGTTCTACCGGCTGCCGCTCCCGACGCAGTCGGCGCTGCGCGTGCTGCTGCTCATTCCGCTCGGCGCGGTGGTGATCGCGCTGGCCCGCAACGTGGTGGGCGTGACCACGTACGGGACGTTCATGCCCATCCTGATTTCGCTCGCACTGCGCGACTACTCGCTGCCGCGCAGCCTCGCGCTGGTCGCGAGCGTGATCCTGTTCGCGCTCTTGTTACGGCGCGTGCTCGAGTTTCTGCGGCTGCTGATGGTGCCGCGGCTCTCTATCATGCTGTGCACGGTGGTGTTGCTGGTCGCCGGCTTCGCGCTGGTGGGCGACAGCACGCAGACCGCGCCGCTGTTCGCCGGCGTGCTCTTCCCGATGGTGATTCTCACCATGCTGACCGAGCGCATCTTCATCACGAGCGCAGAAGAAGGCGTGCGCGAGGCGGCCGTGCGCGCGGGCATCTCGGGCGCGGTGGCGGCCGCGATCCACCCGATCTTCCAGAACGCGCACGCCGAGTACCTGATGTTCACGTTCCCCGAGCTGACATTCTGCGCGATGGGCGTGCTCGTCTGGATCGGCGGCTACACCGGCTATCGCGTCAGCGACCTGTTGCGCTTCCGCTCGCTCGCCCACGATCCGGGCAGCGAGGCAGCCTAATGCTTCCGCTTCGACTCGAGCGGCGCGGCGTGCTGGGCATCAACGCGCGCAACCAGCGCTACACGCTGCGCGTGAACGAGCGCCGCTTCTATCCGCTCGTCGACGACAAGCTCGCCACCAAACGCATGTGCCAGGAAGCCGGCATTCCGGTGCCGCGCCTGCTCGCGGTGGCGGAAGTGCATGCGCAGGCGAAGCGGCTGTTACCGCAGCTCGCGGGCGAGAGCTCCTTCGTGCTGAAGCCCGCGCGCGGCGCGATGGGCAACGGCATTCTCGTGATCGACGTGCGCGAAGGCAGAATGATGCGCGGCAGCCGCGTCGTCTCCGCCGAGGATTTCATCTACCACGCCGCGGGCATCATCTCGGGGCTCTACTCGCTCGCGGGCCACGCCGACGCGGCGATGGTGGAAGAGAAACTGATTACGCACCCGGAGATCGCGCCGCTCGCCGTCGATGGCGTCCCCGACCTGCGCGTGATCGTCTACCGCGGCATCCCGGTGATGGCGATGATGCGGCTGCCGACCTCGACCTCTGGCGGGCGCGCGAACCTGCACCAAGGCGCGCTCGGCGTGGGCATCGACCTCAATCTCGGTGTGACGACCCACGCGATGTTCCGCGGCAAGACGACCGCGAGACACCCCGATAACCAGCGCGCACTCGTCGGCGTCGCGATCCCGAGCTTCGAGGAAGTGCTGACGACTGCGGTCAACGCCGCGGGCCGCACCGGGCTCGGCTACGTCGGCGCCGACGTCGTGATCGACGCACGGCTCGGCCCCGCGATCCTCGAGCTGAACGCGCGGCCGGGCCTCGCAATCCAGCTCGCCAATCGCGCCGGCCTCAGCCCGCGTCTCGACGCCGTCGACGAGGCGCTCGGGCCCTGGAAGCGCGGCGAGCACAACGAGATGTCGACCGAAGCGCGTGTAGCGCTCGGTCGCGCAGTGGCGCGCGCCCTGCGCCCGCGAGCGGCCTAATGCGCGCGCGCTCCCGGCTCGCTTTGTTCGCGCTGCTCACGTTCGCGGCGCCGGGCTTCGCGCAGGCGCCGGCCGCCCGGCGCCCGCGTCCTCCGAGCGCGTATCTCGTGGCCTTCGAGGCGCGCATCGCTCCGAGCGAGCGCCTCGCGCACGCGTCGATTCGGCTCGGCACCGGCGCGCTCGCCGTGCGCGTCATCGAGTTCGAGATCGACCCGAAGCGCCACGTCGATTTCAGCGGCGACGGGAAGATCGCGGTGAAAGGCTCGCGCGTGCGTTGGGAACCGCCCGCTCGCGGCGGCGCCCTTCGATACACGTTCCGCATCGAGAGCCTGCGCAACTCGTCCGCCTACGACGCGCGCTGCGCCGACGACTGGGCCGTGTTCCGCGGCGACGATCTGTTTCCGCCGGCGCGTGTGCGCGCCCTGCGCCGCGCGAGCTCGCGCTCGACGCTGCGCTTGCGCGTACCCGAGAGTTGGAAGATCGCCGTCCCGTACGAGCGGCTCGCCGACGGCAGCTATCGCGTCGAGCACGCGACGCGCAATTTCGATCGCCCGACCGGTTGGTTCGCGCTCGGCCACATCGGCGTCTTGCGCGAGCGCATCGCTGGCGCGCACGTCGCCGTCGCCGGACCCACGGGCCAAGGCGTCCGCCGGCAAGACATCCTCGCGCTCATGCGCTGGACCCTGCCGAAGCTGAAGGCCGTGTTAGGTGAATTGCCCGAACGCATCCTCGTCGTCTCCGCCGGCGATCCCATGTGGCGCGGCGGCCTGTCGGGCCCGAACTCCGTCTACGTCCATGCCGACCGGCCACTGATTACGCCCAACCTGACTAGCCCTCTGCTGCACGAGCTGTTTCACGCCGTGACGCGCGCCCGCGCCGGCGAAGGCGGCGACTGGGTCGTCGAGGGTCTCGCCGAGTACTACAGCCTCGAGCTGCTCGAGCGCACGCGCGGCGTGGGCAAACGCCGCCACGAACGCGCGCTGGATGCGATGGAGCGGCGCGGGCGCGGCGCGCTGCTCGCGGGGCGACACTCCACGGGGGCCGAGACGGCGCGCGCTGTCGGCGTGCTGCGCGCGCTCGACGAGCACATCCGACGCGAGACCAACGACCGCATGAATCTCGACGCGGTCGTCGCGGTGCTGGGGCGCCAGCAAGAACCCGTAACAACCGCGGGGTTTCGCACGACCGCCGAGAAAGTCAGCGGCCTCGAGCTCGGAAACTTTTTCCGCACCCGCGTGGGGCGCGTGAGATAGAACCCGGTGGTCGCGTGGCCGGGTGCCGAACGGGGGCGGCGAAGCGCCGCCTACTTCCATGCAAAAACAGGCTGCTCGAAATGGTCGACGCGGGTCGCGCGGCCGAACAGCGCCACTTCGCGCAGCTGGAAGAGCAGCGCCGCCGTCGGCGCGTGGATGTGCGTGTTCAGCAGCGGGATCGAGATGACAGGGCGCTCGCTCTCGGGAATGCGTCGCAAGTGCGGCACGCCCGGATGCGACAACTCCGCGAGCGGCACGCGGTAGACGGCCGCGACCTCCGCCGGATCCGGCCGCAGTTCCGCATGCTCGCCGCCGAACACCACCACCGGAGTGATTACGAAACCCGAGCGAGTCGGGTAATCGTCGAGGCAGCCGAGGATCGCCTCCGCGCCGAGCTCGAGGCCGACCTCCTCGTGCAGCTCGCGCAGCGCTGCCAGCTCGGGCGTCTCGCCTTCGTCGAGGCGCCCGCCGGGCAGCGCCCACTGCCCCGCGTGCCGCCGCATGCGCGCCGCGCGCCGCGTCAGCACGAAGCACGGCACGGCGTGCTCGTCGCGAATCAACGCCAGCGCCACCGCCGCGTGCCGCCGCCCATCGAGCGGCGCACTCCGCCGCCCCGCTGCGAATTGCGCCAGATTCCGTCGCACCTGCTCGATCAACTCATCCACAGTTCGCGCAGCGTAGACCGCTTCTCCCGCCCCGAATGCGCTACCGAGTGCGCCGTCCCCGCGCGGAGCGCGCGAGTACGAAATCTTCCTTGTTGACTCCGCTCGCCTTCGGCTCACTGCGCGCTGCGCTTGCGGCCTCGCGCCCCGAATCGAGGGGCTTCGACAATTCGCGTCGGGCGCAGGGAGTTGAAGGTGAGCGAAGTCAACAAGGAGATCGTCGGCCCCAAGCGACGATGATCCAGGGCGAGCGCCGCCCCGGTGAGCCGACGAGGACAAGATGCAGCGCGCCCAAGAAATGCTCGCCCGCGCCCACAGGCGAGCCCTCCGCATCCCTGCGCGCGGAGTGGAGATTGCGCTGCTCGACTGGGGCGGCAGCGGTCCGCTGGCGCTGCTCCATCACGCGACCGGCTTCTGCAAAGGCATCTGGGCGCCGATCGCCGAAGCGCTGAGCCCGCGCTTTCGCGTGATCGCCATGGACGCGCGCGGCCACGGCGATTCGTCGCAGCTCGAAGGCGCGGGCGCCTACCAGTGGCCCGAGTTCGCGCGCGATCTGGAAGCGGTCGCAGCAGCGCTCGCGGCCGAGCACGGACCGATCGCGCTCGGAATGGGCCACTCGTTCGGCGGCACCGCGATGCTCGGCGCAGGCAAAGCGCGCCCGGACTTGTTCGAGCGGCTCGTGCTGGTCGATCCGGTCGTAGCGCCTCCGCTCGAGCTGCTCCCGCCCGACCATGCCGATCGCCCGAACGCGCTCGCGGTGGGCGCGCGCCGCCGGCGCAGTGAGTGGCCGAGCCGGGCTGCTGCGCGCGAGAACTGGGCGAAGCGCGCGGTGTTCGCGCACTGGCTGCCCGAAGCGATCGATTTGTACGCCCTCGATGGCCTGCGCGAGCGCGCCGACGGAAGCGTCGGCTTGAAGTGCCCGAGCGCCGTGGAGGCGGCGATCTTCGAACAGGGGCGGGCGCTCGACATCGAGAGCATCGTACGAGGCCACCCGGTCCCGACGCTTTGGCTGCGGGCCGCCCGCGGACACTTCCCCGCGGACTGGACTCGCGGGCTCGCCGGCCGCATGCGCGTGTGCGAGTTCGTCGATCTCGACGCGGGTCACTTGATGGTGATGGAACGGCCCGAGCTGGTGGCTGCCGAGGCGCTCCGATTCGCCGCCCCCTAGCAAGCGGCGCTTAGCCGCGCACAGCGAGGCGGAGCGGAGTCAGCTGGAGGCCGCAAGTAGGCGGCAAGAACTCGTAAACCCGGGCGCGGGATCGGCCGATGCAGCCAGCGCCATGACTGCGCGCGCCCAACTCTCCGGCCTGGTTGCCGGGCTCCTGCTTCTCGCCCAGCCGAGTGCTGCGCAAGATGCTGCGACGAGCGCCGTCACTCCAGCGGAGAACCGGCCGCCGCTCATCGCGGTGCTCCCGCCGCGCGCAAGCCCCGTCTTCCGCACAGTCGATGGCGGAGTGCGCGAGTGGTGGATGGCCGAACTCGCGGCAGCGAGCGCGCGAGTGGTCTCGCGCATCGACGTCGACGCGGCAGTCGCCGCGAGCGCAGGCCCCGAGCGGCGCGCGCTTCACGGCGCTGATGCGCCCGGCATCGCCGTGCGCCTCGGCGCGACCCACGTTTTCGTCACCGAGCTTCGCTACGCGCGCGGCGAGGCCGAAGTCTGGATGCGCGCCTACGGGGAGAAGAACGACACCCCGATCGCGGTGGGCCACGCCAAGGGCAAGCTCGCGAAGCTCGGCGACCTAATCGCTGAGGCATCGAAGCCGCTACGCAAAGCCGTGGGCGCCGGGGGCGCGCCAGAGGTCGCACGGCTCGCCGAGTTCGGGAGTTATGAGCGCGCGGGAGCGGCGCTCGCCGCCGGGCGCCCGGCCGACGTGATTCCGCTGCTCGCGGATATGCGGGGCCGAGTCGCCGATGGGCTCCATGCTGAGCTCGCGAGGGCCGCGAACGACCCGCGGCTCGCGCTCGCCGAGCGCTCGCGGCTGGCGAGTGCAACCGGCGACAACGACGCGGACTGGTTGCAAGTGCGTCAGGGCCTGATCGAAGGCAAGGACGCAGAACTGCTGATGGCCGGCGCTGCGAATGCGGAGGCGCGCGGCGAGCACGCGCGGGCGCTCGAGTTGCATCAGCGAGCAGCGGAGATCGCGCCCGAGGATTCGCGGCCGCGCATCGGAGCGGCGCGCTCTCTCTCGTCGCTCGATCGTCACGCCGAGGCGCGCACGGCCTGGGAAGCCGTGCTCGTATCCGACCCTGATAACTTGGAGGCGCACGAGGCGCTCTCGCGCAGCGCGGCGCTGTCGCCGGAAGTGCGGGCGCAGCGCACGCTCGCGCTCGCCGAGCGCAAGGCCGAGCGTCTCGACGCGGACGGTGCTCGCAAGGGCTTCGAGCAGGCCGCGCTGCTGGCGCCGAAATCCCGCGCAGACGCGAGGCTCGGCGCGGCGCGCATGCAGGCGCGACTAGGCAACCACGACGAGGCGCTGCTCGCCTACGAAGAATTAGGCGCCGAAGGCGCTGACGCGCTCGGCGGCGCCGCTGCGGATGCGTACGCAGGCCTCGGCGAGGCGCGCGCGATCGCGGGAGACGAGGCGGGCGCCGCGCAGGCGTACGCGGTCGCGCTCGGGAAGAACCCGGATCACGGGGACGCGCTGCAAGGCCAAGGCGAGCTGTTAATCGAAATGGGTAAGCCTGCGGAGGCCGTCGCGCCGCTCGCTCGCGCGGTCCAGCTCGAAACGGCCGACGGCCCAAGGCGCAGCAAGCTCGCGCAAGCGCTCGAAGCCTCCGGCGATCACGCCGGCGCGCTGGCGGTGTTGCAGCAGGCCGACGCCGTCCCGCTCGAAGATCAGCCGGGGCTGCTGATTCAGGCCGCCGAAATCCAGCAAGCGAAGGGAGACCTCGAAGGCGCGCAGATCTCGCTGCAGAAGGCCGTCTCGATCGAGCCCGACGACGCGCCGCTGCGCTCCGCATTGGCGAAGGCCTACGCCGAGAGCGGCGACGCCGAGGCTGCTGCCCGCGAGCAGGCGCGCGTCTCTGCTCTGACGGGAATCACGGCCACCTCCGGCGAACTCCTCGCGACGGACGCCAAACCGGGGTTAGAGGCGAAATCTCAGTTCGCGCCGCTCGCCGCGACCTTCCCGCGCCAGCGCGCCGACCAGCGCGCCTTCGCCGGCGTGATGTTCCTCGGAATCGCGCGCACGCCGACCGCGATCGAGCGCGTACGGGATTGGGTGCTGCCGAAATTCTTCGACGTGCGC
Source organism: Deltaproteobacteria bacterium (assembly GCA_031401135.1). Lineage (GTDB taxonomy): Bacteria > Myxococcota_A > UBA9160 > UBA9160 > UBA6930 > VGRF01. Next base: position 19,969 of record JANNRF010000064.1, on the reverse strand, counting down.
TTGCTCGAAGCGGATGTCGCCGCCGGTCTCGGCGGGCGCTACGCGCTCGTGCCGCCGCGCGATGTCCCCGAGTTGTTGGGACCGTCCTACGAGCGCGTGCTCGGCTTCTCCACCGAGCGCGTGGATCTGTCGCTCGTCAACGATGCGCTCGAGGTCGAGGTCTCGTTCGCTGCGCGGATCGTGGCCGCCGAGCCGACTGCGATCGATTCGCCCTTGACCCCGAAACTGCTGCTCGAAATGCGCATGCACCGCGGCCGCACCTCGGACGACATCGAGATCCTCGCGGGCGCTTCCACGGTGCCGAACCCTGAGAAGTACCTGCGCTGGAACCCGCGCGCGCTGCTTCCCTACGGGTTCCTGCTCGCGCTCTGCCTCGCGCCCGTAATCCGCGGTTGGGGCCGGCTCGTCGTCCGCCTCGATTACGAGTCGCGAAAGAACGCCAAGGGGTTCTTCACGATCGAGATCACGCGCCAGCCTGGCAAGGCGAAGCGCGAGAGCGACAAGGCGGGCGTCAGCAAGGTCGCGAAGTACCAAAAGCAAGCCAACAACTGGTCGCGCTTCAAGCGCAACATGGTGCAGCACGAGAACGTCTTCCGGCTGATCCCGGCGCGAGATTATTACGTGTGCGTGCACGGCATCATGCAAGACGAGCGCGGCGAGGTTGTCGGCAACTACCTCGAAGAGCGAAAAGTGCGCGTGCTGCGCGGAAAACCGCTCGAAGTGGCGTTCGACTTCAGGCCGAAGGAAGCCGCGCTCGAGGTGCGCTTGGCGCGCCCGGAGGGCGACACGACGGGCGTCGCGCGCGTCGCCCTGCGCGGCGTGGCGTCGAGCCTCAAGTACGTGAAGGACGACCACACGGTTTATTACGTCGGACGCGGCAAACACGTTGTCGTGGTGGGCTACGGCGACTGCGTCTACGAGCGGAGCATCAGCGTCGAGTCGCTCTCGAGTCATCAGGTGACTGTCGCGCTCGAAGATCCGCAGCAGGCCGTGTTCCAGGGCGCGAAGGAAGCGATCGAGCCGTTCCTGATGGGTGACCTCTCGGCCTGCGCGCGCGCCCTCGACAAGGCGGGCATGCCGCAGAAGGCGAACGAGCTGCGCGCGAAGTACCACGAGCAGCAGGGCGACAAGGCGGAGGCATCGCGCTTCTACCGCGAGGCTGGGCAGCTGACGCAAGCCGCTGTGCTTTCGGCGGAATCGGGCGGCGGCGCTCGCTCGGCCGAACTCTACGAACAGGCGGGCGACCATCGCAGCGCCGCCGCGGGCTATCTCGCGGCGGGCGAGTTCTTGAAGGCCGCGCAGGCTTTCGAGAAGGCGTACGACTGGAACGAAGCGATCGACGCCTATCGACGCGCTGGCGGAAAGGCGAAGGTGCTCGAACTACTCGAGCGCACCGGACGCCACTACGAAGCCGGCGTCGCGGCGCTCGATCTCGGCGACGAAGACCGCGCGATTCGCAGTCTCCAACAAGTCGACCTACGCGACCCCGACTACGCCGAAGCCTGCCGCGCGCTCGCGGATCTGTTCACGAAGCGTGAGGAGTGGGAACTCGCGATTGACCGTTTTCGAGCGGCGATTCAAGCGGGGGGCGAGGATGCCGCGTCGCTCGAACTCTTCGAGCAACTCGGCGACGCGTTCGAGAAGAGCGGCGACTTGCCCGAAGCGCTGCAGGCGTTCGAGACGATTCGCAAGCGCGACTACCAGTACGCCGGTGTGAACGAGCGCATTCGCGCACTGCGCGAGCGCACCCAGGCCGTCGCGCTGGAGCGCCAGTCGCAGCTGAACACCGCGGCGGTGAACGCGGCGACGCAGCCTGCCGGAGCGCTCACTGCGCCGACGGCGCCCGCGGAGGATCGTTACGAGATTCTCGGCGAGCTCGGGCGCGGCGGCATGGGCATCGTCTACAAAGCGCGCGATCGGCGGCTCGGCCGCGTCGTCGCCCTCAAGCGTCTCCCTGATAACTTGCGCGATCACCCGACGGCGGTGGCGCTGTTCCTGCGCGAGGCGCAGTCGGCTGCGGCGCTGAATCACCCGAACATCGTGACCGTGTACGACGCGGATCAGGCGAACGGCCACTACTACCTCACCATGGAATTTCTCGAGGGCATGCCGCTCGACGCGATCTTGAAGAAGCGCGGGAAGCTCGCGCCGCGCGACGCCGTGCGCATGGCGGTGCAGATCAGCACTGGCCTCCAGTTCGCACACGAACGCGGCATCGTGCATCGCGACATCAAGACCGCGAACCTGTTCTTCACGCGCGACCGCGTCGTCAAGATCATGGACTTCGGCCTCGCGAAGATGATCGAAGAGGTGCGCAAGGCGGCGACCGTAATTGGTGGCACGCCGTACTACATGGCGCCCGAGCAGGGGCTCGGCGAGCGTGTCGACCACCGCGCCGATCTGTACGCGTTTGGCGTCACGCTCTTCGAGTTGTTGGCCGGCCGCGTCCCGTTCATGGACGGCGACGTCGCGTATCACCACCGCCACACGCCTGCGCCAGATCTCAGCGAGTTCGTGGCGGGCGTGCCCGCAGATCTCACCGCACTGATCGTGAAGCTGATGGGCAAAAAGCCTGAGGATCGCCCGGCCACGACGGCCGAGGTCACCGCCGCACTGGATGCGCTGATGAAGAGCGGCCTGTAGGGGCACTTCGGAGCGTTCGATGTCCAGTAGCGGCAAGCGCAGCGCGAACGGCGGGCGCGAAGCGCCACCCCCGCTGGTAGGATTCGCCGCTTCTTACGGCGAGGATTCGTCACACATGCAAGAGAGCGACGAGGCCAGCCCGGAGAGCGGCGCGGCAGAAGAGGCCAGCGATCTGCTCGAAACGTTCGGCGTGAACGCGGGCATCGTCGCCGAGATTCGCCAGCGCTACGAGATCGATCCGGGCTCGGTGCACGAGAGCTGGGCCGATCTGTTCGACCCGGATCGCGAGCGCGACGAGGGCCCGCTGCCCGCAGAGGCGCCCGGCGCCGCGGCTTCGCTCGCCAGCCCGCGCGTGGCCGAGAAGCATGCGCGCGTGTTGCGCATGATCCACGCCTATCGCGCGCGCGGTCACCGCATCGCCGACACCGACCCGCTCGGCACGCGGGTCGAGTATTTCCCAGAGCTGGATCCCGCTCATTATGGGCTCGGCAAAGAAGACGCCGAAGAGTTGTTCTTCGCTGGCGATCTGCCGGGCGGGCCGATCCAGCCGCTGGCGCAGATCGTGGCGCGGCTGCGCGCCACTTATTGCCGGCGCGTCGGCGTCGAGTTCACGCATATCCAAGACCCGGGCCGGCGCCAGTGGTTGATGCGGCGCATGGAAGAGAGCGAGAACTCGACGCCGCTCGCAACCCCTGAGAAGTTGCGCGTGCTCGAGAAGGTCTGTGCGGCGGAACTCTTCGAGCGCTTCATCCACACCAAGTTCGTGGGCCAGAAGCGCTTCTCGCTCGAAGGCGCCGAGGCGCTGATTCCCCTGCTCGACACCATCGTCGAGGACGCGCCGGGCCATAACGTGCGCGAGCTCGTGATCGGCATGGCGCATCGCGGCCGCCTGAACGTGCTCTCGAACATCGTCGGCAAGTCGTTGGCCTCGATCTTCACGGAGTTCGAGGACATCGAAGAAGCCGAGGCGCCGTTCGGTTCCGGCGACGTGAAGTATCACAAGGGTTATTCGTCGGATCGCGTGACGCGTGGCGGTGGCCAGGTGCACCTCTCACTCACCGCGAACCCCTCGCATCTCGAGGCAGTGGATCCGGTCGTAGAGGGCCGCGCGAAGGCGAAGCAGGTGCGGTCGGGAGACATCCGAGGCCGGCAGATCGCGCCTGTCCTAATTCATGGCGACGCCGCGTTCGCCGGCCAGGGCATGGTGGCCGAGACGCTGAACCTCTCGCACCTGAACGGCTACTCGACCGGCGGCACGCTTCACATCGTCGTCAACAACCAGATCGGTTTCACGACCACGCCCCAGGAAGCTCGCTCGACGCTCTACTGCACCGACGTCGCGAAGATGATTCAGGTGCCGATCTTCCACGTGAACGGCGACGACCCGGATGCGGTCGTGCACTGCGTGCGGCTCGCCTTCGCGTATCGCCAGCGCTTCGAAGAAGACATCGTGATCGACCTGGTTTGTTATCGCCGCCACGGCCATAACGAGGGCGACGAGCCGAGCTTCACGCAGCCGCTTTTGTACGAAAAGATTCGCGCGTTGCCTGGGCTCCGCGCGCTCTACATCGACCAACTGGTGAAGGCGGGCGTGCTGAACCGCGAAGACGTCGCCCACATCGAGGCGGACCTCAACAAGCAGCTGCTGAACGCGCTCGATCTGATCAAGACGCGCCCGCCGACTGCGGACGACGAGTACGAAGTGCGCGGGCCGTGGGTCGGCATCGAGCGCACGCGACCTACGGAGCCGGCACAGACCGCCGTGCCGGTCGAGCGGCTCACGCGCATCGCGGAAGGCATCGCGGCGATACCGAGCGGTTTCCAGGTGCACAAAAAACTCCAGCCGCTGCTCGATCGCCGCCGCAAGGTTGTTGCGGACGGCGGGCCGATCGACTGGGCGCTCGGCGAGGCGCTGGCGTTCGGCAGCCTCGTCACCGAGGGCACGCCGGTTCGGTTATCAGGGCAAGATTGTTCGCGTGGCACCTTCAGCCAGCGCCACGCGGTGGTGGTGGATCAGACCACCGGCCAGGAGTACGCGCCGCTCGATCACATCGCGGAGACGCAGGCGCGCTTCGAGGTCTACGACAGCCATCTCTCGGAAGCCGCGGTGCTCGGCTTCGAGTACGGCTATGCGTTCGCCGATCCCACGACGCTCACGCTCTGGGAAGCGCAGTTCGGCGATTTCGCGAACGGCGCGCAGGTGATCATCGACCAATTCATCGCCTCGGCGCACGCCAAGTGGGGCCGCATGAGCGGGCTCGTGATGTTATTGCCGCACGGCTACGAAGGGCAGGGGCCCGAGCATTCGAGCGCGCGCATCGAGCGCTACTTGCAGCTGTGCGCGGAGGACAACCTGCAAGTCGTGAACTGCACGACGCCCGCGCAGTATTTCCACGTGCTGCGCCGGCAGATGCGCCGCAACTGGCGCGCGCCGCTGGTGATCTTCACGCCGAAGAGCCTGCTGCGGGCGCCGCGTGCGGTCTCGCGGGTCGATGAACTGGCGAGCGGCGCCTTTCAGGCGGTGATCGACGACGCCGCGGTTCGGGACGGCGTGGGCGTGCAGCGCGTGCTGCTTTGCAGCGGCAAGGTCTACTACGACCTAATGGCTCGCCGCGAAGAGCGCGACAAGCTCGGCGAGGGCGCCGCGAAGGGCGATGTCGCGATCGTGCGCGTCGAAGAGCTCTATCCGTGGCCGGACGCGGAACTCGCGGCGCTGTTTGCGCGCTTCGCGAGCGCTAAGCGCGTCGTCTGGGTGCAGGAAGAGCCGGCGAACATGGGCCCCTGGACGTTCGTGCGCGAGCGGCTGCAGGCCCTAATCCCTGCGCGCGCGACGCTCGCCTACGCGGGCCGCCCCGCGAGCGCGAGCACCGCGGTGGGCTCGGGGCGCGTGCACCGCATCGAGCTCAACGCGTTCCTGACAGCCGCGTTCGGCGAGTAGCGCGCGGGGCGAGGGTGCGGCAGTGCATGCCTGAGTCTCGCGCCGCCGTCTCGATTCCGCTGACGCAGCCGCGTTCGCCAGAGGCCGAGCGCTTCGACCCGGCCGTGTGGAAGACGCGCTGGGTGCCGGAACGCGAACTCGGCTGGGAGGAGTTCCTGCGCAATGCGAGCGCGCGGCTCGGCGAGCACGCGGGAGAACTCGCGCGCGCTCTCTGGCACGGCGGCCTGCACGTGAACGGATTCCCCGTCGACCCTGATAACCCGCCAACGCGCATCGCCGCCGGCGGCTGGGTGGCGATCTATGGCTTCATGCGCGAGCCCGAGGCCGTCGCGTTCGACCCCGCGCGCATTCTCCACGACGCGGACGGCCTCGTGGCGGTGGACAAGCCGCCCTGGCTCTCGACGCAGCGCACGCGCGCGAGTTTTCGCAGCTCGCTCGAAGATCAACTGCAAGCGCTGTTCGGGGACCGCACGCTGTTCGCGGTGCATCGCCTCGATCGCCAGACGAGCGGCGTCGCCTTGTTCGCGCGCGGGCGCGAGCGCGCAGCCGAGGCCGGGCGCGCGTTTCGCGACCGGCGCGTCGAGAAGCGTTATGTCGCGTGCGTGTCGCCAGCACCGTCCGCGGACGAGTTCGCAGTGCAGGGTTGGCTCGGACGTGTGGCGCATCCGTCGCGCTTTCGCTTCGGGCTGTTCGATGCGCCAGGTCCGGAGCGCCGCGAGAGCGCGACACAGTTTCGCGTCACCCAGCGCTGCGCACGCGGCGCTCGCATTGAGGCGCTGCCCGAGACAGGGCGCACACACCAGCTGCGCGTGCACCTCGCCGCGCACGGCACGCCGATCGCGGGCGACGATCTCTACGGCCCGCTCTGGCAGTGCGGCGCGCCGCACGCTGCGCCGCGGGTGTTATTACACGCCGCCGAGCTCGCGCTGTCGCGCGCGAGCGGCGGCGAGCTGCGTTTCAGCGCGCCAGAGCCCGCGGACGTGCGCGAGTTCTCACGCGCCTGAACGCCGCTTCTCGGCGCGGCGCTGGGGCGGCGCGTGCATCCCAGCGCGCAGTTGCCTAAAGAAGCTCCGCCGTGACCGACGACGCTCTACCACTCGACCCCGAACTTCGCGCCGCGCGCGCATTCCCCGGCGCGCGGCGCCCGGATCGCCGCCGCACGGTCGAATCGTTCGGCGTGAAGCTCGCCGTCTCTGAATGGGGCGACGCCGCCGCGCCGGTGATTTTCTGCTCCCACGGAGGCTTCGATTTCACCGGCACGTTTGACGTGTTCGCGCCGCTGCTGGCGGCGGGCGGCTATCGCGTCGTGGTCTGGGATCAGCGCGGTCACGGCGATTCCGACCACACGCCGCTGTATTCCTGGGACGCCGACGTGCGCGATCTGCTGACGGTGCTCGATTCGAGCACCCGCGAGCCCGCGATCATGCTCGGCCACTCGAAGGGCGGCTCGATCTCGACCCACGCGATTCAGGCGGCACCGCATCGCGCGCGCGCGTTCGTGAACATCGACGGCATGCCCACCAATCGGCCGCCGCCGGACGTGGCGGACCACGAGCGCACCAAGCTGCTCGCCAAGGAGCTTTCGGGTTGGCTCGACTACCGTAATAAGTCGAGCGAAAAGGTGCGGCGCGCTGACACGCTCGACGGGCTCGCGGAGCGGCGCGGGCGCATGAACCCGCGGCTCTCGAAGGAGTGGCTGCGGTATTTGGTGACAGTGGGCGCGCGCAAGGACGCGGACGGCTGGCGCTGGAAGATCGATCCGGTGCTGCGCCCGGGCGGCTTTGGGCCGTGGCGCGCGCAGTGGTCGATGGCGCGCTTCGCGAGCTTGCCCGTGCCGCTGCTAGGCGTGCTCGCGACAGTGAGCGAGCCGATGGGCTGGGACACGCGCGTCGAAGAAGTGAAGCCGTACTTGCCGCGTCGTGCGGAGGTGATCGCCTTCGAAGGCGTCGGGCACTTCATCCACATCGAGCAGCCCGAGCGCACGGCGAGACTCGTGCTCGATTTTCTGCGCAGCGTGCTGTGAAGACGACGACGCTGCTTCACGGGCGCATCGAGCTGGCGCTGCACGAGCTGCGCGCCGGCAGCGGCCGCGCGCTCTTGTTATTGCACGGGCTCGGCGAACGCTCGCCGAGCGCGCTGCCCGACGAAATCTCCGCCTGGCCCGGCCCCGTGTTCGCGCTCGATTTCACGGGCCATGGCGCGAGCCAGCTCTCGCGCGGCGGCGGCTACACCGCGGAAGTGCTGATGGGCGACGCCGACAGCGCGCTGCGCAAGCTCGGCAGCGCCACCTTGTTGGGACGCGGCCTCGGCGCGTACGTCGCGCTCTTGCTCGCGGGCGCGCGGCCTCGAGAAGTGCGCGGCGCGATCCTGTGCGACGGCCTTGGGCTCGCGGGCGGCGGCGGCGAGCCCGGCACGCCGAGCCTGTTGTTCCCGAACCCGAGCGCACAGGGCACGCCCGACGCATTCGCGATGGTCGAACTCGCGCGCGACGTGCGCCCGCCCGATTACGCGACCGCCTTCGTGCGCCAGGCGAACGAGTTATCAGGGCTGGATCGGCCGATCTCGGTCTGCTGCGCCGAGCACCCGGATTGGCTCGATGCGGCGCTGCGCGAGACCGGCGTCGAGCGCGCGCGGCTCGCCGATGCGCTCGCGGAGTACGCGGCGATTCCGTAGCGCGATTCCCCGAGGAGATTCCCTAACGCGTCTCTGCGGGTGGCTCTTTCGCCTCGCGCGAATCGTCCGCGATCGAGCGCATCTCCTGATGCAATGCGTCGCGCTCTTCCTTCAGCCGCGCGGCTTCGGCGGGCCGCGTCTTCACCGTCGCCCAGGCGCGCGCGTGTTCCCAGAAGTGCTCGTAGCGCTCGTGAAAGAGCATCGCGAACCAGGCTGCGAGCGGGCCGAGCAGCAGCGTGGCGAAGCCAGTACCGCTGCCGAAGGAGGCGTTGGCCAACAGCGCCCAGACCAGCCAAGTGATTGGGTAGAGGAAGAAGCCGCCGACGAGCTTGACGGTTGCCGGGAGATTCTCGCCGGGCGTGAAGCGCGCGCCGGCCCAGATCAGGCGGTACGGAATCCAGTTCATCAGGCTGCCGATCGCCGCGAACGGCAACCAGAAGAGCAACAGCGTCGCGCTGCCGATCACGTACGCGAGCACTTCCTCGCGCGGGTAGCGGGCGACGACGTGCTCGTCGCGCAAGCGCTGCTCTTCGAGCCGCTGCGCGTACTGCGCGACGCGCTCCGTGAGCGCCGCAACGCGCTTCGGGAAGCGCGCTCGCGCGCGGCCGTAGAGCGCGAGCGCGATTTTGCGCAGCTGGAACGCCTCTTCGAGCGCCATGCGCGCAGGCAGCTCGCGGTCGCGCGTGGCCCACAAGCTCGCGGCGCCATCGATTACGGGGACGTCCGCGTGGGACGGATAGTTCAGCGTCACGCCCTCGAGCGCGCCCTTCACCGCAGCCGTAAGGCCGCGCACCGCGGCAGCCTCGTCGCTCGCGTGCTCCGCGATGAACGGCGCAGGATCGAGCGGCGCGCCGATCGCGACGAGCACGCGCGAACGGAACTTGCCCTTCTCCTCGAACGTGAGGCCCACGGGAACGATGAGGGTGTTATGGACGCTGAGGCGCTGCGCGGCGCCGATCACGATGCGCGCGACGCCGGTCTTCAGCTTCGCGAGGTGCGGCTCGTCGTGGCTGATGCCTTCAGGAAACAGCGCGATCGCGCCGCCGCTCGCGAGCACGTCCCAGCAGCGCACGAAGGTCTCGTCGTTCTTCGCCATGTCGGCGCCGTCTTGCGCGCGGTAGACGGGAATCACAGCGGCGAGGTTCAGTAACAGCCGCGTCGGCGGTACGTCCCAGAGCGTGCTCTTGGCGAGGAAGCGCGCGCGCACGTTGGTGGCGCCGAGCACGAGAATCGGATCGACGAGGCTGTTGTGGTGGTTCGCGACGAGCACCAGCGGCACGCCGCGCGGCACGTTTTCCTCGCCCACCACTTCGATGCTGCGGAAGAACGTGAAGCACGCACCCTTGGCGAGGGCCTCGACCAATAAGTCGAGCTGAGGTCGCATGCTATGCCTCCACCCGCGTTCGCAGACGGCCGATGCGGCGAGAACGTACCAGCAAGCGGCGCTTCGCCGCGCGCAGCGAGGCGAAGCCGAGCGAAGATCGGACAGGGGCGGCGAGTTGGCTGCGCCGCTTTGCTCGCGGTCGCAAAATGCCACTACCCAGCGAGGAAGCGCGCGTGAAGCTGTTCCAAGACGCTGAGCGCAGGATCGCAGAGGCGTTCTCGAAGCTGACCCACGCGAATCCGTTCCTGCCGGAGCGGATCGATCATGAGCGCGAAGTGTTGGGCAGAGCGTTCGTGCCTGGCCGCGTGGTGTGGAACGTGGATGCCGACCTCAACGGCATGAACCCGAACTTGACCCGCCTCGAGAGCTCGGCGCGGGAGTTGTTGCTGCGCGTTCGCGAACGCCTTACGGGCGGCGCGAAGCCGGCCGCGGACGAGGCCGCGCTCTACGAAGACCTCGTGCTCTACTGCATCTACGCGCGCTACGAGCACGAGTGGCGCGCGACCCTCGACCGCGACGCAGAGCGCCCGCGCCCGGTCGCTTGTTGGGATGCGTTCGCCGAGGAGGTGCAGCATTCCCTCGCGCTGCCCGGCTTGCCGAAGCCCGATGCCACGTTCTTGTTCGCGTACGGTTATCAGACGCGGCGCGCCTTCCACTTCGTGTTCCGGCACCTGTACGGCGCTTCGCTGCCCGCCGCCAAGCTGCGCGCCGATGTGTGGCAATCGATCTTCACGCGCGACCGCAGGCGTTATCGCCGCGCGCTGGTCGGCCACATGCACGACGTGCCGACGCTTGTTACTGGCCCCTCGGGCACCGGCAAAGAACTCGTCGCGCGCGCGATCGGCTGCTCGCAGTTCATCGCCTTCGATCCCGAAGCGAAGGCGTTCGCGCACGCGCCGGAGAAGCGCTTCTTCGCGCTGAATCTCTCCGCGCTCACGCCGACCCTGATCGAGTCCGAGTTGTTCGGGCACCGGCGCGGCGCGTTCACCGGCGCGGTGGACGATCGCGAAGGCTGGCTCGAAGCCTGTGGCCGCGGCGGTGCGGTGTTCCTCGACGAGATCGGCGAGGTCTCGCCCGAGATCCAGGTGAAGCTGTTACGGGTGCTCCAGACGCGCGTCTTCGAGCGGCTCGGCGAGACGCGCGCGCGTCGCTTCGAAGGCAAGATCATCGCCGCAACCAATCGCGACCTCGCCGCCGAGATGCAGGCCGGCCGCTTCCGCGAAGATTTCTACTACCGCCTGTGCGCAGACTTGATTCACACGCCGAGCCTGCGCGCGCAGCTCGACGATCACCCCGAGGATCTGCGCAGCTTCGTGACGGTTGCCGCGCGGCGCCTGTTCGGCGAGCGCGAGGGCGACGAGGTGGCGCGAGAAGTCGCGGGCTGGGTCGAGGCGAACCTACCGAGTGATTATGGCTGGCCGGGCAATGTGCGCGAGCTCGAGCAGTGCGTGCGCAACGTGGTGATTCGCGGCGGCTACGAGCCCGCCGCGATGCCCGCGCGCGCTGCGAGCGTGCCCGCGCACGGGCCCGTCGCCGAGCTCGTCGGCGAACTCGCGCGCGGCGCGCTCGAAGCCGACGTGCTGCTCTCGCGCTACGCGACGCTCGTCTACCACCAAGCCGGCTCGTACGAGGAGACCGCGCGCCGCATCGGCCTCGACCGCCGCACTGTTAGGGCGCGCATCGATCGGGAGTTCCTGGCGCGGCTGCGGAGCGGGACTCAGGGCAGCGAGAACAGCGACAGCTGATCCGCGACGCCTGGGCGCTTGAACGAAGCCGTCGACAGCGTTGGCCCGCGCGCAGCGAGACGCGCTCTGCGCAGGCCCAGCTGGAAGAGCGCCTCGATCTGCGCGGCGAACTCGCCGGCGCCGCGTTGGCGGTGCGCGAAGCGCGAATCGTAGAGCGCGCCGCCGTGTAGCGAGCGCAGGCGGTTCAGCACCTTCTCGCGGCGGTCGGGGTAGTGCTCCGTGAGCCAACCCGAGAACAGCTCCTTCACGCCGTGCGGGAGCCGCAGCACCACCATGCCGGCGCTGCCCGCGCCCGCGTCTGCGGCGGCCTGCAGAATCGCGGGCAGCTCGTGATCTGTTAGGCCCGGGATGATCGGCGCGACCATCACGCCCACCGGCACGCCGGCCCGTGCGAGCGCCTCGATCGCCGCGAGCCGCTTGCTCGGCGGCGAAGCGAGCGGCTCCATCTTGCGCTGAAGCTCGGGGTCGAGCGTGGTGATCGAGAGCCTCACGTTCACCGCGTCGGCGCGCGCGAGTTCGGCGAGCAAGTCGGCATCGCGCGTTACGAGAAAGCCCTTCGTCACGATGCCCACCGGGTTCTTGAACTCCGCCAGAACCTCGAGGCAACCGCGCGTGATGCGCAGCCGCCGCTCCGCGGGCTGATACGGATCCGTCACGCCCGAGAGCACGACGACCTGCGGCTTCCAAGCCGGCGACATCAGTTGCTTCCGCAACAACTCGGCCGCGCGCGGCTTCACGAGAATCTTCGTCTGAAAATCGAGGCCGGCGGAGTAGCCGAGGTACTCGTGGGTGGGGCGCGCATAACAGTTGTGCGTCGCGAGGCCGGCGGCGTAGAACGTTCGCGTGGAGGTCTGGATGTCGACTACGTCGCGTACGGGGCCAGGCTCGATCGCCTCGATTCGTGCCGGGTCCGTCACCGGGTCGAGGCCGAACACTCGGTCGAGCTTGCGTTGGATCGCGGGGCGAACCGCTGCGAAGAAGCCCATTCGTTCTCGCACCGTTCCGACCAGCCGTGCCGAACTCGCGCGGTCGTCCCTCGGCTCGAGCTTGAAATTGAAGCCGAGCGACGCCGCGTAGCGGATCACGCGCTCGAGGACCGTCTTGTCTAACTGACTGATTCGGAGCGTCTCGCCGTTGTGGCCCTCCGCATCGAAAAAGCCGGCCAAGAACCCTCGTCGATACGAATCGCTGTCGAGTTCCGCGTGGATGATCTTGTCGACGATCTCCAGCTTCGAGAGCGAGCGAGTCTCGACTTTTTCAAGAGGCTGCCGGGAGCCCGGCCCTCCGTCGAATGGCCTGATTGCCAATTCGACTCCAAGTGACCGCATGAACTCGACGCACCGCTCAAGCGGCTCGCGATCGATGAGAGCGATGCGCCAGTACGCGGCCGGAAATCCGAGCTTGTCGCTGCGCCAGCCTCGCTGGTAACGGAAGGTTCCAGCCCCGAGCGAGAGGCCGGCCACGTACCCGATGCGGTAGTCCGAATCGAAATCGCAACCCGCCGGAGCGAGCAAGAAGCGCAGCCGCCGTCCGACTCTTAGCTGTTCGGTTCTCGACCAGCGGAAGGAGAGCCACTGCAGCCACTGGTGCTCCGCCGTCGTCGTAACCTCGGCGCGATCCGTAATGACTCGAAGCGACGATCTCCGAGACCACCAGATGTTCTCGACGACCGTCTTCCGCAGCTTCCGGGTGTGATGTCCGGGCTGTGGGAACTCGTCGAAGCCAACGATCTCGTCGCCGAGCTTCAACTCGCCGAGCGCGCACCAGCGCATGTCCGCGCGCAGCACTGGAGTTTCAGGCGCAAGGCAATAAGAGCACGCGTGCTGGCAACCCCGATACGGGTTCACGCTCGCGCCAAATCCCAGGTCCGGGCTGTCGTTGGTCGCGATGATCGTGCGCGAGGGATCGACGAGCAGTTCGGTGCGCGGGTCCTCAGGCGGGTCGTCCGGGCTCGGCGCGAATCCGAGTTCGGGCATCTCGGTGACGTGCACGCGCTCGAAGCGATTGGGTGGGTTTGCGCGAACGCCGGGAGGCTGTGTCATGAGGCGAATCTACGACGAATATTCGCCCGTGCGCAAGCACGAACTCGCATCGTCGCCGCGATTCACCCGGCCGATCGCGATGCCCCGACGAGACGCGCGCACCCTGCCACGCGCTCGTCCGGCGCCCGTCAAAACAAGTCGCCCGCTTGCAGACGCGCGCAGAATTCCTTCGCCGGAAACACCCAGATGCCGTCTTCGGTCTTGTACGCCTTCGCCTCCAGGCAAACCAGAATGCGCTCGCGCACGCGCGGATGATCCTGGCGAAGCTGGCGCAGCCCGTTCAAGTGATCGCTCGTCACCTTGCGCGAAGACTTCGCCTCGATCGCCAGCGCCATGTCGTTCACGATGAAGTCGACCTCGATGCCGCTGGCGAGCCGCCAGTAGGAGAGCGTTGCGAAGGCCTCGCTGTAGGCATTATGCGCGCACAGCTCGTGGAACACCCAGTTCTCGAACGCCTTGCCGAACAGCTCGGAGCCCGGGCTCAGCGCGCCGCGGCGAGCCAGGAAGTTCACGATGCCGACGTCCGAGAAGTAGAACTTCGGCGCGCCGATCACGCGGCGCTTGGGGCGCTTCCGATAAGCCGGGAGCCAGCGCCCGAGCAACGTGTCCTCGAGAATCTGGAAGTGGCCGCGGATCGTCGGGCTCGAGACGCCGCACTCGCGCGCAATGGTCGAGAAGTTGACCAGCTCCGTGTCCGACAACGAAGCGATGCTCAGGAACTCGGAGAAGACCGGCAGGTTTCGCACGAGCCCCTCCGCGGCGACCTCCTCCTTCAGGTAATCGCCCACATACGCGGCCAGCAGCCGCTGGTGGCGATCGGCCTGATAGATCCGCGGCAGGTAGCCGTGGTTGAGCAGCCGCTCGAGTTCGAACTCGCGGCCGAGCTCCGCGGCCGTGATGCCGTGCAGCTCGTAGCGCACAGCGCGCCCGCCTAATAGGTTGGCTTGCCCTCGCCGCACCTTGCGGGCGCTCGAGCCGCACAGCGCAAAGCGGATCCCTGCGTTCTCGTGCAGCCAGTGCGCCTCGTCGAGCAGCGCTGGAACCTTCTGCACCTCGTCGATCACGACTTGGCGGCGTTCGGGCGCCGCTCCGAGTTCGGCCCGCAACAACTCGGGCCGCCCCAGATAGCGCCGATACTCGTCGGCGCGCAGCAAGTCGATCCAGACGGCGCTCGGATACGCCTCGCGCAGCAGAGTGGATTTACCCGTCTGGCGCGGACCCCAGAGAAAGAACGTCTCTGTGTTGGAAGGAGGCAGAGCGAGGGATCGTTTGAACATGCGGTTTAGATTATCATGATAAACGTAATCCGAAACTCGGGGCGCCGACGGGGATCGGAGACAGGGTTTCGCGCGCCGGTGCGACCCGAGGTCTAGTCGCAAGGTGGAAGTCCGAGCTTGTCTCGCGCTCGCTCTCCGCTCCTCCATCTTCTCACGATCGCTTTCGCTGCCGCACTGTTTTCAGCGTGCGCCACGGGCCGCTACGCCGCGCCCCCTGCCGAGGCCAAGGTGGCGGTGCGCGCAGACAAGGCGCTTGTCGTCTTCATGCGCGTCTCGAGTTTCGGCTACGCGATCTCATCCTCAGTCTTCGAGCTGACGGAGACGGGCGAGGCGCTCATCGGGATCCCCGGCCCCGACGAGATGGTCGCCCACTACGCCGAGCCGGGGAATCGCCGCTTCATGGTGATCGCCGAGAGCGCCGACTTCCTCGAGGCCGATCTCGAAGCGGGCAAGGCGTACTACGCCGTCATTACGCCGCGCTTCGGCGCGTGGAAGGCGCGCTTCTCGCTGCACCCGTTCAAGCAGAAGCCCGTCGAGGCGGAGTTCACGCTCGACGGCGCGCAGCACAAGAAGTGGCTCGCGGGCTGCAAGCTGATCGGGACGGCGCAATCGGCAGGGGAGTGGGCGGCGAAGAACGCCCAGAGCGTCCACGCGAAGCGCGTGAAGTACGAGGCGAAGTGGCGCGAGAAATCGCTGGAAGAACTGCGCGTTCGCACGCTCGAACCTGGTGACGGGTTGGCCGCCGCGCTTCCGTAGGGCCCAGTCCGACCCAGGTGGTCGTGCGAACTCGTCGAGCGCTCGCGCCCGCCGCCTACGCCGCCTCGATCCGCGCGCGCACGTGCTTGTGCCACGGCGTGCCGGCGATCCAGTCGCGGTCTTCGCTGGCGGTGAGCTCGTTCGGGGCGACGCCGGTGGTGCGCGCGCCCTCGGCGCCGCTCGGGTACGTGAGGCCGAGGCCGTTCGGCAGCATCGCGTGGCCGGGTTGCAGCGTGTCGGTGATCTCGACCTGCGCGACGCCTTGCCCGCGTTTCGTCGTAATGCGTGCGCGCGTGCCGTCCGCGATGCCGAGCCGCGCGGCGTCCTCGGGGTTCATGCGCAGCGCGCCGTTCGCGTCTTTCTTCCGCCACGCGGGGTCGCGCAGGATTGTGTTCGCGGTGCTGGTGCGCCGCTCGCCGGCTGCGAGCACGAACGGGAACGCGTCGTTGCGCGCGGGCTTCTCATCGCGCAGCGCGCGCAGTTCCCCCAACAACTCGGGGATCACGAGCTGCGCCTTCTTGTCTGCGTGCGCGACGCGCTCCCAACTCTGGGCGTGCTCGTCCACGCTGAACACGACGCCGCTGCGCTCGCGCAGAATCGCGTCGAAGAGGGCAAAGCCTTGCTCGAGCGCGTTCGCTCCTGCGAAGCCCGCGCGGCGCACCGACTCGGGGTATTCCTGCGCGCACTGGATAGCGAGCGCCAGCAACGCAGACGCCGCGGCGGCGCCATCGGGCAGCGTGGGCCCGAGCGTCTCGTACATAATGACTGGCGAGCTAGCCGCGAGCTTCGGGTTTTTCGCGAGCGCCTGGAAGAATGCGCCCGCGAACTGCGCGCGGCCCTGCTTCGCGGCGGCGTGGAGTGGCGCCACGTCGGCATCGCCGTAGGCGCCGAGCGCGCGCACCAGGCGGCGATGGATCTCGGGCTCCGGCAGCGTGCCCGCGAGCGGCTCGCACACCGGCGCGCGCAGATGGAACACGTTCGCCGGAAACTCGAAGTTGAAGAAGGTTGCCTCCCACTTCTCGAGCTGCGAGGAAGCGGGCAGCACCCAGTGCGCGAGCCGCGCGGTCTCGGTCATCGCGACGTCGATCACCACCACGCACTCGAGCGCCGCGATCGCCTCGCGCATGCGCGCGCTGTCGGCCAGCGAATGGGCGGGGTTCCCGCTCTCCACCAATAATGCCCGGAAGCGCTGCGGGTGATCCGTGAGGATTTCCTCGGGGATCGCGTTGCACGGCATGATGCCGCCGATCACGCGCTGGCCGCTCACAGCAGTCCGGCGCTCGGCGCTCTTGCCGAGCAGCGGCCCGAAGTGCGTGTGCAGGTTCATCGCGCCGGGTTTCGCGAAGTTGCCGGTGAGCAGCCAGGCGAGCTTCTCGAGGTACGAGTTCAGCGTCGAGTGCGGGGCCATCTGCACGCCGAGGTCTTCGAGGATCGAGACGCTCGCCGCGCGGCCGATGCGGCGCGCCACTTCCCGCAGCGAGTTCTCAGGCACGCCCGCGCGCGCGCAGTAGTCGGCGATCGGGATCTCCGCGAGCGCGCTCAGCACTTCGCTCGCGCCCACGGTGTGCTGCGCGATGAACTCGCGATCGATCAGGTCTTCGCTCGCGAGCACGGCGAGCAGCGCCGCGAGCAGGAATGCGTCGCAGCCGGGCTTCACCTGCAAGTGAAAGTCCGCGAGCTCGGCGGTCTCGGTGCGGCGCGGGTCGATCACCACCAGCGTGCGCTTGGGATCGCGCGAGATTTCCTTGAGCACCACGCGCGCACGCGGGAAGCCGTGGGATTGCCACGGGTTCTTGCCGAGCAGCACCGCAACTTCCGCGTGCTCGAAATCTGGCGTCGAGTGGCAATTAGGGCGTCCCCACAGTTTGCCGTCGACCCAGAACTCGCCCGTCTTTTCCTGCGAGAGGGCGTTTGCGGAATACACCGAGCCGATCGCCGCGCGCGTCGCGCTGCCATAACCCCCGGGCAGGTGGTTGCCCTGGCCGCCGCCGCCGAAGTAGAGAATTGAGCCGCCGCCGTGCTCGTCGCGCACGCGCGCGAGATCGCGCGCAACGCCCGCGATCGCGACGTCCCAGCTCACCACTTCGAAGCTGCCGTCCGCGCGGCGGCGCTGCGGCGAGGTCAGGCGATCGCGCGCGTTCTGATAAGCGTCGAGCCCGCGCGCGGGCTTCTCGCAGGTGTAGCCCTGCGAAGCCGGGTGCTCGCGATCACCGCGCATCTTCAAGATGTGGCGGCCGTCGGTCTGCACTTCGAGGCCGCAGTTCAGGCTGCACAGAATGCACGCCGTCTTCTGCCAAACGGGCGACTCCGTTCGGGCCGGGATTGCTGCGTTGCTCATCAGGGTTCTCCGAGAACGCGTGGGCGTGGATTGGTGAGTGCAGTAGTTAGGGCGCGTCGATCCAGCGTGCGAGCTCCGGCTTCACGCGCGCGTCGAACGCGACGCTGAGGTCGATCTGCTCGAGCGCCTTCTTCACGGCGCGCACGGCCGTGGGCACCGGGTTCGCCTTGAAGAACGCGGCGATATCTTTGCGCGCGGCTCGCGTCGCGAGGCTCGCGGCGGCCTCGATCGGCCGCGCCACCAGCTGGGGCGGCAGTTTCTTGCGCAGCGCGCGGAAGCGTTTCTTGAAGAACTCCCAAGTCGCGGGCGCGGCGCTCGGGTTGCCGAACATGTACGCGAGCAAAAGACCCACGTCCTGCACGCCAACTTCGTCCGAGAGGTTCAGCGCGAGCGTGCGCTGCACGAGTCCCGTCGTGCGGAAATCGCCTAATGCCATCAGCAGGCGGCGGCTCTCGAGCGGAGTCGATGCCGCTTTGTGCGCGGCGAAGTAGCGCTCGTAGAGCGCCTCGTCGCCGCCCGCCGCGGCCACTGTCGTTGCGATCGCGGCGAGCTCGGTATCGACGCTCGCGCGATCGCTCAGGTATCGCGCGATGAGGTCTTGCGCCTGCGCGCGCGCAGCGGCGTTTGCGCCCACATCGCCCACCAGCGCGAACAGCGCGGCGCGCCGCCGCCGCGCGTCGTCGCCTTCCTTTGCGCCCGCCTCGAGGCCGAGCGACGCGAGCGCAGGCCCGAACGTGGCTGCCACGCGAGCGCGTAGCTTGCGTTCTGCCTCAACGCCGAGCGTGCGGCGCGCCGAGCGCGCGCAGCTTTCGAGCGCGGGGCGCAGCGTGGTGAGCACGTCGGCGTCGGACTCGTTACCCAGCGCGAGCGCGAGGCCGATGAACCCTCCGAACTCGCCGTAGCCCGCGCGCAGCGCAGCCCATTGATGGCCGACCAGTCCCTGGCGTTCCACCGCTGTCAACTCGCGCAGGTTCTGCGAGATCGCCGCGAGTTCTTCCGCCGTGTGCAGGGGGCGGAAGAAACCGGCTTCCTCGGCGTTGCCGTACAGAAACCGCGGCGCCTCGCCTTCCAGCTCGAACTCGCCGCGTCCGCGCCCCAACAACTGGCGCACGGTGCGCGAGCCCACCGCCGTGCCGACGCGCCCGACCCACGGGATCGGCCAGCGCCGCGTCGCGTCGCGCGAGGGCTTCTCCGCGTTCGGGCGGAAGCGTTCCTGGCGGTAGCGGATGCAGCAGCGCCCGCTCCGGTCGATGCGCTCGAGCCGCAGCAGCGGGAAGCCGGGTTGCTCGATCCACGCGCGCACGACCGGCTCGACGTCCTGGCCCGAAGCATCCGAGAGCGCGTTCCACAGATCGGCCGCGACCGTGTTGCCCTCTTGGTGCTCGCGGATGTACTTGCGCACACCCGCACGGAAGACCTCGGCGCCGAGATAGCGCTCGACCATGCGCACCACCGAGGCACCCTTTTCGTAGGTGATTAGGTCGAAGTTCTCAGTGGCCTCGGCGGGGCTGCGCACCTCGACGTAAATCGGGTGCGTGTTCGCCAGCGCATCCATGCCGAGCGCGGCGGAGCGGTCGTGCTGGAACGTGCTCCACATGCGCCACTCGGGCTTCCAGGCATCGACGACCTGATAAGCCATCCAGGTGGCGAAGGCCTCGTTCAGCCAGAGATCGTCCCACCACGCCATCGTGACGAGATCGCCGTACCACATGTGCGCGAGCTCGTGGCAGATCACCTCGGCCACGCGCTTCGATTCGAGGATCGTGGTGCGCGCCGGATCGACGAGCAGCAACGTCTCGCGGAAGAAAACCGCGCCGGCGTTCTCCATCGCGCCAGCCTCGAACTCCGGCACCGCCACGAGATCGAGCTTCTCGTACGGGTACGGCAGATCGAAGTAGGTCTCGAGCCGCGTCAGCGTCTCGCGCGCGGCTTCGAGCGAGAACGCCGTGAGGGCTTCCTTGCCCGGCGCGTGCCAGATGCGGATCTCGGTCTCGCCGACGTGCACTGCGTCCGACGCGACGAGCTCGCCCACGGCGAGCGCGAGCAAGTAGGTGGAGAGCGGCGGCGTCTGGGCGAACACCACGGTCTTGCGGCCGCCCTCGCGCGGCACGATCTTCGCGACCGCGCAAGCTCTGCCTCGCGGTGCGGGACGACCTGTTTGGGCTGCATTTGG
>JANNRF010000063.1:0-5682 GCA_031401135.1 Deltaproteobacteria bacterium | reverse complement strand
GTGTAGAGCAGTGCGCTCTCGGCCTCGCGCACGTCTTGGTTCTTGGTCGTCTTCAAGTACTCGAGCGGCAGCGCAGTGTGGCGCTCGCGGATGCCGACGCGCTCGACGATCCACTCGTCGTTGGTGCCAATGTCGAGCTCTTCGAGGAACTTGTTGGTGATCACGGGTTCGGGGTGGAAGTGGCCCATGCCGTGGATGTAGAGCGTCAAGTGGTACTCCCGGAGACGTGCTCGCCGCCGTCGATGCGGATCACCGTGCCGTTGACCCACGCCGCCTCGGGCAAGCACAATAAGTAGAGGACGTTCGCGACATCGGGGGGCGTGGTGAGCCGGCGCATCGGGTTGCGCAGCCGCGAGTGCGCTTTCAGGCGCTCGCTGCCGGGAATCGCCTGAAGTGCCGGCGTCTCCGTAACACCCGGTTGCAGCACGTTGCAGCGCACGCCGTGCGGGCCGAACTCGGCGGCGATCGAGCGCGACATCGCTTCGAGCGCCACCTTCGCCGCCGACACCGCCGCGTAACCCTTCCACGCCACCTCGTTGCCTTCGCTCGTCAGGCCGAACACGCGCGCGTCGGCGGCGAACTGCCTGCGCGTAAAAATGTCCTGCACCCAGTCGAGCAGGCTCGTGCCCATGCAGTGGATCGTGCGCGCGAAATCCTCGGCGTCGAGCAGCGAGTGCGTCGGGTAGACGGGCGCGCTCGAAAGCTCGGTGAGTTCGTCGACGCCTTCCGCGGCGAGTTTGTCGACGGCGCTGGCGAGCGCTTCCTTCGCGATGCCCAGCGAATCCGCGAGCTTCGCGATGGCAGCGCCCGCATCGGGCTTCGGCACTTCCGGCACGATCAGCTTCAAGTTCCCGAACGCGATCGAGTGCAGCAGCATCTTCACGCGCCCGTTCGGGCCGAGCTGTTCTGCGAGCTGCGAGAGAATCTGCCCGCGCACCGCGGGGTCGAGCGCATCGTCGTTCTCGATGATCAGCTTCACGCCGCTCGCGCGCAGCTTCTCGAACTCGGGCTCGATGCGACGCATCGAACCGCGGCGATCGCGGTGCACGATGCAGAGGTTCATGCCGTGGGCCGCGAGCTTCAGCGCGGTCGCGAGGCCGAAGCCGCTCGAACCGCCGAGGATCACGCCCCAATCGTCGCCGGAAAATCGTCCGCTCATCGCTTCCTCCGCGTCAGCCAACTGCGCGGGCGCGCCAACATCCCAAGCGCACCGCGTCCTGCATTTTGACCCGAAGTCAGGCGAACGGGGCCGGGAGAATTGCCAACGCGACTCATGTGTCAACCAACTGGGCTGGGCTAAAGGCCGCCTGCCGCCTGACCCGAGCCGCCGCGACGATAGGCGAGTGCCCCTGATGTTTCGCGGGGTTTCGGCCGTGGATTCTCGGCCGGCGGGCGGGCGTCGCGGGAACGCGAGCGTCGAGGCGCATCCAACTCGGAGGCCGCTGTTCGACTCCGCTCGGCTCCGCCTCGCTGCGCGCGGCGATGCGCCGCTTGCTCAGCCCATCCACGCGCCGTTGTTCGGGTCGAAGGCCTGGCCGGTGAACGCCACTGCCGCGGGCGAACACAGGAACTCGACCAGCCCCGCAATCTCGTCGGGCTCGCTACTGCGTTGAAGCGGGATGCCCGCGAGCAGCTCGGCCTTCGCGTCGGGATAGCCCTTGCCCATGCTCTCGCCGATCTCGGTCATGCGGTCGACGGCCATCTGCGTGTCGACCCAGCCGGGGCAGATCGCGTTCACGAGCACCCGTTTTGGGGCGAGTTCGGCCGCGAGCGAGCGCACCAGGCCGAGCTGCCCGGCCTTGGCCGCGCTGTAGGCCGAGATGCCCGCGACGCCGAAGCGCGCGACGCAGGAGCTGATCACGATCGCGTGCTTGTAGCCGGCCCCGGGCGCGAGTTGCGCCTCGAAGGCGCGCAGCGTGAAGTAGGCGCCGTCGAGGTTGGTGCGCACGATGGCGTCCCAGCGGTCGCCGCCCCCCAAGTCGTTCGGGCCGCCAATGCCCGCGTTCGCGACCGCGATGTGGAGTCGCCCGAACGCGCGCACCGCCTCGGCGAAGGCCGCGTCCACCGAGGCGCGCTCCTGCACGTCACACGCGATTGCGCGCGTCTCGCCCTTCGCCTCGCCCGCCACCGCATCGAGCGTTGCGCGCGTGCGCCCGAGCAGCGCGACCGCCGCGCCGCACGCCGAGAGCCGCAGCGCGATCGCGCGCCCTATGCCGGTGCCGGCGCCGGTTACAACTGCAACGCGGCCTGAAAGATCGAGCATGCGGGCCTCCGGGGGCGGCGCGTAATCTGCCGCGAAGCCACGGTAACACCGACGCCTCGCGGACTGAGGGGAGGACATGCTTCGGGTTTCGCGAATGGCAATCGCGTGCGGGATCGCGGCAGCCGCGTTGCTCGGCCTCGCGGCACAACCGGCACGCGCCGAACCGGAAGCGCTGGCTTCGACGTCGCGTGCAGCGCTGCGCGAGAAGGTCTCGTTCCGCGGCGTGGTGCGCGACGAGCGCGAGCGACCGATTCCCCGCGCGCGCGTCGTGTGGCTGCCGAATCGGCCGACGCTCGAGGCGCTCGGAATTCCTGTTCCGCGGCGCGGCGGCTCGACCAGGCTCGGCTACGCCTGGAACGGGATGGAATGGAAGTTTGCCGCGCCCGCGTCAGCGTTTCCCAGCGCGACGACGGATGCACGCGGCGAGTTCGCGCTGAACGCGCGCTGGGCAGGGCGAGCGCGTTCGTTCCCTGATGACGAGCACACCTGGCACTTCAGCGGCTTCGCGGTGTCCGCGCCGGGCTTCGAGACGATCTATCAGGTCTCGCACAGCGATGATCCGAACGAGCGCGTGGAGGCTTGGCTGAAGCGTGAGTTGCGCGTGGTTGGCGTCGCGGTCGATGCGGCGGGCGCCCCGATCTCGGATGCGACCGTGTCTCTTGATGGCGGGAGCACGTGGAACCCGCGAGGCGGGCAACCGGATTATTACTGGGATCGTGTCGCGTTCGCGGGTGACGAGATCCGCGCGGATGCGGCGGGGCACTTTGCCGTTGCGGGATTGCCGGCGGGTCTCATCGAGTTGCGCGTCGGCGCTCCGGGGCGCAACGAACATCGTGTCGAAGTGCAGGGCGCGTCGGGCGAGACGATTCATCTCGGGCGGGTCCCGCTCGCGCGCGCGGGTGTTATTGCCGGCGCGGTCACGGACGAGACTGGCGCTGCGATCGCCGGCGCGGACGTGTGGCTCGCGGACGCGCGCGCGGACCAGCGCGGCGCCTTGTACGCGGGTGGGCGCGCCCTCGCGTATTCGAGCGCGGCGGATTGGATCGCGGACCACATCGCCTCGCTCCGCGTCCGCGGCGTCCCGCACGCTCGCACGGACGCGCGCGGGAGGTTCCGAGTGTTAGGGCGTGGCAGCCCGACCCATGACGTCTACGCGAGTGCGGCTGGCCGCGAGCCCACGCACGCGCGAGCCGTCGCTCTCGGCGCGAGCGACGTGCGCCTCACCCTCCCGCCTGAGAAGTCGTTCGAGGTGCGCGTCGCCGACGCGAACGGGCGAGCGATCCCAGAGGCGGCGCTCGCAGCGCACCGAATCGTCGGTCAACTCACCGTGATTGCGGCGTACAGCAATGCGAAGCCCGAGCTGGAGGAGGGATTCCTGACGCCCGCTCGCGTCGAAGTGCTCGGCGGCGGCGCATTCCGAGTCTCGGGCGTCGGCAAGGGAACTCTGCTGTACGCCACGGCGCCTGGCTTCTTCCCAATCGTGTCGAACGTGTTAGGGGTGCCTGCTGACGCGCAGCGCATCGCGCTCGAACCGGCTCCCACCATTCGCGGAGTTGTGCGCTTGGAAGACGGCACGCCCGCCGCTGGCGCGACGATCCACTATCGCCCGGGCCCGGGGCCGTGGCTGTCGAACTCCTCGACGACACGCGACGGCGCCTTCTCTTTCACGCCCCTCGCGCCTGGCGAGGCGCATTTCCTCGCGGAGCTTTCCGGCGTCGGCGAATCGAAGCTTGCGGTGCGCAATCTCGGGAGCGAAGGCACAGAACAGGAATTGCCTCTCACGATCCTTCGCTACGCAGCGGTCAGTGGTGTGCTTCGCCGCCACGACGGGACGCCCGCGCGGGATCTACAGCTCTCGCTCGAACCGCTCGGCAGGGACCGCGGCGTTTCAGGAATGCACGTCGAACTCACGACGGATTCGAACGGCCGATTCGGGATGAAGGCCTTGCGCCCTGACCGCTATCGGTTCGGCGTAGATCCCGACGCGGGCGAGATCGACGGCCTGCTCGAGTTCGCGCCGGGCGAAAGCAAGCGCGTCGAGTTGAGCCTCACGGCGGGCGCTTGGATCGAGGGTTCGGTTACGGGAGACGCCGGGCCTGTCGCGGACGCCATGCTGAGCGTCGAGCGAAACGGAGGCGCAGACCCCGTCATCCTATTCACCGCGCGCGACGGCTCGTACCGCGGAGCGCTCCCCAGCGCGGGCCGCTACCGCGTCTTGCTCATGCAGGGCCCTCTCGGCCACGAGCCGGTGATGGAACGCGACGTCGAGGTCGCCGCCGGCGCGAGCGCGCGGGTCGATTTCGACGTGCCGGGTGGAACAGTCCGGGGCGTCGTCACGAACGACAAGGGCGCCCGCTTCGGCGGCTCGTTCGTTCTGCTGAGTCGCTTGGCTTTGCGGGAGGTCGTGGCCACCGCGCTGAGCGACGCCTCGGGCGGGTTCGAGTTTCGCCGCGTTCCGCCTGGGCTGTACCTCGCGAGCGTGCGCCGCGTCCGAAAATTCCGCGACGGAAAACTCATCGACTATTCCGGCTCGTTCTGGCCCGTTGCGGTCTTGGGGAACGGGCGCGAGTCCGACGTCTCGTTGACCCAACGCGCTTGGTTGCTGACGCCCGTGGAAGGCATTGCGCGCGAACCGAACGGCGCGCTCGCCCGCGACGGCACGGCTGTGATCGTCGAGGAGTTTTCGGGCGGCGCGCGAGATGAGATCGCCTGGTTCATGACGGACGTGACGAGCGGCGGGCGCTTTCGCATTCCGCTCCCGCCCGGCCGCTATCGGCTCTGGGCGACAGACGGGTACCCGCTGTTCGGTGAGGGTCCGAAGGCCGCGCTCGCCGATGCCAAGGCGCATGTCGTTGTGATCAACGTCGGCGCCTTTCCAGTGCGCGGCGTTCCGCTCGAGATCGTGCGCCACATGCCTGAGTGACGCGTCAGCTCTCGCCCGCTGTCCCGCCCCCGATGCCGACTTCTTCGAGAATCCCCGGCAGCTCCGCGAAGCGCGCGACGCGCACGCTGCAACCAGGGGGCAACGCTTCCGAGAGGCGGCGGAAGTAGCCCTTCTCGGTGCGGCCTTCGACGATCACCACGATGCCGCGGTCTTGCTCGGTACGTATTAGGCGCCCGACCATCTGCTTGAGGTGCAGCAGCATCTTGCCCATGGTGGCGCGCTCGAAGGGCGAGACGCCGCGTTCGTAGAGGCGCTGCTCGCGACGCTTGCGCAACTCGGTGGGCACTTCGAACGGCAGCTTCTCGATCACCACGGCTTGCAGCGCGTCGCCCGGGATGTCGATGCCCTGCCAGAAGCGGCGCGCGCCGAGCAGCACGCTGCCGCCGTTCGCGAAGCGATTGATTAGGGCGGTCGGGTCGTCGCCGTCGCGGCGCGGCGCGATCACTTCGATGCCTTCGTCCTTGAGCCGCGCGGC
>JANNRF010000062.1:0-4777 GCA_031401135.1 Deltaproteobacteria bacterium | reverse complement strand
GAGAAGCCGATCACGACGATCTTGCGGCGGTCGACCGGGTAGCGCTTGCAGGCTTCGTCGAGGAACTCGCGCACGAGCTGGCGGGCAGCGTCGAAGGCCTGCGGGTCGATCTCGCGCGATTGGGTGATCGGCCACCAGCCGAAGCCGTACATGCCCTGCGCGATCTCGAACGCGACGGGGCCCTGCGGCGAGAGCACGAGCGCGCCGCCGCCGTGCAGGATCGGCGCGAGGCCGAGTAGATCGTGCGCGTTCGCGCCCCAACCGTGGAGCAGCAGGATGGTGGGATGCGGGCCGTCGCCGGGCGGAACGTGAGCGGTGTAGAGGAGGTCCATGGCGGCGCAGCGTAGGCGAGCGCGGCCGCCCTCGCGCCGAGAGGCACCGGGGTCTGACCCCACTGCCTCTCAGCACGACGCAGTGCGGCACGAACGCGACCCGCAATTTAGCCATGCGGCTGTGTCTGCGGCCTGATCGCTGTCCGCTTTAGCGCGGTCGTGATGCGCCGCCGTCCGGGACGGGCGCGTAATTCTGGCCCGCTGAGAGGCAGTGGGGTCAGACCCCGCTGCCTCTCTGGGATGTCCGATTGCGGTCGCGTGCGCGCCGTCGATGGGCGCGTTTTGCGCCGGCATCGCGTCGCCTCGCCTCGGGCTCGCTGCTAAATCCCGCCCCTATGCCCGCCCCCAAGTCGCTCTTCACCAAAGTCTGGGACGCCCACACCGTCCGCGAACTCCCCGACGGCCAGACGCAGCTGTTCATCGGCCTCCACCTGATCCACGAAGTCACGAGCCCGCAGGCGTTCGCCCAGCTTCGCGAGATGGGCCTGCGCGTGCGCTTCCCGCAGCAGACGTTCGCGACGGTCGACCACATCATCCCGACCGACTCGCAGCGCCGGCCGCTCGCCGATTCACTGGCGGAGGAAATGCTCCAGCACCTCGAACGCAACTGCGCGGATTTCGGAATCAAGTTGTTCGATGTGCCGAGCGGTAAGCAGGGCATCGTGCACGTGATCGGGCCCGAGCTCGGGCTCACGCAGCCGGGCATGACGGTGGCGTGCGGCGATTCGCACACCTCGACTCACGGCGCGTTCGGCGCGATCGCGTTCGGCATCGGCACTTCTCAGGTGCGCGACGTACTGGCGACGCAATGCCTCGCGCTGAACCGCCCCAAAGTCCGCCGCATCGAGGTCAGCGGCAAACTCGCGGGCGGCGTCTATGCGAAGGATGTGATCCTCCACGTCATTCGGCGGCTCGGCGTGAACGGCGGCGTGGGCTTCGCCTACGAGTACGGCGGCGCCGTGATCGACGCGATGTCGATGGAGGAGCGCCTGACGGTTTGCAACATGTCGATCGAGGGCGGCGCGCGCGTCGGCTACGTGAACCCCGACGAGATCGCGGTCGACTACTTACGCGGGCGCGAGTTCGTGGCGAAGGGCGCGGCGTTCGATCGCGCAGCCGCCTACTGGCGCAGCACTGCGAGCGACGCGGGTGCGCACTACGACGAGCGGGTCGAACTCGCCGGCCGCGAGATTCCGCCCACCGTTACGTGGGGGATCAACCCGGGCCAGGCATTAGGTGTCGACGAAGCGCTGCCGCACATGTCGCAAGTGCCCGACGCAGATCGCGCGGGCTTTGCGGAAGCGTGCGAGTTCATGGGCTTCGCGCCGGGTCAGCACATCGCGGGCACCAAGATCGACGTCGCGTTCGTGGGTTCGTGCACGAATGGGCGCATCAGCGACCTGCGCGAAGCCGCGCGGGTCGCGCGCCGCGGGAAGGTGGCGCCCGGCGTGCGCGCGCTGATCGTGCCGGGTTCCCAACAAGTCGCGAAGCAGGCCGAAGCCGAGGGCTTGCACGAAATCTTCCGCAGCGCCGGCTTCCAGTGGCGCGAGGCGGGCTGCTCGATGTGTCTCGCGATGAACCCTGACAAGCTGCAAGGGCGCGAGATCTGCGCGTCCTCCAGCAACCGCAACTTCAAAGGCCGCCAGGGCTCCCCGACGGGTCGCACGCTGCTGATGTCGCCGGCGATGGTCGTGGCCGCGGCGCTCGCGGGTAAAGTCGTCGACGTGCGGGAGGTCCTCTAATGGCCGCGATCGTGGAGCGCGTGCAAGGCACCGGCTGCGTGCTGCGCGGCGACGACATCGACACCGACCGCATCATCCCCGCCCGCTATCTGCGCTGCGTCACCTTCGACGGCATCGGCCAGTACTCGTTCGAGGACGACCGCAAGCAGGCGAAGGGCAACCACGCCCTCGACGACAAGCGCTTCGCCGGCGCGGGCATCCTGATCGTCGGCCGCAACTTCGGCTGCGGCTCGTCGCGCGAACACGCGCCGCAGGCCCTGATGCGCTTCGGCTTCAACGCCTTCATCGGCGCCTCGTTCGCGGAGATCTTCGCCGGCAACTGCACCGCGCTCGGCCTGCCCTGCGTGACGCTCGGCGAGCGCGATCTCGCGGCGCTGATGGATGGCGTCGAACTCGATCCCACCCAACAAGTGGTGGTCGACCTCGCCGCGCGCACCGTCACTTCGCGTGCGGGCAGCATGCCCGCGACGATTCGTGACGGCACGCGCAAGGCGCTGCTCGAAGGCAGCTGGAACGCGGCCGTGGTGCTCATCGAAGCCGGCGACGCGATCGAGCGCACTGCGCGCAGCCTGCCCTACGTGAGCGGCTTCGGCGCTTGAGCGCGCGGCGCGAGAGCGCGTCAGTTGCGCGAAGTCGCCAGCAAGCGTCACGACCGCCGAACGCTTCGAATGCCCCAGGGACGTTCCACGACGAAACGACGCCGACGGGATTTCGTCGTGGAACGTCCCGGGGTGTTTCGACGCGTTCGTCGTGGAACGTCCCCGCTCGAACTACTCGGTGCGCACGTCCTTCGCCCAAGCGCGGTTGGCTTCGTACCACGCGACCGCCTGCGCGACGCCTTCGCGAAGCGAGACGCGCGGCGCCCAGCCGAGTAGCCGCCGCGCCTTCTCGATGCTCGCGGCGGTGCGCGGCACATCCGCCGGATGCGCGGGTGCGTGCACCACTTCGGCGCGGCGGCCGAGCGCGGCCTCGACCGCGGCGACGAGTTCGCTCACCGAATAGGGGTGATCGCCGCCGAGGTTCACGATCTCGTAGCCGAGCGGACGCAGCGCCAGGGTCGTGCCGCGCGCGACATCGTCCACGTACGTGAAATCCCGCGACATCGTGCCGTCGCCGAATACCGTAATCACTCGCCCTTCGCGGATCTTCTGCACGAAGCGGAACACGCTCATGTCGGGCCGCCCCGCCGGCCCGTACACGGTGAAGTACCTGAGCACCGAGACGTCGAGGCCGTAGAGCGCGTGCCACGTGTACGCCATCGCTTCCGCGGCCTTCTTGGTCGCGGCATACGGCGAGAGCGGCCGGCTCGATTCGTCGTCCTCGCGAAAAAAGTCCGCGCGCGAATCGCCGTACACGCTCGAAGTGGAGGCGAGCACGAACTTGGGAACTGCGCGCTCGCGGCAAAGCGCGAGCAGGTTGAGCGTGCCGGTCACGTTGGTGTCGACGTAGATCCACGGGTTCTCGACGCTCGTGCGCACGCCGGCGCGCGCAGCGAGGTTGACGACGGCGTCGAAGCCGCCCGCGGGCAGCGCGGCTGCGAGCGCAGCGCGATCCGCGACGTTCGCACGCACGAACGAGAAGCCCGCGCGTCCCGTGAGCGCCGCGAGCCGGTTCTCCTTCACGCGCGGGTCGTAGGCGTCGTTCATGTCGTCGAGGCCGACTACCTCATGCCCCTCGTCCAGTAACAACCCAACGGTGCGCGAGCCGATGAAGCCCGCGGCGCCGGTGACGAGGATGCGGCTCACGCGCGCCCTACTTCCCTGAGAACTTCGCTGCGCGCTTGGTGAGGAACGCGTCCATGCCCTCGGCGCGATCCGCAGTCGCAAAAATCGCGCCGAACGCCACCTGCTCGAGCGCATGCGCCACACGCACGTCCGCGTCCTGCCCTTCCTGCATCACGCGCTTGGCCGCCGCGATCGCGAGCGGACCCTTCTTCGCGATCGTCTCGCCCATCGCGAATGCCGCCGCCAGCAGCGGCTCGATCTCGTCGAACACGCGGTTCACGAGGCCGATGCGCTGCGCGGTCTCGGCGTCGATCGGTTCGCCGCTGAGGACGAGTTCTTTCGCCCAGGCGATACCCGCGCGCCGCACGAGCCGGCTCGTGCCGCCGAAGCCCGGTAGCAAGCCGAGGTTCACCTCGGGTTGTCCGAAGCGCGCGCGCTTCGCCGCGTAGACGAAGTCGCACGCCAGCGCGAGCTCGCAGCCCCCGCCGAGCGCGAAGCCGTTCACCGCCGCGAGGGTCGGGATCGGCAGCGCTTCGAGTTTTGCGAATGTGTCGTGGCCGAGTCGGCTGAAGGCCTCGCCCTGCAGCGGCGTCATCTCGCGCATCTGCGCGATGTCGGCGCCCGCGGCGAAAGCGCGACCCGCGCCAGTGATTATGAGCGCGCGCGCCTCTGCATCGCGCGCAACCGCGTCGATGCGCGCACCGAGCTCGGTGAGCAGCGCGCCCGAGAGCGCGTTCAGCGCGTCAGGGCGATTGAGCGTGAGCAGCGCAACGGCGCCGCGACGCTCGGAGAGCACGAGATCGGCCACGAGTTCCTCCGTTGACTGCGAGGCGCGCACCTTATCGACTCAATGCGCGCTTCGCTGCGCTCGGCGGGCGCTGTGGGTGATAGGATGCGCCGCCTTGCATCCAGCCTGATGAGGAGACTCCATGCAACGCTCGAAACTCGCACTCGCTGCCGGTGTGCTCGGCGCCGTCGG
>JANNRF010000061.1:0-9186 GCA_031401135.1 Deltaproteobacteria bacterium | reverse complement strand
GCGCCAGCGGCTGATCGCCTTGAGCGCGGACTCCTCGAAGTAACCCTTCGGGCTCGCATTGATCACTTTCGGGTCGCGCACGGTGCCGGCCGCGGTGATCGTGAACTGGATCAACACCCAGCCCTCCACTCCGCGGTTCTGCGCGCGCGGCGGATAGTCCGGGTTGATACGGACGAGCGGCATGATGTCGCGGTCGGAGCCGCCGACGTTCACCGTCATCTTGGTCATCGAGGCGCGCGCGTTTACGTCGGGAGAGAGCATGGCGACCGCCTCGGTCGAGGCTGAAGCGTTCGCGAAGTTCATCTTTGGAGCTTGCGGCGCGAGGTCGGGGCGCTGCTTCTGGGCCTTGGACTGGCGCTTCGATGCGGTCTCGGTGTCCTTGCGCATGCGCGTGAACTCGATGCGCGAGGCGTCCTTGGATTCGGAGATGGAATGTGCCGCGTTGACGAAGTTCCAGAGCAACAGGAAAACGAGCGATGTGAAGAACGCACCCGCGACGAAAGTCAGCGGAAGTTTCAGGATGCCCGACATCATTCAGCTCCCGCGTCGTCGGCGGCGATGTAGACGCCCTTGATCCCGCCGGCTTTGACCTCGTCCATTACCCGCGCAACCACGCCTGCCTTCGACATCTTGTCCGCGAGGATCACGACGGTGTCCTCGGGCCGCTCCGCGTGCAGGCGTTCCACCATCGACCGAATGCGCCGGAAATCCACCGGCTGGCGATCCATCCATAGATCCCCGTTCTCGCGCACGGCGATCATGATGTTCCCGGAGTTGCGGTGCTCCGCGGTATAGGCCTCCGGCTTGAGGACTTTGACGCCGGCTTCCTTCACGAACGACGTCGTGATGATGAAGAAGATCAGGAGGTTGACCATGAAGTCGAGCATCGGCGCGAGGTCGATGCCGTGGTCTTCGCTCTCAGGCGCGTGGTTGCGCATCTGCATAGGCTGCTACTGCCCCGTGCTGAAGGTGATGTTGTCGATGCCCGCGAGCCGCGCGGAGTCGATCACGTTGACGACGACTCCGGTGGGCGCGAATTGATCTGCGACGATGAACACGCCTGCCTTGGGCTTCACCGCGTGCATGCGCTCGACGTTGGCCCTTACGGCGCGCTCGTCGACTTCGCGGTTATCGACCCAGATGCTGCCGTCGCCGAGGATCGAGATCGGGATCGAAGCGTTGTCGTCCTTGACATCCGCTTTCTCGGGTTCACCCGAGGGCCGGTTCACCTCGAGCGCCACTTCCTTCACGAACACTGCCGTGATGATGAAGAAGATCAGCAGGTTGACCACGAAGTCGAGCATCGGCGCGAGGTCGATGCCGGTCGCGGTGTCGTGGGCCTCGGCGGTGTGACGTCGCATGCGCATTAGAAGGTGAACCTATCCGCGAGGAGCTCGGTCTCGCGTCGAGCTCGGTTTCGGAAGTAGTACTGCGGGTAAAGGCCGGTGATGCTCACCGCGAGGCCGGTCATCGTGCACACCATTGCGTGGGACACGCCGCTGGCCATCGTCTTTGCATCCGCCGAACCGCGCAGCGCCATCGAGTCGAACACCTCGAGCATGCCGCTGACGGTTCCGATCAAGCCCAAGAGCGGCGCGAGCGGAACGAGCATGTTCAGCACGGGCAGGCTGTTGGTCATCGCGCCGTTCAGGCGCGAGATCATGCCCTGGCGAACCTGGCGCGACGCCCACGACATGTGGTCCGTTCGCGCAACCCAGCGCTGGTGCAGTTCGTCAGCCAACGCGGGAAGCGTTCGGCTGTAGAACCAGAAGCGCTCGGCGATCAACATCCAAAGCAGCGCGCCGTTCAGGAAGATCAACGTGACGTAGGGACCGCCATCGTTGATCAGATCCCGAACCGCACCGATGAAGTTGATCTTATCCACGCCGCTTCTCGAGGCTCTCGGCCAGCAGGCCGGTGCTCTGTTCGTCGAGGACCTGGACCACGCTGCGGGACATGGACGCGAGGAACGCGTTCAAGAACAGCAGCGGGATCGCGATGCCGAGGCCTGCGACGGTCGCGATCATGGCTTGGCCGATGCCGTCCGCCATGAGCCGCGGGTCGCTCTGACCGGACTCCGTGATGGTTTGGAAGGTGAGGATCATGCCGACCACGGTGCCGACCAGGCCGAGCAGGGGGCCTGCCGCCACCGCCAGCCGCAGGAACGGCTGGAAGTTCTCGAGCCTCGGGACCTCGCGCAGCACCGCCTCGGAGATGCGGAGCTCCGCGACTTCCGCGTCTTCCTCGATGCGGTTCGGGTCGCCGCGGAAGGCCGCGAGCACGCGACCGAGCGCGTTGTCGTTGGACGGCGAGTTCACGTTGCCCAACTGCCGCTGCACTCTGGATCGCTCGGCCAGGAGATACGCCGTCTGGTAGAGGCCGAGCAGTAGACCGGCCAAGCCGACGAGCATGATGAAGTACACGATCGGCTCCGACTCGACGAGCCGCTTGCCCCAGCTCGGGCGCTCCGTCACGAGTTCGATCAGCACGCCGCGTGCCGGGTCGACGACGGCTTCCACGTACTCCTCGCCGCTCGCCTCGGAGAGATCCTCCGCCAAGCTGGTGAGGCCACCGCCGGGCTGGTGGGGGATGACTTGCAGCACGCCCGCCTTGTAGACGAGGAACTGGTCCCCCGACGAAACAGTGAACGCGCCCACGCGGACGACATCCATCACTTCGCTCGTGGAATCCGGCTTGACGACGCTTGCCTTGAACTTCGACACGCTGCCGGATGCAGTCATCTCGCGCTGCAACTCGTCCCAGACGCGCTGCAGTTCGGGAATCGACGGCAGCGACTTCGCGTCGGCGATGCGCTTGAGGAACGTGACGCGATCCTCCTGGCCTTCCACCGGCGGGAACTCCGAGTTGATCACGGAGGCGTCGAGCGCGTTGGAGACTTCACCTGCGATCTGGCGAGTCACACCGAAGAGCTCGCCCAGGTTGCCCTGACGTTGGCGAAGCAGTTCGTTGTTCTCGTTGATGGTGATTTCGTTCGCGTCGTACTGGCTGGACAGCGACGAACTCCGCGCTTCGGCGGCGTTGCGTTTGCTAACGGCTGTGGCCATCAGCCCAGCCTGCTGGTCGCGGGCCTTCTTGAACTCGTCCTCCCGCTCGCGGTTGAGCTTCTGCTCCGCCGCGCGCGAAGCCTGAACTTCATTCAGAAGGTCGGCGAGAGATTGGGCGCTCGCTGCGCCCGTGAACAGAACCGATGCGACGGCGACACTGAGAGCTAGGAATCGAGCGCGCATTACGACTGCACCTCAGCCGTCGGAGCCGGCACCGGAACTTCAAGAAGGTCAGGCGCGCCGCGCTTGCTCGCAACGCCAATCGCCTCCTGCACTGCCGCCTGGTAGCTGTCGTCGATCACCCAACTGTGGGTGTGCTGGTTCCAGTACCCCGTCTCGTCCTTGTCCCCCGTCTGGTACATCAGCGAGATCCGGCCGAGGCGCACGAACGTGACCGTTCGCGGCGCGCCTTCGACGCCGGGCAGCGTGTCCTGATAAGTGTCGAGCGTGCGGCCGTACTCGAGCTCGATCTGATACGCCTCGAGAATCCGCCGGTACTTCTCGGAGATCGTCACCTCCGCGCGCGGCATGATCTCGAGCAGGTTCTTCACGCGTCGCGTGCGCTCCTCGATCAGGAACGGCACATCGCGCTTCACGAACTCGGCGAGCGTCTCGACCATCTTCTGCATCAGCGGCTGAATCTCGCGCTGAGTCGTCTCGATCTCGACGAGCTGTCGCTTGATCGACGACACCTCGTCGAGCTGCGACTCGACCTGCTTTTGCAGCTGGCCGTTGTAGCGCGTGAGGCTGTCGACATCCGAGAGCGCTTGGCGGTATTGGCCCGCGGCGTCCTGGGTCTGGTCGGCCAGCTTGTTGATGCGCTCTTGAGCGCCCGCGGCCTCGCGGTCGTTGGCGGCCTGAGCCTGGATGATGGAGTCGAGCGACTGCGCGCCAGCGCCAGTCACTGTTGCGGTCGGAACCGCAGCGAGGATTGCGAAGGCCACGGCCCTCGCACGTTTCGATGTGACCTGCGTCATTTGGGCGCGCATCTCCTGATGAAAAAATGTGGGGGACGTGCACAGCGGCGCCGACGGAAGAGCCAGCCCCGAGGTTTTGCAGGGTAAACGCGTCGCAATCGCAGAGTCAAGCATGCTGAACGTTCTAAGAGAGAAATTCTGAGCGGAGAAGGCGGTCTTCATGCGCGCTTCATTTTGCGCGCGGCGAGTTCGCGCGGGATTCAGAGGCCGACGAAGTACGGCAACGCGATCTCGGCTGATGCTGCGCGAAACAGCACGCGCACGCGCATGCCGATTGCGGCAGCCGCGGGCTCGCATTCGAGATTCGCAAGCATCTCGAAGCCTTCATCGAGCGTGACGATCGCTACGACGTAGGGCGTCGCGAAGGCCGGTTGCGGCGCGCGGTGCACGATCGTGAAGCTGTACACAGTTCCGTGTCCCGCACTCGCGACCCACTCGAGCGTGCCTCCGAAACACGCGGTGCACAGCGGCTGAGGGATGAAGACGTGTGCACCGCACGCGCGACAGCGCTGCACGCGCAGCTCGCCCGCGAGGCAGCCGTCCCAGTGCGGTTGCGAGAGCGCGCTCGGGCGCGGTAGCGGGCGCGGGTGCGGTAGCGGTAGTGGCCGCTCCGTCACGCGCGGTTCCTCCCGAGCAAGAGCGCGTCGCAGAACAGCGCGCCCGCGCCGCCGTTGGTTGCGAGCGCAACTTCCGCGCCCGCCACCGTCAACGCTTGCGGAAGCTCGCCGCGCAGTTGTTGCACCGCCGCGATCGGTTTCTGCAAAAGCTGCGCGAGGCCCGCGTGGCTGAACGACAAGAGCCCGCCGTTCGTGGCGACCGGCAGCGCGCCGCCGACCCCGATGCGGCCCTCGCGCACGAACGCGCCGCCTTCGCCGCGCGCGCAGAAACCGAACGCCTCGAGCTGGCGGATCACTTCGAACGAGAACGGGTCGTAGAACTCCGCGACGTCCACGTCCGCGGGCGCGAGGCCACATTGCCCGAACGCGATCTTCGCGGCGCGCGCGCCGACGTTGCCGTAGCGGTCCCATACCGGAGGCGTCACGTACGACATGCCGCAGCGGTCGAGCGCGCCGCCGAGAATCCAGACCGGCGCGACGTCGAGGTCGCGGGCACGCACTGCTGAGGTCAACACGATGCCAGCGCCGCCCTCGGAGGTGAGCGCGCAGTCGAGCAGGCGAAACGGCTCGGCGATTAGGCGCGATGCGAGTACGTCCTCGCGCGAGACACGCCGTCCGAACATCACGGCTTCCGGGTTCTGCGCGCCATGATTCCGAATGGTTGCCGCGACTTCTGCGAGATCTTCGGCGCGCGTCCCATACAGATGCATGTGCCGGCGCGCGATCAGCGCGAACTCGGCCGCGGTAAACAGGCCGAAGCACTCGGTGAACTCGTGGCTCGGTTTCGTCCATGGCGCTGTCTCCGCGCGGTTCGCGTATTCGCCGACCTGGGCGGTTGCGATGAGTGCCGTTTCGCAGAGGCCCGCGGAGATCGCGAGTGCGGCTTCGATCACGGCCGGAATGCCGACGTCGCCCGTGCCCGTCCACACCGGACGGCCACCGAGCCACATCGCCGTCTCGCGCGCCGACCAGCGCCGCACCGAACTCGTGCAGTGCATGCCGTCGACGTCGGCGTGCGTGAGGCCGGCGCTTCGCAGCGCGCCGCGCATGGCGTCGAGGAGGACGTCCGTCTCGGACACGTCGAGCCGGCGCGCCTGCTTCGTGTTGTAGGCGCCGACGATCGCGACGCCGTGCAGCGGATTCGCCGGCATCGCGCTCAGTGCGTGCGCCGTGGGTGGCGCAGTTCGTAGACGCCTTCGCGCAGGAGCCCGAACAGCTCGGGCACTTGGGGATGCGCGACTGGGCCGTTCTCCGCGTCGGCGAGGAGGTTCTGCTCCGAGACGTACGCGACGTAAGTGGTCTGCGCGTTCTCCGCGAGCAGGTGGTAGTAGGGCTGCTCCTTGCGCGGACGCAGCGCTTCCGGGATCGAGAGCCACCACTCCTCGCTGTTCGCGAACACCGGATCGACGTCGTAGATCACGCCGCGCAAGGGGTGGATCCGGTGACGCACCACCTCGCCGATGCGGAAGCGAGCGTTGGCGTGCGGGAGGGGCGGCTGCATGGCGCGCAGTATCGCCAGCTATTCGGGGCTTGCGATCACGACTTCGACGCGGCGGTTGCGCGCGCGGCCGTCGGGATCGTCGGCGCCGTCGGGCTTCGCTTCCGCCGCGAGCGGGCGCGTCTCGCC
Source organism: Deltaproteobacteria bacterium (assembly GCA_031401135.1). GTDB lineage: Bacteria > Myxococcota_A > UBA9160 > UBA9160 > UBA6930 > VGRF01. The sequence goes on along the minus strand of JANNRF010000061.1, from coordinate 2,900 downwards.
GTAGCCCTGCGCGCTGATGCGCGGCGGCTCGATGCCTGCGCTCGCGAGCGCCTCCGCCACGCGCCGCGCACGCCGCAGCGAGAGCTCGAAGTTGTACGCATCCGTGCCGCGCGCATCGGTGTGGCCCTCGCAGATCAGCGCGCGTTCGGGCGTGAGGCGCTGCACGATGCTCGCGATCTTTCCAACCGCAGTAGCGCCGGCGGGCGCAAGCGCGTCGCTGTCGTAGGCAAACAGCACATCGGTCACGAGCACGGTCACGCCGCGGTCGTCGATGCGCGTCTCGAAGCCGCTCGCGCCGAGTTCGCCGGCGAGCGCCACGTCCGGCGTTGTGGTGGTGCAGCCCGAGCCGAGCGCGAGTAGCAAAAGAGCTGCGGACGCGAGCATCGGCATTCGCCAGGGTCGCTGCATGTGCGGGTTCTCCCAGTTCTGAGATTGATGCGCGCGAAGCTTGCCGAACCTGCGTGACGATTGAACCCTGCGCCAATGCAAACTTCCGCAGGGCCCGTCGGTCTGATCCTGAACCCGATGTCGGGCCGCGACGTGCGCCGCCTCGTGGGTCGCGCGCAGACCGAATCGCTGGAGGTGAAGCGCTCGCAGCTCGCGCGCGCTGTGGTGGGCGCCGCCGCGGCGGGCGCGACGCAGTTCCACTTCGTGCGCGACGTCTTCCGGCTCGCCGAGCAAGCGCTCGAATACCTGCAACTCGACGACGTGAAGATCACGCAGCTCGAGATCGGCGCGCTCACCACGACGCCCGCCGACACCGCGAGCGCAACGCTCGCCATGCGCGAGGCCGGCTGCGGCGCGCTGCTCGTGATGGGCGGCGACGGCACGAGCCGCATCGTCGCGAGCGCGTGGCCGGATGCGCCGCTGGTCGCGCTCTCGCTCGGCACTAACAACGTGTTCCCCGAGCGCGTGGAGGCGACGCTCGCGGGCGCCGCGCTCGGCCTCGTCGCGAGCGGGCGCATCGCGCTCGAAGAGGTGGCGCAGCGCGCCAAAGTGGTGCGCGCGCGTTTCGCCGACGGCCGCGAGACGCTCGCGCTGATCGACGCGGTGCTGGTGGAGGGCGACCACCCGGGCTCGCTGCTCCCGTTCGACGCGGGCAAGATCCGCCGCGCGCTGCTCTCGCGCGCCGAGCCCGACGCGGTGGGCATGTCGCCGCTCGGCGGCTTGTTATTGCCCACCGGCCGCGAGGTCGACGCCGGCGTCGACGTGACCTGCTGCGCGCCGGGGCAGGGCGGCCGCGCACTGCTCGTGCCGATCTCGCCGGGGCTCTACCGCACCGCGTTCGTGACGAGCGCGAGACGAGTCGCGCTCGGCGATCAAGTCATCATCGAAGGGCCAGGCATCCTCGAGTTCGACGGCGACCGCGAGCGCGTGCTCGCTCCCGGCGAACGCGCCGAGCTGCGCGTGGTGCGCGACGGCCCGTGGCAGATCGACGTCGCGCGGGCGCTGGCATTAGGCGCCGAGCGCGGGCTGTTCCTCGATCGCCCGCACTGGCACGACGGAGGCGACACCGGCGAAGGGCCGGGGTGTTGTTGAGGACCTTCGCCCGAAGAGTCGGGCAAGGAGGCTCCGGTTCCTCCAGCTTGCGCGCTCGGAGTTCCGCGCGCGGCGTTCGTCCGAACGCGAGCTCACCCCGAGGTCCACGCGTGGCAGGGAATGTCCTGTCCCGACCGTCGCGATTTCCCGGCTCACCTCGTCGCGGAAGGGCGCAGAGTACTGCTCTGCCGGGAGTGCGACCCGAGCCCACCACTCTCGGACCATCGGCGATGTGAATACCTGCGCGCGTAACAAGCCGCGACACTCCGCCCAGTACGCGAGAGGCAGGAGCCCTTCCTGCATCTGCACGTGAACGCGATCCGCCCACGCGAAAAGGCCGCCGATCAGGACTTCCGCGACGTAGCGATCCTCGGCATCGAGTCCCTCCCGCGAGAGGTGATCGAGCCCCGACGCCACCCTGCGGAGCTGCGGATTCTTGGCGATCTCCAAGAAAAACGTCGAGATGTAGTCGGCGGAGCCCTGCACCGCGCTCGCGCGCGTAAGACGCGCGCTCTGCCGCACTTGCAGGCCCACGAAGATGAGCGAGGCGACCACCCCGATCGAGGCGACGATATCCCCGAGGTCCCCGAACTCCGAGATCGTCATCGTCGGGGCCTCCTCTCGGCAAGGCTCTAGCCGTCCGCGCCGGCGCGTGACCGATCGCCTGAAGCGGAGGGCGTTGCTACGCCGCCAGCTTGCTCGTATCGATCCCGTACAGCTCCGCGGTGCTCGCGCCCAGAATCGCGATCTTCTGCTCGGCTGTTAGGCACTTCGTGTGCGTCGCCAGCATCTCCTGGCTCCAGGGCCAGGTCGAGTCGCTGTGCGGGAAGTCGTTCGCCCAGAGCAGGTGCTTCCAGTTCATGTCGTTCGCGACTTTGAACGCCACCCAGTCGTCTTGGAACGTGGTGTAGATGTTCGCGGCGAAGTATTCGCTCGGCAGCTTCGAGAGCTTCTGGCCGGCGGGCAGCCAGTAGCGGTGGCGTTTGTAGGCGTGGTCCATCCGGTAGCAGTAGTGGGGCACCCAGCCGGCGTCGGCTTCCGCACAGACGATCTTCAGATTCGGGTGGCGCTCGAACACGCCGCCTAACACCAGCGTGCCCATCACGTCCTGGCAGCCGCGCATGATGCTGAGGAAGCCGTTCATCTTCGGGCCGCGCGTCTCGTGCTTGAAGGCGTAACTACGGTCCGTGAGGATGTGGAACGAGAGCGGCAGCCCGAGTTCGATCGCGGTCTCCCAGAACTTGTCGTAGACGGTCGAGTCGTAGTCCTCGAGGGCCGGGTTGCCCGGCATCATCACCCCGCGCAACCCTAATGCCTTGATCTCCTTCAGCTCGCGGATGCCGTCCTCGGGCGTGCGCATC
>JANNRF010000060.1:0-6618 GCA_031401135.1 Deltaproteobacteria bacterium | reverse complement strand
TGCTCGCGGTGCGCGAACTCGGCAACCACGAGAAGCGCGATCTCGAGGGCCAGCTCGACGATTCCGCGAGCGCGAGCCGCGACGAGAGCGCCTCGCGGCTGCTCTCCGAGCGCACGCGGCTGCTCGGCTTCGTTGCGCCGCCGCGGCTCGAAGAAGTGGTGCTGCGTCACCTCTCGTTCGTGCGCCTCTCGAGCGAGCGCATGCTGGCGGTGCTCGTCTCCCAAAGCGGGCGCGCGTATCAACGCGTGCTCGAACACCCGGGTCAAGGCGATCAAGGCGAACTCGACCGCATGGCCGCCTCGCTCTGCGAGCGCCTCGCCGGCTCGACCTTGCGCGAGATCCGCTCGCGGCTGCTCGCCGAGGCCGCCGCGCTGCGCACGCGCGCGGATCTGCTGCTCGAGCGTGTGGTGCGCGAGCTGCCACTCGGCGCCGATGCCAACGAGCAGGATCTCGTGATCGCAACGCGGCTCGCGCTGCTCGATCAGCCCGAGTTCCAGGACCCGGAGCGCTTTCGTGCGCTGGTGCGCGCGGTCGAGGACAAAGAGCGGCTGCTCGCGCTGCTCGACCAAGTGCTCGAAGCGACGGGCGTGCGCGTCACCTTTGGCGCGGAACTCGGCGACGAGGGGCTCGAGGGGCTCGCGTTCGTAGCGACCCGCTACGGCCGCCCGGGTTCGCAGTCCGGCACGCTCGGCGTGATCGGCCCGCGGCGCATGGATTTTGCGCGCGTGATCCCTGTGGTTGGCTATGTCTCGTTGCTCTTGTCGGAGCAAGCGCGCGCGTGAAACCGAAAGATCCGAAGGGCCAAGAGGAGCGCGGCGAGGGCTGGGAGTCGTTCGCCGCCGACGCGGAGAGCGGCACGCTCGCGCCGAGCCCCGAACTCGAAGCCGCGCTGCGCGAAGCGACCGACGCCGTCGAGGGCCGCGCCGCGGCCGCGAAACCGCGCGAGGCCAAGCACGACGTCATCGAGACGCTCATCCAGGCCTACAAGGCAGAGAGCGAGCGCCTCGGGCAGGAACTCGAGGCCGCGAAGGCGGAAGTCGAGGCGGCGAAGGGCGAAGCGGCTGCGAACAAAGATCGCGCGGCGCGCACGGGAGCGGACCTCGACAACCTGCGCCGCCGCCAACTCCGCGAGCGCCAGGAGACCCTCCAGTACGGGCACGAGAACCTCGTAAAGGAGCTGCTCGGCACGGTCGATAACCTCGAGCGCGCGGTGGATCACGCGAAAGGAAGTGAAGGCAAGGACTTGGTGGCGTTGTTGCAGGGCGTAGAACTCGCCCTGCGGGAGCTCAACACGGTCCTCGCCAAGCACGGAGTCGAAGTGATCGAGGCTGATGGGGTTGCGTTCGATCCGAACGTCCACGAGGCCGTCGCGCAAATGGAGGAGGGATCCGTACCGCCGGGCAACGTCGCCCGGGTCTACCAGAAGGGCTACCGGCTGCGGGACCGCTTGTTGCGGCCCGCGCGCGTCGTAGTCGCGGTGGCCCCGACAGCGAAGCTGGACGAGACGGAACCCGCGAACTAGCCGGCACTCGCTGCGGTGCCGGAGGGGGCCGGCAGCAATGGGACGAGTGATCGGGATCGATCTCGGCACGACCAACTCGTGCGTCGCGATCATGGACGGCGAGACGCCGCAGGTGATCGCGAACTCCGAAGGCGCGCGCACGACGCCTTCGATCGTCGCGTTCACGGATCACGGCGAGAAGCTGGTCGGCCAAGTCGCGAAGCGGCAGGCCGTCACCAACCCGGCGCGCACGATCTCCGCCGCCAAGCGCCTGATCGGGCGCCGCTTCGATTCCGAAGAGGTGAAGCGCTTCGCCGCGGTCGCGCCGTTCAAGGTCGCGGTGGCCAACAACGGCGATGCCTGGGTGCAAGTCGGCGACAAGCTCTGCCCGCCCCAGGAAATCTCGGCCGGCGTGCTCGCAAAAATGCGCGACACGGCGCAGGACTTCCTCGGCGAACCGGTCACGGACGCAGTGATTACGGTGCCCGCGTACTTCAACGACGCCCAGCGTCAGGCGACCAAAGACGCCGGCAAGATCGCGGGCCTGAACGTGCTGCGCATCATCAACGAGCCGACGGCGGCGGCGCTCGCCTATGGCCTCGGCGAAGCGGCCAACAAGACGATTGCGGTGTTCGATCTTGGCGGCGGCACGTTCGACGTCTCGGTGCTCGAGATCGGCGACGGCGTGTTCGAGGTGAAGAGCACCAACGGCGACACGTATCTCGGCGGCGAAGACTTCGACCAGCGCGTGATCGACCACCTGATCGAGCGCTTCAAGAGCGAAACGAAGATCGACCTCGCGAGCGACCAGATGGCGCTGCAGCGCTTGAAGGAAGGCGCCGAGCGCGCCAAGCACGAACTCTCGTCCTCGGTGCAGACCGACGTGAACCTGCCGTTCATCGGCGCCGACGCGACCGGCCCGAAGCACCTGAACATTTCGCTCACGCGCGAGAAGCTCGAGGCGCTCTGCGCGGATCTGATCGACCGCCTGGTCGGGCCGTGCGAGACCGCTCTCGCGGATGCCGGACTCGCGAAGGAACAGATCGACGACGTGATTTTGGTGGGCGGCATGACGCGCATGCCGCGTGTGCAGGAGAAGGTCGCGGAGATCTTCGGCCGCGCGCCGCACAAGGGCGTGAACCCGGACGAGGTGGTCGCGGTGGGCGCCGCGATTCAGGGCGGCGTGCTGAAGGGCCAGGTCGAGAACGTGCTGCTGCTCGACGTCACGCCGCTCTCGCTCGGCGTCGAAACCCAGGGCGCCGTGTTCACCGCGATCATCGAGAAGAACACCACCATCCCGACGCGCAAGAGCCAGGTGTTCTCGACCACCGAGGATCACCAGAGCGTGGTGCGCATTCACGTGCTGCAAGGCGAGCGCGCGATGGCGGCGGACAACCACAGCCTCGGGCGCTTCGAACTGGGGGGTATCCCGCCGGCGCCGCGCGGCGTGCCGCAGATCGAAGTGACGTTCGAGATCGACACCGATGGCGTCGTCAGCGTCTCGGCGAAGGATCTCGGCACGAGCAAGATCCAGCAGATTCGCGTGCACGCCTCGGGCGGCCTCTCGGTGGGCGAGATCGACACGCTGGTTGGCGAGGCCGAATCGAACACCGCGGCGGACAAACGCCGGCGCGACTCGGCGGAGATCGCCAACAAAGCGGACGGGCTCGTCTACTCGACGGAGCGCACGCTCGAGGAATACGCGCAGCACGTCTCGGACGAGGATCGCCAGAGCCTCGCCTCGGCACTCGAGAAGACCAAAGCCATGCTCGCCACCAAAGACTGGGACTCGCTGGCGATTGCGGTTGACGAGCTTTCCGCCCTCTCTTACCAGTTGACCGAACGGCTCTATGCCACCCTGGGCAGCAAGAGCGAGTAGTCGGCGCGTTCGCCGCAGGCAGTGAGGCGAGCAGTTCCGCGGTGAGTAAGCGCGACTATTACGAGGTGCTCGGCGTTCCACGCAGCGCGTCGCCCGACGAGCTCAAGAAGGCGTACCGCAAGCTCGCGCTCGAGCATCACCCCGATCGCAACCCCGACGACCCGGCGGCGGAAGACAAGTTCAAGGAAGCCTCCGAGGCTTACGCCGTGCTCTCGGACGCCGACAAGCGTCGCGCCTTCGACCAGTTCGGGCACCAGGCGATGGGCGGCGGGCAGGGCAGCGGGCCAGATTTTCAGAACGTCGGCGACATGTTCAACGACCTGTTCGGGGATTTGTTCGGCGCGATGGGCGGCCGGCGCGGCGGGCGCGGCCAGCGCGGTGCAGATCTTCGGTACACGCACGGGATCGATCTCGAGGACGTGCTGACCGGTGAGGAGGCCTCGCTCGAGATTCCGCGCATGCTGCGCTGCGAGAAGTGCAGCGGCACCGGCGCGAAGCCCGGTACCCAGCCCGAGCGCTGTGGGCGCTGCGGCGGCAGCGGGCAGGCGGTCTTTCAGCAGGGGCTGTTCCGCATCAGCCGGCCTTGCGAGGCTTGCCGCGGTGAAGGCTCGGTGGTGCGGAATCCGTGCACCGGCTGTCGTGGGTCGGGGCGCGTCGAGGGCAAGAAGCGGCTTCAAGTGCGCGTGCCGGCGGGCGTTGAGGACGGCATGCGGCTGCGCGTCTCGGGTGAAGGCGAAGCCGGCCTCTCGGGTGGCCCGCCGGGCGATCTCTACGTCGTGATGTCGGTGGCGGAACACTCGCTCTTCACGCGCGAGGGGCCGGACCTGTTATGCGAAGTGCCGGTGCTGTTCACGCAGGCCGCGCTGGGCGCCGAGATCGACGTGCCCACGCTCGAGGGCCGCGTGAAGCTGAAAATTCCCGAAGGCACGCAGTCGGGGAGAACGTTCCGCTTGCGCGGCAAGGGTGTGCCGAGCGTCGGCTCGCCAGCGCGCGGCGATCTGCACGTGCGCATTTTCGTGGAGGTGCCGTCGCGGTTATCAGGCAAGCAGCGCGCGCTGCTCGAGGAACTCGCGGCAGAGAGCGGGGCCGACGGCGCGCCCGTCACCAAAGGCTTCCTCGACAAAGTGCGGGACCTGTTCGATTGATGCGCATAGGGCTCGCTGCTTTGATTGCGCTCGCGCTCGCAGTGCCGAGCGCGGCGGCCGAGGAGAAGCAGACTCCGGAGCGCACGTATGCGGAGGCGCTGCGCATCGCGGGCGAGGACGCTTCGCTCGGCGCGGAGCTGCTCGGCGAGTTCGTGCGCAAGTACCCGCGGCACCCGCTCGCGGACGACGCGGGCCTGCGCGTCGCGCAAATTCAGCAAGCGGCGGGCGACCGGCGCGATGCGCAGGCAGCGCTCGAGCGCGTGCTCGCGTTACCGCCGGGCGACCAAACCGAGCGCGCGCGGCTGCAGCTCGCGCTGCTCCAGCGCCAACAGCACGCGGGCGCCGAGGCCTACGAGACTGCGCGCAAGCTGGCGTTCACCTCGCTCTCGGGGCCCGAGCGCGCGGAGGCGCATCGCCTGCTCGCGGATTTAGCGCTGGAATTAGGGAAGCCCCGCGCGCGGCTGCGCTGGCTTGGGCAGCTGCGCGGCGATGTGCGCAGCAGCGCGCAGATCGCAGCGCTCGACGCGGAGCTCGATCGCGAGATCGCGGCGCTTTCCGACGACGCGCTCGCGCGCACGGCGAGCGCGCTCGGTTCGCGTGTGCCCGCGGCGCGGCTCTGGCTGCGCAGCGCCGAGCGCGCGCTGGCGCGGGGCGAACGCGAGGACGCACAGGCGGCGCTCGCAGAGGCGCGCCGCGCGCCGCTCGCAGGTGGCGATGCGGCTTCGCTCGCAAAGCTCGTGCGCCAGTTATCAGGGGACCAAGGCGCGCGCGATCTGCTTGGGATGCGGGCAGCGCCGAGCCCAGATGGCATCGATCCCGCGCGCGCCGCGGGCGTGATCGGCATCGCGCTGCCGCTCACAGGCGATTTCGCTGCCTACGCCGAGGAGTCGCTGCAGGGCGCGCTGCTCGCGGCCGGATATTTCGCGGCGCCCGGCTCGCGGCCGCCCGGGCTCACGCTCGAAGTGCGCGACACCGGCGGCAGCGCGGAGGGCGCGCGGGCCGCGCTCGAAGCGTTCGCGGCGGACCCGGACGTGCTCGCCGTGGTGGGACCGCTGGCAGGCGAGGAAGCCGAAGCCGCTGCGGCGATCGCGGACGAGAACGAGTTGACCCTAATGACTCTCTCCCGCCGTGAAGATCTCGCCGCAGGCCGCAGCAGCGTGTTCCCAATGGCGCTCTCGCCGCGCGTCGAAGCCGAACTCGTCGCGGAGTACGCGACCGCGACGCTCGGCCTGCGCCGCTTCGCACTGCTCTACCCCGACGACGCCTACGGGCTCTCGGTGCGCGCCGCGTTCTGGGACGCGCTCGCGGCGCGCGGCGGCGAACTCGTGGCGGTGGTGCGCTACGCGCCCGATACGCAGGATTTCTCGACCGCGATTCGCCGGCTGGTCGGCTTCGATCTGCTGCCGCCAGCCACGCTCGCGGCCGTGCGCGAGCGCGAGGCGATGCGCAAGCGCGCAAAGCGCCTCGCCCCCAAAGCTGCCACCGAACTGCGCGACGAGGCGGATGCGCTGACCGCGCCGGACGGCTCGGCGCTCCCGCCCTATGTGGATTTCGAGGCGCTCTTCATCCCGGATTCGAGCGACAACGTCGGCTTGATCGCGCCGCATCTCGCATTCCAGAACGTGCTCGGTGTGCGCTTGCTCGGGACGAGTGGCTGGCACCACGCGGACTTGTTACGGCTCGCGGGTCAGCACGTCGATGGCGCGGTCTTCCCGAGCGGGTTCTTCGCCGGCAGCAGCCAGCCGCAGCTCATGGAGTTCCAGGCCGGCTATCAGCGCGCCTTCGCGCGCACACCGAGCTACCTCGCGGCGCAGGCCTACGACGCGGTGGAGTTACTGGTGCGCGAGCTCAACGCTGGCGCCGACGAGCGCGACGAAGTGCTGAAGCGCCTGCGCAAGGGCTCGCTGCACGCGGGCGCCTCCGGCGTGATCGCGATCGATCGCGCAGGCCAAGTCACGAAGCGCCCGCATCTCGTCGGCGTCGAGCGGGGCGCGTTCATGTCGGTCGACGAAGCCGGCGGCGCGCCGTTCCTGCGCGCTCGCAGCGCGCCGCCTGCCCCCGTTGCGCAGCCCGAGAAGACTGGGGCGAACTAG
>JANNRF010000059.1:0-4674 GCA_031401135.1 Deltaproteobacteria bacterium | reverse complement strand
CCGCCGTCGATGAAGCCACCGCCGTGGATGAAGAGGTAGCCAGGAGCACCCGGCTCGAGGTCGGGGCGTGCGTACGCGCGTACCGGGATGGGGCCGCCGCGGCCCTCGACTGTTAGGTCCCAGGTACGGATCGTTCGATCGCCCGGTCCGCAGGTGACGCCGAGCGCCTTGCGCTGCAGCCGCTGCGCGTGCGGCTTCGCGAGCTCCTGCTCCGGCGTGGGCATGATCCCGAGCTTCATGAGCACACGAGCCACGCCAACGAGCGCGCGGATCTTCAGTGGCATGGGCGTGGGCACGGGGGTCCTCTCGCAAGCATGAGACACGCAGGGCTGTTAGGCACTTCGGCTTTCTCGAGCGCGAACCGCCGACCGAAGCCGCCGGCAACGAGTTCGGCTCTGATTGATCGGAATCCGTATCCTAAATTAACGCGCGCAGTTAATTGAGGTTGCCCCTGGCCATGAAACGCAGACTGCAGGGCCACTACTTGGAGGTCTCGACCGCTAGTTTTTGCCACAAAAACGATCTATTTTTGTGGCAAGTCCAATGAGCAAGCACCCCGGATCCATCGACAGCCTCATTCTTCGGCGCATCCGCAAGATGAAGCCGGGCACCATCTTCACGCCGAGAGACCTGGCCAGCTTGGGACCGCGCACCGCCATTGCCTCGGCCCTCTCCCGGTATCTCAAGGCTGGCACGCTGAAGCAGCCGGCGCGCGGCCTCTATCAGGTTCCGGAAACGCATCCGCTCCTGGGAGAACTGCGCGCATCCCCGGACCAGATCGCCACGGCGCTGGCAGGGAAGCATCGCCTCAAGCTTCAGCCATCTGGGGCGTACGCAGCGAACCTGCTCGGCCTGTCAGATCAGGTGCCTCAACGGGTCGTCTACCTGACCGATGGAACGCCGCGGCGGGTGCGGAGCGGCAAGCAGCGGATCGTGCTTCGTCGAACAACTCCCCGAAACATGGCCACGGCCGGCCGCGTCAGCGGCTTGGTCATTCAGGCGCTGCGGTACCTCGGCCAGCGCCACGTGGACCAGGCGGTAATCGAGAAGCTGCGGAGGCGGCTCGGCCCCAAAGAGCGCGCCCAACTGCTCGAGGATCTGTCACTCGCGCCGGCGTGGATTGGTGAGCTGATGCGTGAGATCGCCAGCCGGACCAAGCGCTAAGTGGACCGGTTTCTGCTGCTCCCGCTCGAGGATCGCGCACGAGCCTTCGAGCAGGCCGGCGTCACGCGCGGCTCGTCGCCCGGAAGCGTGGAGAAGGACTTCTGGGTCTGCCTCATGCTCCGGGAGCTGTTCACCCTTCCGGAACACGGTGAACACCTCACGTTCAAGGGCGGCACGTCGCTCTCCAAGGCGTGGGGACTGATCGACCGCTTTTCGGAAGACGTCGACCTGACGATCGACCGTGACGTCCTCGGCTTTGGCGGCAACGCTGGACCTGAAGCGGCAAAGAGCGGGAAAGAGCGACAGCGACGACTTCAAAGGCTCAAGCAGGCCTGCCGCGACCTGATTGCCCAACAGATCGAGCCGGCGCTGACAGCGCGAATGAGGGCAATGCTTGCGGCTGGGGAATCCTGGAGCCTCACTTCCGACGACGAAGATCCGGATGCCCAAACGTTGCTGTTTGCGTACCCGCGACGGCTCGTGGCCGCGACACCCACCTATGTGAATCCAGTTGTGAAGCTCGAATTCGGCGCCCGCTCCGACCCCTGGCCGGTCGCGCAACGCCAGGTGACATCCACTGTGGCCGAGGAGTTTCCCCGCCTGTTCGAGACGCCCGCATGCACCGTGCGCGCCCTGCTGCCCGAACGCACGTTCTGGGAGAAGGTCATGCTGCTCCACGAGGAGAGATTCCGACCGGCGAGCAAGATCCGGCGGCCGAGAATGGCGCGACACTATTATGACGTCTGGCGCTTGATCGAAGCCGGGGTGGCCGCAAGAGCCGCCGCCGATCTGACACTGTTCGAGCAAGTCGCGGCACATCGCAACCTGTACTTCAGGCACGGCTGGGTCGACTACGGCACGCTGAAACGGGGAACGATTCAGATGGCGCCGCGGCCCGAACAGGTCGAGGAATGGCGTAGTGATTATTCAGCCATGCAGGGCGACATGTTCCTAGGAACTCCCCCCGCGTTCGACGAGATCCTCGCAGGGATCACGTCGTTCCAGTCGGAGTTCAATTCGGCATGAGCCAGTTCGTCTTTCTCCAGCGCGAATAGCCGGGCGTCTTCGAGGCGGCCGAGAAGGCCGAGGCGGCGGTGCACGGCGATCCGCGCACGGCTTGCTTCTACGCCCGGCGCGCGCTCGATCTGGCGGTGGCGTGGGCTTACAAGCACGACCCGGCGCTGCGGCTGCCTTATCAGGACAACCTCTCGGCGCTGATCCACGAGCCGAGCTTCAAGCGGGCCGCGGGCGAGGCGTGATGGAAGCCGCGAGGGCCCACGAGTCGCCGTTCACCGACCTGACGCCGCACGGCCCAGAGGGGCTGTTCAGCACTACGCAGGTTGACTCCTTGTTTGCGACGCTTGCTGCCGTGAGGGCTATGGCGGTTGCGGCGTGAGTCGCGGGGACTTCCTTTCTAGGCGGCGTGTGCGCATGCCGAAGGCAGCGCCTTGCTCACCCGTGCGTCTTGCCCCGCTTGCCCGCGCTCTTCTGCGCGCTCGGCGCACCCGTCGCGACCGACAGGTCCACGATCCGGAAATCGTGCTTGTAGGAACTCAGCGTCTCCCACGCTTCGAGCCGCTGCACGCCCGCCAGCAAGGCGACGTTCTCGAACATCAGGCGTGAGAGTTCCTCTCGCCCCGGCGCGCTCACGAGCGCGATCACGTCGAAGCGGCCGAGCGTGATGCCCACGAATCCGGCCTCGGGCGCTTTCGCGATTGCCTCGGCGACGCGCCGCACGGCGCCGCGGCGCGCTTTGATCGCGATCCAGGCGGAGCTTGCGCCAGGTCCGATGCTGACGTCCGTAACAGCTTGAATGCGGCACAGCCCGGCTTCTTCGAGGCGCCGCACGCGCGCGCGGATCGTGCCCTCGGAGCGATCGAGCCGGCGCCCGACTTCGCGCAGGCTGGTGCGCGCGTTTTCCTGGAGCTGCTCGACGATTGCGCGGTCGAGGTCGTCGAGCGGGCCGTTCTCGAGCGCGGGCAGTGCGCGCGGCGCGAGCCGGTCGAGCTTCGCCCAGTCGGTGCGATGGTGGACGCGCTCTAACACGAGGAACGACTCGAGTTCCTCGACGCCGCGGATCGCGCCGATGTGCTGCTCGAGCTGCTCGAACAGATCGTGCTGGTCGCGCGCGTAGAGCGTCGCCATCAGCTCGAAGCCGCCGAGGCAGGAATTGAGGCCCGTCACGCTCGGCAGCGCGGCGACTTCCTCTGCAACCTCCGTGGGCGTTCGGCCCGCGACCTGGATGCCGACGATCACGAACAGCCCGTAGCCGACGGCTTTCGCGTCGAGCATTCCCAGCACCCTCAACAAGTTTGCGTCTTCGAGCCGCCGGATGCGCGCGGCGATCGTCTGCTCGGTGACGCCCTGGCTCTCCGCGAGCGCGCGGTTGGTGGCGTGCGCGTCGCTCTTCAGCTCCGCGATGATCGCGTGGTCGAGGTCGTCTAGCCGCGGGGTTTCTTGCATCGGTGAGTGCTCCGCTCCGTGATGGCGCTGGCCTAATTAGCGGCCTGCGCGTGCGCTGCGCGAAGGATCTCGGCGCGGCTCGGCCGCTGCACACGCTCGGCGAGCGCGCGGCGTTGCCGAGAGCGGAGTAGCGCGTGTCGGCCGAGCCCGAACCACGCGCTCGGGCTGCGCAGCCACGCGGTCATGCCCGTGAAACCGTGATAACCCGTCCAGATGCCGCGAAAGAAGTCTGCGTCGGCGAGCTGCGCTTCATCGAGCAACGTGGTGACCGCCTCGCGAGTGAAATCCGCGAAGCCTGCGCTGCGCCGGCCCGCCGCGACTTCGAAGCGCGCTCGCGAAGCGCGATCCATCGCGAGCATCGTGCGCCAATCGGCGCGCAACTCGCGCTCGAGCGCACGGTCGTAACGGAGGGCTCGCTCGCGCGGGTCGCGCGCCGCGCTGAGTGTCTCGGCGAGCAAAGCGGCGGAGACGTACGACCAGGTGCAGCCGCGGCCATAGCGCGGGTTGGTGCGGACGGCGGCGTCGCCCACCACGAAGAAGCCGAGCGCGTGCGGCACGCCGTCCGAGAGCGTGCTGCGCCAAAACGTGTCCATCTGCCCGAAGCCGAACACATCGCTGGCCGGCCGCGCTTGTTGGGGATCCACCCAGCGCGCGAGCACCGGTAACTGCATGCAGAGCGCCTGGAAGCGCGCCGGGTCGCGCACCACGGCGATCATCTCCGGATCGTCGCGCTGCACCTGATAAGTCACGGTGAAGGCGCCCGCGTCCGAGGGCAGCGCGCCCACCACGAAATCCGCGAACAGGAGCCCCGGCAAGCCGTGCGATGCGGGGAACTCGCGGCCGGGCAGCAGCTCGTAGTGTCGCGTGAAGTAGAGGATGCCGGCGTCGTGATGTTCTTCGGCGAGCCGCACGCCGAGCCCGCTCAGTTCGCGAGCGAGTGCGCTGCTGCGCCCCGAGGCGTCGATCGTGACGGCCGCGCGCACTTCCTCGATCTCGCCGCTCTTGCGCTGCACGCGCACGCCCTCGATGCACGCAGGCGTCGCTGGC
>JANNRF010000058.1:0-1849 GCA_031401135.1 Deltaproteobacteria bacterium | reverse complement strand
AGCACCTCGCGCGTGTGCTGGCCGAGCGTCGGCGCGGGCAGCTCGATCGCGTGCGGCGAAGCGCTCGTGCGGTGCGGCGCAGACGGGCTCGGCTGCGTGCCCGAGTACTCCCGGTCGATCCACTGCCAGAACTCGCGCGCCTCGAGCTGCGGGTGGGTGAGCACCTCGTTGACGTCGAGCACGCCCGCGGCCGGGATCCCGCGCGCGACGAGCGCGGCGACGAGCCCATCGCGCTCCCGAGTGCTCGTCCAGGCGGTGATGGCTGCATCGATTAGGTCGTGCTGGCGCTGGCGCCCCGCCACGCTCTCGAGCGCGGCGTCGCCGAGTGCGCCGGCGCCGACGAGATCCCGCAGCGCGCGCCACTGGGCGTCGCTCTCGACCGTGAGCGTGAGCCACTGATCTTCGCCCGCGCAGCGGTAGCTGCCCTGCGGTGCGTGCGAGGCGTGACGGTTACCGAGCCGCGGCGGGGCGTCCCCTAACAACGCCTGGTGTGCGAGGCCGTGTACGCCAAGGCTAGTCAGGGCTTCGGCCTGCGAGAGGTCCACGAGCTGACCGACTCTGGAGCGCCGGGCGTGCAGCAGCGCAAGCGTGAGGGCGGCCGCGCCGTGCACGCCAGCGACGGGATCGCCGAGCGCGATGTGCTGCATGCTGGGCGGTTCGCCGGGGAACCCGCTCAGGTGCGGGAGGCCGGACGCCTGCTCGACGGTCGAGCCGTAGGCGCGGAACTCGTGCTGCGGGCCGCCGCGCCCGAAGGGCGCCATCGCGAGGATCGCGAGCCGCGGGTTGCAGGCGAGCAGTTCGCGATCGCCGAGCCCGAGCTTCTCCATCACGCCGGCGGAGTAGTTCTCGATCACGCCGTCCGAGAGCGCGGCGAGCCGCTTGAAGAGTGCGACGCCGCGCGGCGTCGTCAGATCGAGCGTCACGCCGAGCTTGTTACGGTTGATCATGTTGTGCGAGATCGACTTCTCGTAGTGGCGCTCGTGCAGAAACTTCTCCGAAGGCTCCGGGCCGCGCCACCAGTCGATGCGCTGGCGCGATTCGATCTTGATGACTTCGGCGCCAAGATCGGCGAGGTGACGCGCCGCGAGCGGCCCGGCCCAGCCCATCGTGAGATCGAGCACGCGCAGCCCGCGCAGCAGCCCCGGCCTAACGCTGGGCTCGCGCAGCGGCGCGTGTTGCGGCGGCTGCGACGCGGCTGCGAGCGGCGCGCGCGCCAGCGGCGGAGCCGTGCTCGCGCCGAGCGCTGCGATCGCGGCGTCGCGCACCGGATCCGTGCGTGTGAGCCGGAAGGGAGGCCCCGGTACGCGCAGGCTGCGTTGGCTCGAGAGCGCGATCTCGCGGAAGCTGCCGCGCGCTTCGAGCTGCGGGCTTCGTAACAACTCCGCGAGCGTGTGCACACGCGTCAGCGGAATCCGCCGCGCTTGCCCCGCGAGCATCCAAGCCTCCGCGCTGCGTTTCCGAAAGACCGGCGCGAACAGCGCGTCGAGCGCGTCGGCCGAAGCGAGCCGCAACGCGTAGGTCCGAAAGCGCGCCTCGCGCGCGAGCTCGGGCAGGCCGACCAGGCCGCACAGGTTGCGCCACTGCTTCGGCGTGAGCGCGGTGACGCCAACCCAGCCGTCGCTCGCCGCATAGATCGTCGCCGGGTAGTTAGGCGGATAGCGATTGAGCCCGAGGCGCTGGAGCAGATCGGCGCCCTGGAAGAAGGCGATCGGGGCCACCTCGGTGAGACACATCGCGGCTTCGAGCAGCGAAACATCGACGCACACGCCGCGCCGCCGGCGCCCGAGCTCGCGTCCGAGCAGTTCCGCCGTGAGCGCGATGAACGCCGTTGCGCCGCCGAGCATCGAGA